>JBKPOZ010000088.1:0-5257 GCA_046733355.1 Pseudomonadota bacterium | reverse complement strand
GACAGGGCGAAAGGTGGAGCTCCCGACCGTCGTCGTCATGGGCGTCGAGAATGGAAAAGTCACTCACGAGCATATTTATTGGGACCAAGGCTCGCTGCTCGTACAGATAGGCTTGCTGGATCCAGCGAAATTGCCGTTGGCTGGCGTGGAACAAGCGCGCAAACTGCTGGATCCGAAATTGCCGTCGAATGAACTCATTCATCGAACGGAGCGGTCAAAAACCTGATTCAATTGACAACCTGACAATGCCTCAGCGCCGCCAAACAGCGTGCACAGGCAGGTAAGGAATGCGGATCACCTCCCCGACGACTTGCCTATTCACTCCGTAGGTTCTCGTATGGTGTGCGCCCGCTGTGGGCATGGGGGAGCCGATGTTCGGCCCGACTAGCGACCGATGAAGAATAAGCCCTTAATTCTCGCGAAGTGTGCGAGTTGAGGACACGCGCCCACGGTTTCGTCGGCGTGCTGGTGCAGGAGGACGGCTGCGGATGGGAATGGGGCCAAAAAGCTGCCCGACATAAAGATCGCGTTCTTAATCCACAGTGGCTTTTTTGCACTAGGAGGCTACGGCCTTGAATGTCTACTTCAGCCTGTTGAACTTTGAACGTCCTCTAGGGGCTCCAATGAAAAACGGACTGGCGCGAATGTTCGGCCGTATTTGGCCCCGGGGAGGACGCTCAATGGGCTGCTTACGACAACGGGTGCTGATCACGACCGCATTGGTTGGCGCTGCTATCGCATCCACTCCCATCAGCGCCCACGCGTTGGATTCCAACTCGGCCCGGCTTTACGCACAAACGCCATGGGGCGCGCCGGCAGTAGACGGGTTGAACAGCAGATGGGACGGGCTGGGCGGTTCGCTCAACAGCCGGAGTTTATACGAGGGGCGCGGCTTTGTTGCGCTGCCACTGGGCGGTCAGTTAGGGCTGCAATTCGATGGGACTGCAGGTTCGCTGGATAGCAAGGCGTTCTACAGCGGCGGCGGTCACCTGTTTTGGCGCAATCCTTACAGCGGTCTTCTTGGTCTTTATGGCAATTACATCCAGTGGAACCAATTCGGCGACGTAAACGTAGCCCATGTTGCCGCCGAAGGTGAGGCGTATTGGGGCCGCTGGACCTTGCAGGGGATAATCGGGGCCGAATTTGGTAATTCTGCTTCGCGTGTCATTCAAACCGTGACCATCACGCCGCCAACGATCGGTATTCCGGGATCGATCGTAACCACCACGTTCATCGAGAGCTATGACGTGAAGACTAGGTTCATGGACCAGGTTAATCTCAAATATTATTTCACTGATAATTGGGACGGATATATCGGCCACCGTTATCTCGCCGGCAGGAATGCGTTGGCCCTGGGTTCGGAAATGGCTCTGCCGCTCGGGCGTGGTGTGATGGCGTCAGCCTTCGTGGAAGGGCGTGTCGGTTCGAGCAATTTCGAGGGAATATGGGGCGGCCTGCGTATCTACTTCGGGCAAAAGGACAAAACATTGATCCGTCGGGAGCGTGAAGACAATGCACCGGCATGGGACAAGCTCTTTAGCCTCATTGGAAATGCGCGCCAGAATACGACTCAATCCATTCAGGGGCTGCCAGGGTTGGCTGCGCCTTTGACTCCGCCTCCGCCTCCGCCTCCGCCCCCACCCATCGAATAACGCCCGGCCGTGCTGCAGGGCTATGTGCGCGATGCTGAGCTATTCCACGATTTGTGAAGTCGCATGAGTGCCCCAGGACCGGACTTCATGCAGTGCAGCAAACGAGAGTGTTGAAATGATTTATTCAATTACCTGGTCGGCGCGCTGCTGAAGCTGGAGCGGCACCTCCAAGCCAAGCGCCTTGGCAGTTTTCAGATTGATCGTGAGCAAGAAATTAACTGGCGCCTGAACCGGAAGCTCATTCGGCTTTGCCCCTTTCAAAATACGATCGGCATACTGTGCAGCGCGCGAGAAATTATCGATCTGTTCATTTCCATACGACATTAGGCAACCGCTTTCCGCATAAAACCGAAACGGACAAACAGCCGGAAGACGATAGCGAGCCGCAAGCGATGTAATTTCCGCGTGCCGAAATACTCACCCGACCTAAACCCGATTGAACAAGTCTTCGCCAAGCTCAAACACCTTTTGCGAAAGGCTGCTGCGCGAACCGTCGAGACGGTCTGCGCTGCAATATGTCAGCTCCTGGGCACATTCACTCCGCAGGAATGCGCAAATTACTTCAAGAACGCAGGTTACGGGCTAACGTAGAATCATCACGCTTTAGAGGTCGCAGTAGGCCTGCTCGTGGGACAGGCGATCATCATCAATCGAGCTGACCGGTGTGAGGTACCCGTTCTGGGCCAGCGTCCCGACGCCGCAGATCGGCGCACTCGCCAGCCGTGGAGAGCTTTGCAGCGATTCACGCGCCATTCGGCGGACTAGCTTTTGCTGTGAACGGCAGGAACTGGCCGCAAGGAGTGCTAGAGATAGCCCGTTGACGCGTCAAAATGCGATTGCATCGCCACTCCGTCTGGGCTCACGGGGGTAAACGCGCATCTTGTTTCGCTCTGCAGCCGATAAACGTTTGGATCAGCGCGGATATCCGCTATGTTCGAAAAATGGCGATTTGGGGCGAATTGGGTCGCTTCCGGTAGTAAGATTTAAACGAGGGCAATTATGCCCTCATCGCCACCAGTAGTGGTTGAACACCGATGATGTTCATGACGCGCGTGAGATTATTGGCAAGCACGTGCCAACGCCATCTCGGTGGCAACCTTCGGCAGCCGCTTCATCAAAAAGTGCGTCGCGCCCATGCGTATCTTCAAGGTGGCGAACGGATGCTCCGCCTCTCTCACGCCGCTGGCGCATCGCCTGCGGGTTCTCATCGAGACGTTGCTGCACGGCTTCGAGCACATGCTCATGCTCCCATCGGTTTGAGGACAAGATGGGCTGTCGCGGTTCTGGTGGACACAATTCAAAGGGCAAGCTACGCGACGTGCAATGTGCGCGGCTCGACGTTCATGAACTCGCGCGCGAGGGTCACCTAAAGCTTGGCTCCCGAGGTCTATTGTTCGGGACCATCTATTTCGAGGTGGCGGGTCGCCCCCACCTTAGATTATTACCCAATTAACTACTGATACCGTTAGTAGCTGGTACAGTACTGAACCAGAGCCGGGGCGTGGCCAATTACAGCGGGCGCGCCGCGCGGACGGCGGGCGGGCTGATCGTGGCGCGTATGACAGTCAGGCTCCTGAGGGGTGGTATGCTGGCGCTCTTGCTGGGCGCCTGCTCGGCCGATTTGAGTCTGAACAGCGTGACGTTCAAGCCCGAGACCGCGTTCAATCCGTCCGGCTGGACGACCTTTTCAGTCCCGCTGAAAAACAATCCCGATTTGGTTAATGCGGAAGGTCAGTGCAGCGCTGCCGGATCGGATCAGAAAACGGTTCCGCTGGGCATCGCCCTGCACATGACCGAATGCGATGTCGTGAGGCTAGCCGGCCCGGTTGAAAAATTCGAATTCGGGTCAGACAGCCGAGGTCAACGCCTGCTCGTACTCACCTATCTGCAAGGACCGCACCCGGGCATTTATCGGTTCAGCCGTGGACGATTGGTGGTAATCGAGCGAGCCCCATCACCGGCCGAGGCCTTGCCACCAAAGCCAGGCGCCGCGCGAAAAAGTTCGGCCGAGAGCTGAGCGAGCGCCACAGCTACGACGCGTTTGCGCGACCAGTAGTTCGCGAATTCGACATCGTGCAATAGAATCAAGCCCGGCGCCACTCCTGATCTTGAGGCATCCTGTGCTGAACTCGCATGAGACTTTAATGAAAATTGGACTCTTTCGGTCACTCAATTCCGACGATATGGGCTCACTTGAGCGCCGCTGCCGATGGCGACACGCGCGCGCCAAGGAGTGGCTATACGAGCTGCATGACCGAGGCACGGATGTGTATTTCCTGACCAGGGGCACTGTACGGGTTTTGATAACACCTTCTCCGGATCGAATGGTAATTTTGACGGATATTGACGCGGGCGGCTACTTTGGCGAGCTCGCTGCCATTGATGGTCAGCCACGGTCAGCTGGAATTCTTGCGATCACGAACGCGACAATAGCGTCTATGTCTGCTCAAGTTTTTCTGGACACTGTTCACAAATATCCCGATGTGCGCGAACAGCTGCTCCGACTTCTGGTCGCTCGCATACGAACACTGACGCAACGGGTCAATGAATTCAGCTCGATGCACGTCAAGCATAGAATTTATGCGGAGCTGTTAAGGCTATCCCGAACCGATCCGGCCGATCAACATCGGGCTATTGTATCGCCGCCTCCAGTGCATTCGGATATTGCTGCACGCGTTAGTACGCGGCGCGAGATGGTTGCCCGCGAACTTAAGAGCCTGGAACGAAAGGGAGTGCTGGTAAAACGACGGGGAGCACTCCTCATCACCAGTGTTCCAGACCTTCTTCAGGAGATTCACAACGCCTCTGAATAATGTCGTGGGCAGCGCAAAACAGGGTTGCTACTGGAGTTCTACGTTCCCGGCATGAAAGTGTTGGCTGATGAGATCATCGACCCTGGCGGGCAGCCATGTGCGTTGCCGCCAAGAAGAGCGCTCAGGAAAATGAGAGCAGCTGTCCAGGTGACGCTCTGCGAGGTAAGCAGCGCCGACGACCGCAAAAAATTGGGTGGGGTTCTTCTCGATAAAGGGACACATTTCGGTCTCCCTGTAGTTCGTTCCTGGGGAAGACCTTCCCTCCAATCCACTGCATTGTGAAGTGCGAAAGGTCACAGGACGCGCCCTGCAGTAGCCGGAACTCGAGAGCCGATTCCGCCAGGACTGGTAGACCAGCGATGCAATATACGCCCTTGCATTGCTCTCCCCATTTGGGCGCGGTGAGGCCACAACAGCCGGTGGCTGAAAAGCGGGTTTTGGCCGGAGTTCAGCTGCTGCGGTTGCAGGCTGCGAAGGCGATCGGCCTCACTGTGCCCTCGACGCTGCTCGCCCGCGCCGACGAGATCATCGAGTGAGGCGACGCGAGTTCTCACGCTCGTCGGGCGCCGGCGGCCCGAATGAGGCGGCGGACGGCCTTGCCCTTGTGACTGCCAAGATTGTCGATGATGACGATGTCGCCAGGGTGGAGGGTCGCCTTTCGCAAAAGGTGTTTGAGCTTGGCGAAGACTTGTTCAATCGGGTTTAGGTCGGGTGAGTATTTCGGCAGGAACAGGAGCTTGGCGGCGGCGGCCCGAATGAGGCGGCGGACGGGCCTTGGCCTTGTGACTGCGA
>JBKPOZ010000087.1:0-25342 GCA_046733355.1 Pseudomonadota bacterium | reverse complement strand
GGGTTTAACGAATGCCTGCTCGAGCTGCGCATTCACCTGATCGATGGGATTGAGCTCCTTGTCGAGCACGAGCACGGCAGGCAGTCCGCGAATGGAGGCCTGCACCGACAGGAACTCATGAAACTGGTCGCGCGACTGGTCGAACAAGGGCCTCGCCCGCGCCAGCTCGATGGCGATCGCGATGCTGTCGGCGCGCACGAACTGCACATGCTCGCGCACATAGGCGTCCGCCACCATAAGCGAGTTCTCGATCATCGCGTGGGTCTGCTGCGAAAACAGCCGATCGAGCCCGCGGTCAAGGGTTACGCTGGCGACCACGGCCACGAGCACGGCCGGCACGGCGGCGATAATGGAGAACAACGCGACGATGCGCACATGCAGACGCGCAGCGGCCCGGCCGCGCCGCCTCGCCTGCAGCACCTTCCACACTTCGCGCAGGATGACAGCGGAGAGCAGCAGCACAGTGACTGCATTGGCAAGCAGAAGCGAGACGACCACTTCATGCGTCGGCGCAACCGGAGTGAGACCCGCAAGAACGATGAATGTTATGAAGGCCGACAGAAGCGCGAGGACGACCGCGACGACACCAAGTATGCGAACGCGCCCCGCCGGGGGCGCGGCCGTGCTAATTACCGGTTCGGCAGCTGCTACCTGGCCGACTTGGCTCATGCACTCATCTTTTGCCCGGGGACGCGTGTATCGCGCGCGCAATTCCCGTCCGTCCGGGCAGCCCCCCTCGCCTTGTGATCTTGTGGCTGATGCTTTTCTACAACAATGTTGCCCGATTGCGACTATTCCGGGGCACATTGGTTGCCTGCTGTGGCTTATCGGCACCACAGAACTGATTTTGCCGCCCGATCAGCCAGTTGTCCGAAACACCTGAATGTCCAAGTCCCGGATTTTCTTGCGCAATGTGTTGCGATTGACACCGAGCAGGTCGGCGGCGCGGATTTGGTTCCCCCGTGTTGCGGCCAACGTGACGGACAGGAGCGGATGCTCCACCTCGCGCAGGATGCGGTGATAGAGACCGGGGGGCGGCAGGGTGTCGCCAAATGTTGAAAAGTACTTCGCGAGGTGCCGCTCGACAGCGCTCGCAAGCCCCTGCTCTGTTTTGCTCTCGCTGTCGGTTGCCGTGATGCCCGGCTGCGATAGCTCCGCCTCGATCACAGAAGCGGAGATCATCTCCTGCGGGTAAAGAGCGGCCAATCGGCGAGCGAGGTTTTCCAGTTCGCGAACGTTGCCGGGCCAGCGATGTCGCCTCAGCCGGTCCATGGCCGGCTCTTCGAGCTGTTTTAGCTGCAAACCTTCGCGTGCAGCTTGATCCAGGAAATGCCGCATCAGATCGGGCACGTCTTCGAGGCGTTCGCGCAAGGGCGGCAATCGCAGCGGCACGACATTGAGCCGAAAGAAGAGATCTTCGCGAAACAGCCCTTGCTGGATCAGGATACGCAAATCCTTGTTGGTCGCCGCGATGATCCGCACATTGGTCTTGATCGGCGTGCGACCGCCGACGGTGGTGTACTCGCCTTCCTGCAGCACGCGCAGCAACCGGGTCTGCGCTTCCATCGGCATGTCGCCGATCTCATCGAGGAACAGCGTTCCGTCCTCAGCCTGCTCAAACCGACCCGAGCTGCGCGTGTTGGCGCCGGTAAAGGCTCCCTTTTCGTGCCCGAATAGTTCCGATTCGATGAGATCGCGAGGGATGGCCGCCATATTGATCGCGACGAATGGACCGCTGCGGCGTTTCCCGTAATCGTGCAGCGCGCGCGCAACGAGCTCCTTACCGGTTCCAGATTCACCGCTGATCATGACGGTGAGGTCGGTTTGCATCAGCCGCGCAAGCACGCGATAGATGTCCTGCATGGCGGGAGAGCGACCGACGAGCGGGATCGAATCGAACTGTTGCGGCTTTACGGGGGGGCGCGGGCGCTCCTTGGGCTCGGACAGAGCGCGGCCAACGATGCCAATGAGCTCCTTCAGGTCGAACGGTTTGGGGAGATACTCGTAGGCCCCCTTTTCCGACGCGCGCACCGCCGTCATGAACGTGTTCTGCGCGCTCATCACGATGACCGGCAGCTCAGGACGCATTTTCCTGATGCGCGGCAACAGATCGAAGGCATTCTCATCGGGCATGATCACGTCCGTGATCACGACATCCCCGTCCCCCTGGCTGACCCAGCGCCACAGGGTTGCGGCATTGCCGGTCGAGCGGACCTCGTAGCCGGCCCGCGACAGCGCCTGATTCAGCACTGTTCGGATCGCTGCATCGTCGTCTGCCACCAGAATGTTTCCAGCCGCCATCGCTGAGTCCCTCATTCCGAAGCTGTAGCTTCAGCTTGCGCAGTCGCCTCGTTGGCCGCGCCCAAAAACATCGGCATCAGCACGCGAAAAACAGTGCGACGTGCCTGAGACTCGCATTCGATGATGCCGCCATGATCGCCGATGATCTTCGCCGCGAGCGCAAGGCCCAAGCCTGAACCGGAGCGCTTCGTCGTTACGAAAGGATCGAAAAGGTGTGCCAACAACTCCTCCGGGACGCCCGAGCCGTTGTCCTTGACGCAGAACTCAAGCGGGAGCGACACGCGCGTCTTGCTGCCGGGAAGCTGCAGCCGCACGCCCGGCCGAAACGCGCTGGAAAGATGGATCTCTCCATCCTTTGCGTTTTCCCCGATCGCCTCGGCGGCATTCTTTACGAGATTGAGAAAGACCTGGATGAGCTGATCGCGATTGCCCATCACCGGCGGCAGCGATGGATCGTAGTCCTCGATGAACTTGATGTGTCGGGCGAAGCCGGAATGGGTGAGGCGCTTCACGTGCTCGAGCACGGCATGCAGGTTTACCGGCTCGCGCTCGATCGGGCGCTCGTCGGTGAAAACCTCCATCCGGTCCACTAGCTTCACGATGCGGTCGGCCTCCTCGCAGATCAGGCGGGTGAGGCCGCGGTCATCGTCCCCTACCGATTGCTCCAGCAGTTGGGCCGCGCCGCGGATGCCGGAAAGCGGGTTTTTGATTTCATGGGCGAGCATCGCCGCCAGCGCGCTCACCGAGCGCGCCGCCCCGCGGTGCGTGAGCTGCCGGTCCATCTTGTCGGCCATGGTGCGTTCCTGCAGCATGACGATGACGTGGTCGGGAGCCTGCGGCAGCGGTGCTACGTGCAGGTCGACGACCCGCTCCCCGGGATTGCGCGGCGTGCCCAGATCGACTTTGTACTCATTCACCGCCGCGCCGCGCGAACGCACCTGCTCGACGAGAGGCAGCAGAGGACTGCCGAATGGCACCAGATCGCGCAGTGAGTTTCGGCGCAGATGCAAGACCGAGCGCTCAAAGAATGCCTCGGCGGCAGCATTCGCATGGGCAATGCGGCCATCGGCACATACCATGATGACCGGATGCGGAAGCGCATCGAGCACGGCATCGGAGCCGGCAAGCGGAGGCGACACCATGGACTCGACGTGGCTCATGCCAGCTGGCTTTCGCTCCAAAACAGTAGAGGACAAACAGACTGCCTATAAATTAGGCGATAGTTGCCGGTGCATAGAGTTTAGACACTCTGCTGGCGCACGCAAGTGCTGCACTGCAAAACGCAACCTTCTGCACAGGCATGCAAAGACCGTGCAGATGTCCGCAATCGCCCCTAAGCACGGCCAAGGGTAAGCTTCCGAATGCGCGGGGACATTGACATTGCAGCAGTCGTGGTGGCTGCCGGCCGTGGGGAGCGCGCAGGCGGCGGCGTACCCAAGCAATACCGGCTCCTTTTCGGCGAACCGCTGCTCCGGCGCACCTTGTGCGCTTTTGTTGAGCATCCGGACGTCGGCTTGGTGCAACCGGTGATCCACCCAGAGGACGTGACTCTCTACCAGGATGCGGTGAAGGGATTGGAGCTCCTGCAACCTGTCTGCGGAGGCAGCACGCGGCAGATTTCCGTGCGCGCCGGGCTCGAGGCACTGGGGCGGCACAACCCAAAGCTCGTCCTAATTCACGATGCCGCGCGACCCTTCGCCTCCGCGGCCCTGATCAGCCGCGCCATCGCATCCGGCGAGAAGGCTGGCGCGGCCGTTCCGGCAATCGCAATCGCGGACACGGTCAAAACGGTGGATGCGACCGGACGCGTAATGGCTACGATGGACCGATCGGCTTTGCGCACCGTGCAAACGCCGCAGGCTTTCAGGTTCGACCTTATTGTGGACGCGCATCGCCGGGCGCAGTCGGCCGGGAAAGAGGATTTCACGGACGATGCGTCGCTCGCGCAGTGGGCGGGCGTAGAGGTCACAACATTCCCAGGCAATCCAGCCAACGTGAAGCTTACGAGCAGCGAGGATTTCAATCGCATCGAAGCGGCAAACATGGCGGCGCTGCCGGACGTGCGCACGGGATTCGGCTTCGATGTGCACCCATTTGGTCCTGGTGATCACATCGTGCTGGGCGGTATCGGCATCCCCCATGATCGCGGGCTATCGGGCCACTCGGATGCCGATGTGGTGCTGCATGCGATCGTGGATGCGCTCCTCGGGGCGATAGCCGACGGAGACATCGGCTCGCATTTCCCCCCGACTGATGCGCGATGGCGCGGCGCCTCGTCAGACCGGTTTTTGAGCTTTGCCGTCGATCGGGTGCGCGCGCGCGGCGGTCACATCATTCATATCGATGTGACGGTGGTGTGCGAGGGGCCCCGCATTGCACCGCATCGCGACGCCATCCGCAGCCGCATCGCCGAGATCACCGGCATTTCAAGTATGCGCGTCGGCCTGAAGGCGACGACGAGCGAGAAGATGGGCTTCATCGGCAGAAACGAGGGCATGGCGGCCTTTGCCAACGCGACTGTGCGGTTGCCCTGGTCGCCGGCGTAAGCGCGATGGAGAGCGCCGATCTGATCGAGCAAGCGCGCGCTCTCCTGCAACTTTGCCGGAGCAAACAGCTCCGGATTGCCACGGCGGAGTCTTGCACCGGCGGCCTTGTCGCCGCGGTCCTCACCGAGTTGCCCGGCTCATCGGATGTATTCGACCGCGCACTCGTCACCTACAGCAACGCCGCCAAGGAAAGCATGCTCGGCGTTGATGCGCAGATGCTTGCGCGGCACGGGGCCGTGAGCCGCGAAACGGCGGAGGCAATGGCGCGAGGCGCGCTCGCACGCGCACCGGTCAACCTCGTCGTCGCCATCACCGGAATCGCTGGTCCGCAAGGGGAAACCCCGGCCAAGCCGGTTGGGCTCGTGCACTTTGCCGCTGTGTCGCGGCGTGGGCAGGCGGTTCATTATGAGGAGCGCTATGGCAATCCGGGCCGCGCGCTCGTGCGGCGGGCTTGCGTCTCGCGGTCCCTTGAAATCCTCATCGAGCTTGCCGAACGCGAATAGTCAGCCCGCTTCGTGCCGGTACACCTCGTCGGCGCGTCGCTCGAACGCTGCGGCAAACCTGCGAAACGCCAGGTCGAACATCGATCCCATGACTAGGCCCAGGGTGCGGCTCTTGAACTCATAGGCGATAAAGAACTCGACGACGCTGCTGTGCGCTCCTGTCGGCCGAAAGTTCCAGCGGTTCTCAAGCATCCTGAACGGCCCTTCAAGATATTCTACAAGAATCTGCAAATTCGGTCGGTCGAGGATGACGCGCGTCAGGAAGGTCTCGTGAATGAATTTGTAAGCGACCGTCATGTTTGCCACGAGCACCTCGATGCCTTCCGGCTCGCACAGGCGCGAGCGAATCTTGAGGTGCCGGCATAGCGGAACAAACTGCGGATATTTCTCGACGTCTGCAACAAGGTCAAACATGTTTGCAGCCGAGTGGCCTACGCGTCTGGTGGAGGAGAACTGCGGCATCAGGAATTGCGGCAGGCCCGCACGGCATTGATACGAAGGCAAGCCATGCACTTCCGCCTCAGGCGGAAGTGTGCTGGACCGCGCGCGCTGCCCGCAAGCGCTGAAAATCTTCACCCGCGTGATGCGACGAGCGCGTGAGCGGCGATGAAGTCACCATCAGGAAACCTTTCGCGAAGGCGATGGTCGCATACGCGTTGAATTCGTCGGGCTCGACAAACCGTGCGACGGGGTGGTGCTTCGGGCTCGGCTGCAGGTACTGGCCGATGGTGAGAAAATCGACATCTGCCGCACGCAGATCATCCATCACCTGCAGAACCTCGTTGCGCTCCTCACCCAGGCCCAGCATGATTCCCGATTTGGTGAAGAGAGTTGCATCGATCTCCTTCACTTCCTGAAGCAGGCGAATGGAGGCGTAATAGCGCGCTCCCGGACGTACCCTGAGATATTTTGCCGGAACCGTCTCCAGGTTGTGATTAAACACATCCGGCCGGGCTGTAACGACCGTGTTGGCCGCCCCTTTTTTCCGGAGAAAGTCGGGCGTGAGCACTTCGATGGTCGTTTTGGGGCATTCGCTGCGAATGGCGCGGATAACGTGCGCAAAATGCGCAGCGCCTCCATCCGCAAGATCATCGCGGTCAACCGATGTGACGACGACGTGTCGCAGCCCGAGCCTCGCCGTTGCCTGTGCAACTCGCATCGGCTCGCCGGGATCGAGCGGACCCGGCAATCCGGTCCTCACATTGCAGAACGCGCAGGCGCGCGTGCAGGTGTCCCCCATGATCATGAACGTAGCGTGCTTCTTCTCCCAGCATTCGCCGATATTCGGGCACGAGGCCTCCTCGCACACCGTATGCAGCCGGTGCGCCCGCACGAGCGTTCTGGTTTCAACATAGCCGGGCGAGACGGGCGCCTTGACCCTGATCCACGGCGGCTTTTTCGCAACGATAAAGTCCGGCCGGTTTGCCTTTTCCGGATGCCTGGCGCGCTGAACGGTGTCGAGGACTACGGCCATGTGTAGGGCTCTGTCGTCTGTTACTTACGCACGTCTCTCCGATCCCGCAACCAAGGCGACGCCCCTCACCTATTCGGCGCTCGCGTCCTCCATGGTGAAGCCGACTTTCAGCGTCACCTGAAAATGCTGCACCTTTCCTTGATCGATGTGGCCGCTGGTGCGCGCAATCTCGAACCAGCGGAGGTTGCGGATCGTAGCATTGGCGCGGCTCACCGCGCTGCGGACGGCAGCCTCGATGCTCTCTTGCGAAGTGCCCACCACTTCGATGACGCGGTAAACATGATCGTCCACGGTGACCTCCAGGAATTTCTCACAAGCATCAAATATTGAGAACGCGTCCGTAGGCGTCCAACACCGCTTCTTTCATCATCTCCGACAACGTCGGGTGCGGAAACACGGTATGCATCAGCTCCTCTTCCGTGGTTTCGAGGTTCATCGCCACCACGTAGCCCTGAATGAGCTCGGTTACTTCTGCGCCAACCATGTGGGCGCCAAGGAGTGCTCCGCTCCCTGCATCGAAGATGACCTTCACGAGCCCCTGATCCTCGCCCATCGCGATGGCCTTGCCGTTACCGACGAACGGGAACCGACCGACCCGGATTTCGAGCTTCTGCTCCTGTGCCGCCTTTTCCGTCAATCCAACCGAGGCGATCTGCGGCGAGCAGTAGGTGCAGCCCGGAATGAGCCGCTTATCCATCGGATGCGGGCGCAGGCCCTTGATCGCCTCGACGCAAATCACTCCTTCGTGCTCGGCCTTGTGCGCAAGCAACGGAGGACCGGCGACGTCGCCGATCGCATAGATGCGGTTCACGTTGGTGCGGTTGAACGCATCCACCACGATGGCACCGCGTTCCGTTTTCACGCCGAGTTTTTCCAGGCCGAGATTCTCGATATTGCCGGTCACTCCGACTGCGGAGATCACACGCTCGACGGCGACCCTTTCTGACTTGCCCTTGCCGCTCTCAATCGTGGCGGTCACGGCATCGGCGGTTTTCTGGAGCTTCGTTACTTTCGCATCCGTGAATATGCGGATGCCTTGCTTCTCGAATTGCTTGCGCGCGAAAGCCGCGATCTCCGCATCTTCGGCCGGAAGAATTTGCGGCAGAATCTCCACCACAGTCACTTCGCTGCCGAAAGAACGGAAGAACGAGGCAAATTCGATGCCGATCGCGCCTGAGCCGATGACAAGAAGCGACTTCGGGATGTGGTCGGGCACCATCGCCTCGAAATAGGTCCAGACGAGCCGCTTGTCCGGCTCGATCCCCGGCAGCACTCTTGGTCGCGCACCGGTTGCGATGATGATGTGCTGACCCTGGTAGCTTCCGGCCCCAAGGGCCCCTTTGGGAGCCGGGTGCTTGCTGTTCTTGACCGCCACTTTTCCCACGGCTTCGATTGTTGCTTCCCCCCAGATCACCGTCACTTTATTTTTCCGCATCAAGAAGCCGACGCCGTCGTTCAGGCGTTTTGAAACGGCGCGGGATCGCTTGACCACGGCAGAGGCATCGTAGCTCACCCCCTCTGCCGTGAGCCCAAACTCCTTCGCATGCTTGAGGTGGTGAAAAATTTCTGCTGAACGCAACAGCGCTTTCGTCGGGATACATCCCCAGTTCAGGCAAATGCCGCCAAGGTACTCCCGCTCGATGATGGCTGTCTTGAAGCCAAGCTGCGCCGCCCGGATTGCGGTGACGTAGCCGCCGGGGCCCGAGCCGATAATGATCACGTCGAAGCTCGTATCAGCCATCGGGGGCTGCCCTCCGTCACCTGTCGGCTGGTGCTTAGGTCCGTGCGGAAGGCGGCCGCGCGTTCGCCCATGCCGCCTTCACACCATCATCAGAACCGGATTCTCGACCAGGCTCTTGAAGGCGCCGATAAGCTCCGCGCCGAGCGCGCCATCGACCGCGCGATGATCGGTTGAGAGCGTCGCCGACATCATCCATTCCGGCTCGATCTTCCCGTTCCGGACCACGGGACGCTCCTCACCGGCGCCCACAGCAAGAATGGTAGCGTGCGGCGGGTTGATGACCGCCGCAAACTCCTTGATGCCGTACATGCCGAGATTGGACACCGCGCTGCTGCCGCCCTGGTATTCCTCGGGCTTCAGCCTGCGTGACCGCGCACGCGCCACGAGATCCTTCATCTCCGCGGAGACTACGGAAAGAGACTTCGATTCGGCATGCCGCACGATCGGGGTAATCAGGCCGCCGGGAATAGAAACGGCCACGCCGATATCGGAATGCTTGTGGCGAAGCATCGCGCCTTCCGTCCACGTGACATTTGCATCAGGCACACGCTGCAGCGCGAGTGCCCAGGCCTTGATCACCAGATCATTGACCGAAACCTTGTACGCCGGCTTGCCTTCTTTGTCCTTGGGAGCGGCGGCGTTGATCTCCTCGCGTGCGGACAACAGCTTGCCGATGCTGCAATCGATAGTGAGGTAGAAATGCGGAATCGTGAGCTTCGCTTCGACAAGGCGCCGGGCGATAACTTTGCGCATGTTCTCGTGCGGCACCACGTCATAGCTGCCGGGCTCGAACAGCGCGCGGATCTTGTCGTCCGAGGGCGCCTGCACGGCCGGAGCTGGCGCGGTTGATGTTGCTGGGGCCGCGGCGGGAACCGCTTTGCCAGATTTCGCTGCCGCAATATCGCGTGCGATGATCCGACCATGCGGACCCGACCCACCGATGCGAGAAAGATCGATGCCAGCCTCTTTGCCAAGACGACGTGCAAGGGGCGATGCAAAGATACGCCCCTTCCCTGCTGCTGCGTCCGGGCTCGCTTGCGCGGGAGCGCTCGAACGCTCAGGCAGTCGCGCGATCTGCGGGGGCGTTCCGCCCGCCTGTTGAACGGCCGATGAAAACTGCGGCGCAGCAGCGGGAGCGCTGGTGGCCGCAGGTGTCTTTGCCGAGGTTGACGCGGGCTTGCGGCCCGCTGCGGCGGCAGCGGCTTTCACGTCCTCGCCTTCCTCGGCGAGAACGGCGATGACCTCGTTGACGGGGACGTCATGGGTGCCTTCCGGCACGACGATCTTGGCGAGGGTGCCTTCGTCGATCGCCTCGTATTCCATTGTCGCCTTGTCGGTCTCGATCTCAGCAATGACGTCACCCGGCCGGACCTTGTCGCCTTCTTTCTTCAGCCACTTGGCCAGATTGCCCTTCTCCATCGTTGGAGAGAGCGCAGGCATCAGGATGCTGACAGGCATGCGAGTGCTCGGCTAATCAACTGATCGCGCTGGTGCTGCCGCGGTCGGTTGGGGCGTCCATTTCCGCATCGAACATGGACCGGATGCGTTCGACCGCCTGCTCTTCCGTGAGATTTGTCTCCGTGGCGAAGATGCGCGCCGCGTGACGCGTGATGTCCGCAATCAGCATGCCCCAGGCCTGTGGATCGTCGAAAGCGCGGCGCAAGGAAACGTGCAGTCCACCCTCGACGATTGCCGCGCGCAGCACCTCAACCCCGCCGCGCTCCAGCGCGCCGGGCGGAACGTGAAGCGCATCGAATGTGGCCATGAGCCTCCCGTCAGCCGATGCAACCGCTCATCGGTAACACACGGCTTTCGCCGCCTCGACCACTTCGGCTACCGACGGCAATGCAAGTTTCTCAAGGTTCGCGGCGTAGGGCATCGGCACGTCCTTGCCGCAGACGCGCGCCACGGGCGCATCAAGCCAGTCAAACGCCTGTTCCATGATGGTTGCGGCAAGCTCTGCCCCCACGCCCGATTGCCGCCATCCCTCCTCAACCGTTACCAACCGTCCGGTTTTCCTGACCGACTCGGCGATGGTCTCGATGTCCATTGGCTTGAGCGTGCGCAGATCGATCACTTCCGATTCGATGTTCTCCTTCGCGAGTTCGTCGGCGGCCTTGAGCGCGTACGACATTCCCATGGACCAGGATGCGATGGTCACGTCGCCGCCGGCCCTCACCACTTTCGCTTTGCCGATGGGCACGACGTAATCGTCGAGTTTGGGTACCGGAAAGCTCTGACCATACAGAATCTCGTTTTCCAGAAAAATGACCGGGTTGGGGTCGCGGATGGCAGCCTTCAGCAAACCCTTGGCGTCGGCAGCTCCATACGGAGCGATCACCTTGAGGCCGGGGATATGCGAGTACCAGGACGTATAATCCTGGCTGTGCTGAGCGGCCACGCGCGCTGCCGGACCGTTGGGCCCTCGGAACACGATCGACACCTGCATCTGTCCGCCCGACATGTAGCGCGTCTTTGCCGCCGAATTGATCAGTTGGTCCATGGCTTGCATCGCAAAATTGAAAGTCATGAATTCAACCACCGGCTTTAGTCCTGCAAAAGCGGCACCCACTCCCAATCCGGCAAATCCATGCTCGGTGATCGGCGTGTCGATGACGCGCATGGCTCCGAATTCCTGCAGCAGGCCTTGCGTCACCTTGTAGGCACCCTGATATTCGGCGACCTCCTCGCCAATCACAAACACGTCTTTGTCGCGGCGCATCTCCTCGGCCATGGCATCGCGCAAAGCCTCGCGCACGGTCATGGTGACGAATTCCGCCCCTTCGGGCACCTCTGGATCTGCTGCCACTGGGACGGCAGCGGGCGGAACGGCTTCGGGCTTGGGCGCTGAGGGTTTGGGAGCTGCGGGCGAGCGCGCCACTTTGCTGGGTTGCGGCGTGGGTGACGCAGACTCAGCGGCTTTCTGCTCGCGCGCGGCGGCGCCTGCATCCTTGAGCGCGCCGGGGTCTTCGCCCTCTGAGAGGATCATAGCGATCGGGGTATTCACCGCCACATCGGCTGTGCCTTCCGGCACCAGGATTTTGCCGAGCGTGCCCTCGTCGACGGCTTCCACTTCCATGGTCGCCTTGTCCGTTTCAATCTCGGCGATCACGTCACCCGATTTGACCGCGTCCCCTTCCCTCTTGAGCCATTTTGCCAAATTCCCCTTCTCCATGGTCGGGGACAGCGCGGGCATAAGCACTTGCGTCGGCATGGCTGTGACGAGCGCCCCTTCACACGCTGCAGCTATTTGTACACGTCCGCGTAGAGCTCAGCCGGATCGGGCTCGGAATCGTGAATGGCATAATCGGCTGCCTCGTTGACGATCGCACGCACTTCGCCATCGATCTTCTTGAGCCCATCCTCCTTGGCGATCCCGTTCTTCAGGATTCGGCTGCGCACCTGCTCGATAGGATCGTGCTCGGTGCGCATTTTGTCGACCTCCTCCTTGCTGCGGTATTTCGCCGGGTCGGACATCGAATGGCCGCGGTACCGGTAGGTGCTCATCTCCAGAATAATCGGGCCGTCACCGTCGCGGCACCATTTCACGGCCTTGTCGCCGGCGGCTTTCACGGCACGCACGTCCATCCCGTCGACCCGTTCGCCCGGAATGTCGAAGGACAGTCCCCGATGGTAGAGATCGGTCGTAGCCGAGGCGCGTGCCACCGAAGTACCCATTCCATACTGATTGTTCTCGATGATGTAGACGACAGGCAGCTTCCAGAGCTTCGCCATGTTGAAGCTCTCGTACACCTGTCCTTGATTTGCTGCGCCGTCGCCCAGGTAGGTGAGCGAGACGTGGTCGTTGCCACGGTAACGATTTGCAAAGCCAAGCCCGGTCCCAAGCGGGACCTGCGCGGCGACAATGCCGTGTCCGCCATAAAAATTCTTCTCGATGGAGAACATGTGCATCGAGCCGCCTTTTCCCTTGGAATAGCCGTGCGCGCGGCCTGTCAGCTCCGCCATCACCCCTTTCGGGTCCATGCCGCAGGCGAGCATGTGGCCATGGTCGCGGTAGCCGGTGATGACCTGATCGCCCGCCTTGATCGCCATCTGCATGCCGGTGACGATCGCCTCCTGGCCGATATAGAGATGGCAGAAGCCGCCGATGAGCCCCATGCCATAGAGCTGGCCGGCCTTTTCCTCGAAGCGCCGGATCAGCAGCATGCTGCGATAAGCCTGCAGCTCCTGCTCTTTGCTGAATTCCTGCGGGGGGCGATCTGCGGCTCGGCGCGTTGGGCTCGCTTCTGCCGCTGGTTTGTTGCGCGCGACGGCCATTGTTCCTGAGTAATCAGCGGGAACGTGCAAAGTTTCATAGCGGAAATCGCGGACCAGCGGAAGCCGACCGGCTGCCGGCAGCTTACAGCCGCCATGCGCCGCTATTGACAATTGGAACTGGCGGGATCGCGTGCGATCAGGGCCGTTTGAGCGGAAGCACGAGATCGCGTGCATCGCCATAATTGAGCAGCACGCGAGCGCGTTCCTCGAGCATGTCGGGATCGAGACTTTCCGATCGCAGCAGGCTTATGCGCCGCTCCCACCTCGCGCGCTCGGCGCGCAGCGCCAGCAATTCTGCATTCAAATCCCGGATTTCGCCCTCGATCTCCTGCTTCGCGCGCAACCCGTAATTTCCGCTGTAGGCGTTCACGCCGAAATACGCGATCAGCATTGCGGCGATGGCGTAGAGCGCCAGAGCGTTAAGAACCGTTCGCAGCCGTCGATGGGTCACCATGGCGCACGAGCATGGCCGCATGATCCTTTACGGAAGTTTAAGGCCTCGCCTGGATAGGCGCGTAGCCCGGATAAGCGTAGCGATATCCGGGACAAACCCGCATCTCGCTTCGCTCATGCGGGCTACACATTCCTCAACGCGGAGCGGCCGGCGTATTGTGCCTGTTCGCCCAATTCCCCTTCGATGCGCAGCAGCTGGTTGTATTTCGCTGTGCGGTCGGAGCGCGCAAGCGAGCCGGTCTTGATCTGACCGCAGTTGGTGGCCACCGCCAGATCGGCAATGGTCGAATCCTCCGTCTCGCCCGAGCGGTGCGACATCACCGCCGCGTATGCCGCCTTGTGCGCCATCTCCACAGCCGCAAGCGTTTCGGTCAACGTTCCGATCTGATTGACCTTGATCAGGATGGAATTCGCAATGCCGTTGCGAATGCCTTCACCAAGGAGCTTCACATTCGTGACGAACACATCGTCCCCGACAAGCTGACATTTGTCGCCGACACGACGGGTCAGCAGCTTCCACCCCTCTAGGTCATCTTCGGCCATGCCATCCTCGATAGAGACGATCGGATATCGCGCAACCAGCTGGGCGAGATACTCGGCCTGTTCCTCCCGGGACCGGGTTTTCCCCTCCCCCGCATAGCGGTAGGCGCTCTCCTTGAAGAATTCGCTTGCCGCACAATCGAGCGCCAGGACGACGTCGGCGCCCGGCGAAAAGCCGGCGTTGCGCACCGCGCCCAGGACGAAGTCGAGCGCAGCTTCCGCCGACGGAAGATTGGGCGCAAAACCGCCCTCGTCGCCGACATTGGTGCCGTGGCCTGCCTGCTTGAGCGCGGCACGCAGCGTGTGAAATATTTCCGATCCCATGCGCAATGCCTCGGCGAACGATTTTGCGCCGACCGGCATGATCATGAATTCCTGAAAGTCGATCGGATTATCCGCGTGCACCCCGCCATTGAGAATGTTCATCATGGGCACCGGCAGAAGCCGGGCGGACGTGCCGCCGACATACCGGTAGAGCGGCAAATCGAGTGCAACGGCTGCTGCCTTTGCATTCGCCAATGAAACCGCAACGATGGCGTTTGCGCCGAGCCGGCTCTTGTTGGGCGTACCGTCCAGCGCAATCAGGGTTTCATCGACCTTGACTTGCATCTGGGCATCTATTCCGCCGAGTGCGTCGAAGATCTCCCCGTTTACCGCGCCTACTGCCTTCTCTACTCCCTTGCCGAGATAACGTTTGTCTCCATCGCGCAGCTCGACAGCTTCCCTGGTGCCGGTGGATGCGCCGGAGGGCGCGGCCGCGCGGCCCTTTGAGCCGTCCTCGAGGATAACATCCACTTCCACGGTGGGATTGCCCCGGCTGTCGAGGATTTCTCGCCCGACGATGTCCACGATAGCGGTCATTGGAGGGCTTCTATACACCTGCCAGGCGCCTGTCATTCCCACAGCGGGGACGCGGCACACGCGTGTCCTTGATATGATCCAGCGTAGACCGCATCAATCGACGCACCCATGAAGCAGCTGACTCAGTTGGGCCGACGCACTCGTCTCCCTGCCTCACCGCTTGAGGCAAAGCTCGAGCGCGTCCCGAATCCTCACCCGGACACGAACTACATCGCACGCTTTACGGTGCCAGAGTTCACCACCCTGTGTCCGATTACCGGGCAGCCCGACTTTGCGCATTTTGTAGTCGACTATGTTCCAGGGAAATGGCTCGTCGAGTCGAAATCCTTCAAACTCTACCTCGGCAGTTTTCGCAATATCGGCGCCTTTCACGAGGACTGCACGATCAATATCGGCAAGAAGCTCGTGGCGCTGCTCACGCCAAAATTTCTTCGCATCGGCGGTTACTGGTATCCGCGAGGCGGCATGCCGATCGACGTTTTTTGGCAAACGGGAAGGCTGCCACGCAGCATGTGGCTGCCCGACCCAATGGTCCCGGCCTATCGTGGCCGTGGCTAGGGGCAAACTTTCAGAAAGTTGGGTCCGGAGCGGGCGGAAGCGGACCTTGTGCTCGGATCGCTCTTACCGTTCTTCCACCGAACTCGCACATAAGCCACGAGCGTCGCTGACCAAAAAAGAAGCCCCGTTGCGGGGCTCCACGAGAAATTGTTGATACGGAGTTGCTTATTCAGACGGACGAAGCCGGGCCGCCGCCCGAGCTTTCGGCGCCGCTATCCTCTTCGCCTTTGGGCACCCAACCGGGCTTTTCGCTGGGCTGCCGTTGCTGGCCTGGATTCTGTCCGCCGCCGCCCTGTTGTTGTTGGCGACCCTGGCCGCCTTGCTGTTGTTGCTGGTTACGTTGATCCGACATTCGTGTGCTCCTTGAACCTTGAAGCAAGATAACGTTTCCACCGGGCTAGATGTTCCAAATCGCACAGACAGCAGTTCCACGCATCCGTGGCCACGGGTCCGGGTGATCCGGACTGCGAGTGCACGCTACAAGGGCTTGACAAAATTGGAGGTAGAACATATCATGAACAGTCCAGCAACACGCATTGTTGCCTAGACCCGCCTTTTCTTCTTGACACTGTACGGCAATGTGCTAAACATACGTCATCATTGATAGATGCGCCCGGGCGGCCCCTGCCGCGCCGGGTTTTTTGTTGGCACAACCAGAGCACATGATGGAGGTTGCCATGGAAAATTCCACGACAGTTGCACAGGAGCCCGCCGGCACGGCGTCGGCGCTGGCCCAAGTTGCACTCATACCGGGTGAGAACTCGGCCGCTTACGAGGTGCTTCGCGCGCAAATTACCGAGGGCGTGAAGCCTTGCGACATCATCGAGGAAATCTGGGTGCGCGACGTGGCCGACCTCGTGTGGGAAATCCTGCGCCTGCGCCGCATGAAGGCCAACCTGCTTTCCGGTTATGCCCATGAGGGAGTGCGGGAGATACTGTGGACGATCACAGAGAACCAACAAATAGCCGCGGCGAACGGGTGGGCCGCGCGCGAGCCCGATGCGATCGAGCACGTAGAGGCCGCGCTCGCCAACGCGGGTTTCACCATGGATACCGTGATGGCGCTTACCCTCTCGCAACGCCTGCGGAAAGTCGAGCGCATCGAGCGCATGATCATGGCGGCGGAAATGCGCCGCAACGCGACTTTGCAGGAAATCAGGCGGCATCGCGCGCCATTCAGCGAGCGGGTGCGCAGGACCGTCGCCGACGCCGAGCTGGCCAGCTTGAAGCTCGTTGCCGTCGAGCATGCTCCGCCTACGGCCGCTCCGTGATCAGCGCGGCCAAGCTCGCGGCGAACCGGGCGAACGCACAAAAAAGCACGGGCCCGCGCACGCAAGCGGGCAAGCGGCGCTCCTCACAGAACGCCGCTCGTCACGGGCTCACCAGACCGCCGGGCCCTGAGGGGCAGGCGCGCCTCGCCGGGCTCGCACAGGCCATCGCGGCGCCGAAGCCGCAGCTGCTCGCGGCGGCGGCAGCGCGTATTGCGACGGCGCAGCATGATCTCGAACGCGCGCGCCGCGCGCGCCTCGCCCTGCTCACCAAAACCGAATCCGGAGCGGCTGAATCGAGGGATTTCTGGCGCCTTGCGGCGCTCGACAATTATGAGCAGAGGGCCCGCACGCGCCGGACCACGGCGCTCTATCGTTTCGAGCTGCTCGCTCGGTTCATGGCCGAGCCGCCGCCCGCGCAGGGGCCACAGGCCAAGGGGAGCGGGGATGCGTGCCAATTTTGCGAAAACGAACCCACCACCGCATGAGTCCGGCGGAAAAGATCATGCTCCGCCAAATACCTGGAGCATCATCCTCACCCGCTATGTTGACGGAACTAGCGCAGCCAAGAGCGCTGCTATTTCGGCACGCGGATTGGCTGCGCGGATGACGCTTCCCATCACGGCAATGCCGAAAACCCCCCAGCCGAGGGTTTCGCGCGCCCGCTCGGGATCGAGCCCGCCGATCGCGAGCACAGGAACGCTGCAAGCACGCACGATGGCGCGAAAGCCTTCGCGTCCTAACGTCGGTTGATAATCCGGTTTGCTTGGTGTTGCGAAAGCGGGTCCCGCAATTGCGTAGTCCACCAAGCTTGTGTCGATCGCTTTGGCCTCCTCCAAAGAATGAATCGACAGGCCGACGAGTTTGCTCGAGCCGAGGACATGGCGCGCTGAAACGGGATCGCTGCCGGCCGGCAGGTGAACTCCATCCACCGCGCATTTTCGGGCAAGGCTTGGGGTTCCGTGCAGCGTCATGCAGGCGCCGGCGCTGCGCGCAACGGGCAGCAGCTCTTTGGCCAAGGCCGCCTGCTCCGGCTCGCTCAGGTCTTTTTCCCGCAGGCTGATCCAGCGGCAGCCGCCGGCCAGTGCCACCTCGACCACGGCCAAAAGCGGCAGTTTCGCTTGTTTGCGGTCGGTGATGAGCAGAAGGGGTGGATGCGGAAGTTTCATCCAGCCTCCTGACGGTTGATCTTGGGGCGAGTTTCAAACCCGCCCTCTTTCAGCATTCGTGGCCTGTCTGAGGTCTGCCAGGTGAGCTTCAATTCAGCCGTTTATGACGACAAGTCTCTCGCAGTGACACTGGAGCACCGGGCGGGTTTAAAAGCCGCAGTCGCGATTTACCTGTTTCCCCGAGTTTGCAGGACGCATTCCCTGTCTTTCAGGGGAGCGGTTGAAGCGGGCCTATGTGCCGACCAAGCCGAACTGCGGGCTCGAGGGCTCGGCATGCGCCAGCTTTGGAATTCGTCCCGCAAGCCGCGCCCCTCGCCCCGCTTCCACTGCCGCGCGCATGCTGTGCGCCATCATCACTGGATCGCGTGCCCTGGACACAGATGTGTTGAGCAGCACCGCGGCGCAGCCGAGCTCCATCGCAAGCGTCGCGTCCGAAGCCGTTCCGATGCCGGCATCAAGCACGACCGGCACGGGTGAGCGCGCACAGATCATCTCAATGAGATGCGGATTGCAAATTCCAAGACCCGAGCCGATAGGCGAGCCGAGTGGCATCACGGCCGCAGCACCCGCATCTGCAAGCTTGCGGCAGACGATCGGGTCATCGGTGCAGTAGGGCAAAACGACAAAACCCTTGGCGACCAACATGGTCGTTGCGCGCATAAGCTCCTCAACATCGGGGTAAAGCAGCTCGCGGTCGCCGATCACCTCGAGCTTGACCCAGTTCGTGCCGAGCGCTTCGCGGGCCAGTTCTGCCGTGAGCATCGCGTCCTTTGCGGTGTGACACCCGGCCGTGTTCGGCAGGAAGTGAATATCTTTGGGAATGATGTCGATCAGGCTCTCGTCCTCCCCGGCGAGGCTGATACGCCTGATGGAGGCGGTGACCATATGCGTGCCGCTGGCCGTAATGGCGTCGAGCATCACCTTCCGGTTTGGGTATCCGGCCGTGCCCAGAAACAACCGCGAGTGCAGCTCTCGGCCAGCGATGATGATCGGGTCAGACATCGGTTCTGGTCATCCACCTTGCCGTGCGCGCACGACTTCAACGCTATCCCCTGAATGGAGCGGCGTCTGCGCCCAGGCGGAACGGGGAACAACAGACCCGTTGAGCGCCACGGCGATCCCGGGCTGCGCCGGGTCGATGTCCATGCTGCCGAGAAGCGCCCCTATGGTCTGTACCCTAAGTGGAGCGTCCGCGCCATTGAGCCGAATCTGCTGTGTTTCGGATGATGTCATTGCGATTCCCTATTCGGCCGCAGCCGCAACAGGCGCGAACCGTTCGATCCCGAACGGGCGAATGCTCTCCTCGATCACGTCCTCAATAATGAGCCGCGTTATGGCGTCGCCCGTGATCGGCGCAAGCAGAATTCCATTGCGGTGGTGTCCCGTAGCGTAGACGAGGCCTTCGATTGACGTCACACCCAGCACCGGCGCGTCGTCGCGGCTGCCTGGCCGATGTCCAACCCATGTCTCGGCTATGGGCAGTTCCTCAATCCCCGGGACGAGTCGCCAGGCCGCTTCAAGCAGCGTCAACATGCCGCCCGCCGTAATTGCGGTGTCGTAGCCCTTCTCCTCGACTGTCGCGCCAACGAGCAGCCGGCCATCGTTGCGGGGCACGAGATAAACCCCGGGGCCCCAAACGACGTGCTTGATCAAGGGCCCTGCAGGATCGCCGGCGAGCGCAAGCATTTGTCCTTTGATGGGCCGCACCGGCGGCAGCAGATCGGAGGGAATGCCCTTGATCGACCGCGACCATGCGCCAGCCGCAAGCACGACATAGTCGGCCGCCACCTTCGTGCCATCGGCTAGAATGATCCCGGTCACGCGGTCCGCTCGGGTGGAGATTGCCTGCACAGGCTCGCGCTCTTTGACGAGTGCACCGGCCTTCTCGGCTGCATGACGGAGCGCGAGCGTGAGCTTTCGGTTATCAACCTGATGATCCTGTGGACTGATAACAGCTCCGGCGAGCTTGCCCGCAAGGCGTGGTTCACGCCGGCGCGCCTCGGCTGCTGTGATCCACTGCACGGGCAAACCCAGTTGGTGTTGAAACGCGAGGTGATGCTGCAGACGAGCCTGATCGTCTGTCGTCAAGCCGATGACGAGCGTTCCTTCGGTGCGCAGCTCCACGTCAATTCCGGCAGACTCGCGCAACTCTTCGGCGAAGGCGGGCCAGCGCGCCTGACTTTCGCGCCCGAGCACAATGAGTGGCTCTTCTCCCGGCTCGGCTTCCGCGCACGCGGCCAGCATGCCGGCGGCCGCATGGCTTGCGCCTTGCCCCGCAACTCCCCGGTCGAAGATGACGACGCCTGCTCCCCGCATTGCAAGCCGCCAGGCAATAACGAGACCAATGACGCCAGCGCCGATGATAGCGACCTGGAGCTTCTCGCTATGGGAGCTGTGAGAAGACGGCACGGATTGGCTCCCTTCGCTGGCATGACCCAGACAGGTTCGATGGGTTTGATCTCAGCCGCGCAAGCCGCGGCACCCCAAGCCATGTGAGCTAATGATGGGGTGTTTGCCGCAAGTGCACAAGGCCGGCGAGTCGCCCTACGGGTTTTTCGCGAGCCGATCCATTTCCATAAGCCGGCGAAGCAACTGTTCCAGATTCTTCAGCGGCACCATGTTCGGGCCATCGGAAGGTGCGCGATCGGGGTCCTGATGCGTCTCGATGAAAACGCCTGCAACTCCGACCGCTACCGCGGCGCGCGCAAGCACGGGAACAAACTCGCGATCGCCTCCCGAGGATGTCCCCTGCCCCCCCGGCTGCTGCACGGAATGGGTTGCATCGAAGATCACGGGCACTCCGGTGCTACGCATGAGAATGGGCAGCGAACGCATATCGGTGACCAATGTGTTGTAGCCGAACGAGGTGCCGCGCTCGGTGACCAGCACGTTGGGATTGCCGGCCGAGGTGACCTTGGCGACGACATGGGCCATGTCCCAGGGCGCCAGGAACTGTCCCTTCTTCACGTTGATGACGCGGCCGGTCATGGCGGCGGCGTGCAGTAGATCCGTCTGGCGACAGAGAAAAGCAGGGATCTGGAGCACGTCGACGACTTCTGCGACTGGCGCGCACTGGACCGTCTCATGCACGTCGGTGAGAATTGCGATTCCTATTTTGCGGCGCAGCTCGTCGAAAATAGCCAATGCGCGATCGAGGCCCATGCCGCGGCCGCTTTTGCCGCTGGTGCGGTTCGCCTTGTCGAATGACGTTTTGTAAACAAAACCGATTCCGAGCCTGTCGGTCATTTCCTTGAGGGCCCACACCATCTCGAAGGCATGATCGCGGCTCTCGAGCGCGCAGGGGCCCGCAATGAGCGCAAAGGGCAGAGTGTTGCCGAAACGGGCGCTGCCGATGGTCACCACCGGATTAGGCTTCGGCTCGACGGCAATGTTCATTGGCGCAGGGCCGCAAACGAGGAGCTATACCAGCCGACTCTGATGGACGGCCGCTCCCACAAAGGAAGCAAACAAGGGATGCGGTTCAAACGGCCGCGACTTGAGCTCAGGGTGAAACTGCACGCCGATAAACCAGGGATGGTCTTCGTACTCGACCATTTCCGGAAGGAGGCCGTCGGGCGACATGCCGGAGAACCGCATGCCATGCTGCTCCAGTCGATCCTTGTAGGCGGTATTCACCTCGTATCGGTGGCGATGGCGCTCGGATATTTCGGTGGTGCCGTATATCTCGTTCACGCGGCTGCCGCGCTTGAGCAATGCCGGATAGGCGCCGAGACGCATGGTGCCACCGAGATCGCCGTTGATCCCGCGGATCTGAAGCTCGTTGCCCTTCATCCATTCCGTCATAAGACCGACGACCGGATGCGGCGTAACGCCAAACTCCGTCGAATTGGCATCTTCGATGCCGCACAGGTTACGGGCTGCTTCGATCACGGCCATTTGCATGCCAAAGCAGATGCCGAAATAAGGCACTTGGCGCTCGCGGGCGAACTGGGCTGCTCTGATCTTGCCTTCGGTGCCGCGCTGGCCGAAGCCGCCGGGCACAAGGATGCCGTCGACATGCTCCAGAAATGGCGCCGGATCCCCGCGCTCGAACACCTCCGATTCGATCCAATCGAGGTTGACGCGTACCTTGTTGGCGATGCCTCCATGCGAGAGCGCTTCGATCAGCGACTTATACGCGTCCTTCAGCCCGGTATATTTTCCGACGATGGCGATGGTGACATCGCCCTCGGGATTGCGAATGCGTTCGTTGACGAGCTGCCAGCGAGCGAGGTCGGGCTCGGCCCTCGGCTCCAGCGTAAACGCCGCGAGCACTTCACGGTCCAAGCCGGCGAGATGGTACGCTTCCGGCACTGCGTAGATGTTGTCGACATCGTGCGCCTCGATTACCGCGCTCGGCCGCACATTGCAGAACAGGGCGAGCTTGCGCCTTTCCTCGCTCGGGATCGGCCGGTCGGTGCGGCAGAGCAGGATATCGGGCTGGATACCGATCGACCGCAGCTCTTTGACGGAGTGCTGGGTGGGCTTGGTCTTGAGCTCGCCCGCTCCGGAGACGAACGGCAAAAGCGTGAGATGGATATAGATCGCGTGATGACGCGGTAGGTCATTGCCCAGCTGACGAATGGCCTCGAAAAAGGGCAGGCCTTCGATATCGCCCACGGTGCCTCCGATCTCGCACAGCACGAAATCGAAGCCCTCATTTCCTTCGCGAATGAAATCCTTGATCGCGTTGGTGACGTGCGGAACAACCTGGATGGTAGCGCCCAAATAATCGCCACGGCGCTCCTTTAAGAGTATCTCCTGGTAGATGCGACCGGTGGTGATGTTGTCCTGCCGCGTAGCAGGACGGCCGGTGAACCGCTCGTAATGGCCGAGGTCCAGATCGGTTTCGGCGCCATCGTCGGTTACGAAGACTTCCCCATGCTGGTAAGGGGACATCGTGCCCGGATCGACGTTGAGGTAAGGGTCGAGCTTGCGCAGCCGGACTCGGTAGCCGCGCGCCTGCAGAAGCGCGCCCAATGCCGCTGAAGCGAGACCTTTGCCGAGAGAGGAAACCACGCCGCCGGTTATGAAAATATACCGCGCCATGGGACCCAACTTTTAGCCACGCAGCGACGATTCGACGAGCGGGTTTTGGCGGTCCGCCGTGATGTTATGCGCTGACCGCATGAAGCGACTTTTCACTGTAGTTCTGCCCCGTTACGCCATTTTTCTTAGGCCGGACCTTCGCTCCGCATTCCCCTTCTGCATAGCTTCGGTCAAGGCCGGCCTTGCTTCACCTCGACTCCGGCACTTGCGGTCCGCTCGGCGTCGGAGCAGGCGCAGGCGGCTGCTGTTCGGACTGGCGCAAGCGATCGAGCACATTGCCGCCCGGCGCCTCTGGCGTTCCGGCCGGAACCTGCTGGGCCGGTGTCCCTTGAATGATAGACCGCGGCTTGCGGTCCCAGCCCGCCAGGATCGACAAAACGAGGCTGGTGGTGAAGAAGACCGCTGCCAGAATGGCCGTCGTCCGGGTCAACACATTGGACGTACCCCGGCTCGAAAGAAATCCGCCTGTCGATCCAATGCCGAGCCCTCCCCCCTCGGACTTCTGCAGCAGCACCACTCCAATCATGGCGGCCACGACCATGAGATGAATGACGACGATGACGTGTTGCATGAAATGGGCTCGCTAGGTCTGTCGGGCGCTCATATAGGCGGTGAGAGGCTCGCGCACCACGCTGTCTACTTTTTGGCTATGTGCTCGCGTAAACCGAGGCGATACCGACAAAATCGCCTGCGCGCAGACTTGCGCCGCCGACCAGGGCGCCATCAACGTCTGCGGCGCGCATGAGTTCCTGCGCGTTCGCGGGCGTTACCGACCCACCATAGAGAATGCGCATCCGGTTGTTTGCAGAACCAAACCGCGTACCAAGGCGCTCGCGCACAAAGCCATGCATCTGCGCCACCTGGGCGGGCGTAGGCGTTACCCCCGTCCCGATCGC
Source organism: Pseudomonadota bacterium (assembly GCA_046733355.1). Taxonomy (GTDB): domain Bacteria; phylum Pseudomonadota; class Alphaproteobacteria; order Rhizobiales; family Xanthobacteraceae; genus VAZQ01. The sequence continues at coordinate 1,705 of JBKPOZ010000087.1, read as the reverse complement.
CCAGACCGGCTCATACGCAATTACAACGTTCTCGGCGTCGGCCCCGTCCGGAAGCGAGCCATCCAGCTGGCTGCCGACTACATTCTCCATTTGCCCGCTTTCCCGTTCGGTTTTGCGTTCGCCAACGCACACGATGGCAAGAAGCCCGGCCCGCCGCGCCGCCAGGGCCTTGGCGCGCACCTGCGCGTCAGTTTCTGCATGCCGCGCGCGGCGCTCCGAGTGGCCCACAATGACAGCTCTCGCGCCGGCGTCCTTGAGCATTTCGGCCGACAGGTCACCGGTAAACGCCCCCTTGGGATCGCTGTGGCAGTCCTGTGCTCCGATCATGACGGATGTACCATCGGCCGTCTTGGCAAACAGCGCCAGCAGAGTGGCCGGTGGGCACACCATGAGATCAACGCCGGTGAGTTGGCGGGCGCCTTCCATGATTGCCAACAACTCGGACACGGAAGCCTGGAGCCCATTCATTTTCCAGTTGCCGGCAACCAGCGGGCGGCGAGGCATACGCACCATGTTCTTGAGCCTTTCAGTGTCATGCCGCGGGTGCGCGTGCTTACTTCGCGGCGCAAGTTATGAGCGACCTAAACACCGCGCCGGCAAAGGTCAAAGCACGTCTGACGGTAAATCGGTGGTTTTTTGCCATAAAGTTGCGACAGGCAGTGGGTATTTCTATGATATCCCGCCCACGATTTTTGCCTGGGCTAGCGCTGATCGCAGCCCTCTCCTCCGGATAATCGATGCTCCGCGGCCTACGAAAAGCCTCCTCGAACTGGCTCGGAAAAGCCGTCATGGCGGCGGTCGTAGGCTTTCTGGTGATCAGCTTCGCGATCTGGGGTATTGGCGACATTTTCCGCGGCTTTGGCCGTTCGACCGCGATCAAGATCGGTCGCACGGAGATCGGCGTCGAGCAGCTCCGAGCGCTCTACAACGAGCGGCTGCAGCATTATTCGAGACAGCTTGGTAAACCCATCAGCCTGGATCAGGCGCGCGCATTGGGCTTGGATCGTTTGATCCTGGGGCAGCTCGTCGCCGAGTTCGTGTTGGACGAGGCGGCCCGCAGGCTAGGTCTCAACCTGTCCGACGCGGAAGTCGCTAACCAGATCAGGAACGACCCCGCATTCAAGGGGCCTAATGGCCAGTTCGATCGTTTCCGGTTCGAGCAAATCATTCGCAACGCCGGCTACACAGAGGCACGGTTCGTTGCCGAGCAGCGCAATCGTCTGCTGCGGCGTCAGCTTGCCGGCACGATCACGACGGGCATGAACGCGCCCCAGGCGTTGATCGAGGCGGCCGACCGCTATCAGAACGAATCCCGCTCCATCGAATACGTCCTCTTCGATCGGGCCCAGGCCGGCGAGATTGCCGCGCCCTCTGCCGAGGCTCTCGCGAAATATTACGAGGAGCACAAGATTCTTTTCCGCGCGCCCGAGTACCGCAAAGTGGTGATCGTCTCGCTGATTCCGGCCGAGCTTGCCCGCTGGATCGAGATTTCCGATGCCGACATTGAGCGAGCGTATAACGAACGCCGCGCCCGCTATGTCGTTCCGGAGCGGCGTCACGTCCTGCAGATCGCATTCCCAAATGCCGCAGCCGCCGAAACTGCCGCACAGCGCATCGCGCAGGGCACCTCTTTCACCGAGGTCGCCAAAGAACTGGGCAAGACGGAAAAGGATATTGATCTGGGGACCGTCACAAAGGCTGAGAT
>JBKPOZ010000086.1:0-18887 GCA_046733355.1 Pseudomonadota bacterium | reverse complement strand
CCCCAACTTTGTGGCCTCGAAATCAAAGCTCGTGCACAGCGTTCAATGCGGCGCCTCACCTTGCAGGGCGGAATCTCCTGCGCTTGCCCGAAATCGATGATCGTTTTTGGCGCCAAGGCGCGACGGTCGGTGGTGCCCAGGGGCGGAATCGAACCACCGACACCTGCATTTTCAGTGCAGTGCTCTACCGACTGAGCTACCTGGGCACGCCCGCAGCGCGGGCCGCGAGCTTATAAGCAGCGAATTTGGCGAAGTCCAGACGACGGAGGACGGATGACAGACGATGCATGAACAGAAGCACTGCTGTGTCTGTCATCTGTCCTCTGTCACCGGTGCTCCGTCCTCTGTCATCTCTCCTTCGTCATCTGTCATCTCTCCTCCGTCCTCTGTCGTCTGTCCTCCGTCATCCGGAACCGCATAAACGCCGGCAAGCCAGCGGTGCAGGTCGACATCGGCGCAACGCCTGCTGCAGAACGGACGAAACGCGTCGGCCGCGGGCTTGCCACACGTGGGACATAGCTCGACGGTCGCCGCGCGCGGACGCGCAGGATCGGACATATCCCGGATATAAGTCATCGCAGGCGCGTTGCTCAGGCCGCGGTGAGCCAGCCGAACCGGATTGGATAGCCCTCGCCGGAAAGCAGCGTCGCAGCCTCGTAAAGCGGCAGGCCTACGACGTTGCTATACGAGCCCACGATCTTAACGATGAAGCTGCCGGCAATGCCTTGCGCCGCATAGCCGCCGGCCTTGCCGCGCCATTCGCCCGAGGCAAGGTAAGCGTCGATATCCTCCTCGGACAGGCGTTTGAAGCGCACGCGCGTTTCGACGAGGCGCTGCCGGTACGCCTCGTTCGGCGTCACCAGGCAGATCGCCGTATGCACCCGGTGATTGCGTCCGGAGAGGAGCCGCAGGCATTGCGAGGCCTCGTCGAGCAACTCGGCCTTCGGCAGGATGCGCCGGCCGACGGCCACGACCGTATCGGCGGCGAGCACGTAGGAGCCGGCAAGCTCCTCGTCCTCGCGCACCAGTTCCAGCGCCGCCTCGGCCTTGGCGCGCGCCAGCCGGTTGGCGCAGGCGCGGGGAAGCTCGCCCCGCCTCGGCGTTTCGTCGATATTGGTCGGGCGCAGCGCGTCAGGCTCGATGCCGGCCTGATTGATCAGAGAGACGCGCCGCGGCGAGCCGGAGGCGAGCACAAGCTTCGGCCGTCCGATCATGGTCGCCCGCAGGGCATCATTTGAATCGGTAGGTGATGCGGCCCTTCGTCAGATCATAGGGCGTCATTTCCACCAGCACCTTGTCCCCGGCAAGCACGCGAATGCGGTTCTTGCGCATGCGGCCTGCGGTGTGGGCGATGATCTCGTGCTCGTTCTCAAGCTTGACACGAAAGGTGGCATTCGGAAGCAGCTCCGTGACGACGCCCGGAAATTCCAGAAGTTCTTCTTTTGCCATTCGAGCCCGGCGGTATCGAAAATCGGCGCGCAAACTAGCGGAACGGCCAACACTTCACAACCGCGTTGGTTGCTATGTGTTCGTAGTGTTCGTAGCCCGGATTGAGCGGCAGCGAAATCCGGTGTGTGAACCCGGATATCGCTTCGCTCATCCGGGCTACGCATTCATTCATTGCCGACCGGGGCAGCCGCAAAGCGCGCGCGAATTCGCCGAAAGAGCTCATCGCGTATGGCGCGATAGCCGTCGAGCCGCTGCTCGCGGTTGCCGTCAATTGCGGTGGGATCGGGCGTGGGCCAATACTCGACATCGGCGGCGAGCGTGCGCGTGAGCTCCAGCGCCTTGTGGTGCGCCTCGGGAGCGAGGGTGACGATCAGATCGAAGTTGAGCCCTTCGAGATCCTCGAGCTCCTCAAACGTCATCGGCGCGTGGCGGTGAATATCGATGCCGATCTCGTCCATTACCGCGGCGGCGAAGCCATCGAGCTCGCCTTTGCGCACGCCTGCGGAGCCGACATAGACCGAGCCGCCGAGCATGCGTTTGAGCAGCGCCGCGGCAATCGGCGAGCGCACCGCATTGCGGCCGCAGGCGAACAGCACCGCCTGCGGCCGCGCGACGCCAGGCGGCTTCATCCCTTCCAATGCAGCACGCACACGAGCGTGAACAGCCGGCGCGCGGTATCGAAATCCACCTTCACCTTGCGCTCGAGCCGTTCCATAAGGATGCGCGAGCCGTCGTCGTGCAGACCGCGACGTGCCATGTCGAGCGCCTCGATGCGATCGGGAGTGGCGGTGCGGATCGCCGCATAATAGCTGTCGCAGACGGTGTAGTAGTCCTTCACCAGACGCCGCAGGGGCGTGAGCGAGAGCAGGTGCGCGATCAGCGGCGTGCCATCGGCGCGCCGGATATCGAACATCAGCCGGCTGCCGGTAATGCTCAGATGCAGCGTGAACGGGCCCTTCTCGGAGCCGATGGGCGCAAAGGTGTTCTCCTCGAGAAGATCGTAGATCGCCACCGCGCGCTCATGCTCCACATCCGCATTGGAGCGGCCGATGGACTCTTCATCGAGGGTGACGGCGACGAGCCGATGCGTGGCTTGCTTCTGCGCGCGCGGGCTCATGGTCCGGGATTCAGGCGCATTGCCACCGAGCGCGCATGCGCATCGAGGCCCTCGGCCTCGCCCAGCGCGATCGCGGCCGGCGCCAGCGCGCGCAGCTGCTCGGACCCGCAACGCAGAATAGAGGTGCGCTTCATGAAATCGAGCACGCCGAGACCGGACGAGAACCTCGCTGCGCGCGCGGTCGGCAGCACGTGATTGGAGCCGGCGACGTAATCGCCGATCGCTTCGGGCGTATGCGCGCCCATGAAGAGCGCGCCGGCATTGCGAATGCGCGGTGCGAGCGCTTCCGCGCCTGCGGTTGCAAGCTCGACGTGCTCCGGCGCGAGCGCGTCGACGAGCGGCACGGCATCGGCAAGCGCGGGCACGAGAATGATCGCCCCGAACTCCCGCCATGACGCGCCGGCGACGGCAGCGCGTGGCAATGTGGCGAGCTGCGCGTCGATTGCCTTCTCCACCGCGTCGGCGAGCGCGGGGCTGTCCGTGATCAGGATCGCCTGCGCGCTGGTATCGTGCTCTGCCTGCGCGAGGAGATCGGCCGCAATCCACTCCGGGTGGGCGCCTTCATCGGCGACGACCAGCACCTCCGAAGGTCCGGCAATCATGTCAATGCCGACCTTGCCGAACACGAGCCGCTTGGCGGCGGCGACATAGGCGTTTCCGGGCCCGACGATTTTCGCGACCGGCGCAATGCTGTCGGTGCCATGGGCGAGCGCCGCCACTGCCTGCGCGCCGCCGATGCGGTAGATCTCGCCAATGCCGGCCAGCTTCGTGGCAGCGAGCACGAGAGGCGCAATTTCACCTTGCGGCGCCGGCACGACCATCACCAGCCGCGGCACCCCCGCCACCTTTGCGGGAATCGCATTCATCAGTACCGACGAAGGATAGGCGGCAGTCCCGCCCGGCACATACAGGCCGACAGATTCGATTGCCGACCAGCGCCAGCCGAGCTCAACCCCGAGCGCGTCCACAAAGCTCTCGTCCCGCGGCAGCTGGCGCGCGTGAAAAGCCTCGATCCGATCGCGGGCAAAGACGAGCGCATCGAGGGCTTTGCGATCGCATGCCGCATAGGCCATCTCGATCTCGTCGGGAGCAACCTTCAACCCGATCTTGGCGAGATCGACACGGTCATAGGTTCTGCTCGCCTCGATCAGCGCGGCGTCGCCGCGCGCGATGACATCGGCAATGATCGCTCGGACGCTCGCCTCGACATCCGCCATGGCCTCGCGCTTGCCGGCAAGGAAGGCGCGGAAGGAGCTTGCGAAATCGGGAGCGCGGCTATCGAGGCGGTACGGCATCGGCTACCGGACCGTGCAAGCCTGAGCGGCCGGATCACCGCTCAATGGCTGGGGGACAATGAAGCGTCAACCCTGGTTTCGGGCGCATCCTCGAGATGAATGGGTCGTGCAGCGGTCGGCCAGGATGGACCCAAATCGGCCAGCTCGGATTCGAGGCATTCGACCTCCAGTCGCAAGACGCCGCCGCCCGAGAAGGTGAGCGTCACGACCCCGGCGGGCGCATCGGTCTCCTGGAATTCGATGGCAAGCAGATTGAGAATGGCGTCCTTGCCGGCGGGATTGACGCTGCGGCATTTGCAGCTGTTCACGCGGTCGAAGCGCAGGACCGAGCGGCAGCGGCGCAGCTCCGGAGGCCTTGCCTGCGCCGAAAGCCAGTCGAAACGACAGAGCGCGACGACCAGGCGCTTTTCCTGAGGTCGCCAGAGAATGTCCGCCACCTTGACCAGCGCGTCCTGAACGTGAGCGGAAATGACTTCCAGATCATCGCGGTCAAGGGCAACGAACTTCACCGGCTCCATCACGTGCGCTCCCTACCGGTCTCGGCTCCTGGCGGCTTTAGCGTACTTAGGAACGCCCCGATGCACGCGCAAGCCGGGTCTCCCGGGCGCGGCGCAGCACGCAGTAGTGCGCTGCAGACCCGGGACCGTCATGGGCTGTGACCTTTGCGGCGCGTTCATTTGGATCTGTGGCGCCCCGGATCAGCGGTGCACCGCTTCGCGCTGCGCCGCATCCGGGGCACGGGCCAGATTAGCCGCTGACCCGCTCGATCGCCGCCCCACAGGCGGAAAGCTTGTCCTCGAGCCGCTCGAAGCCGCGGTCGAGATGATAGACGCGGTGCACCATCGTCTCTCCCTCTGCGGCCAGGGCGGCAATCACCAGGGATACGGAAGCGCGCAGGTCCGTCGCCATCACCGGCGCGCCCGTGAGCGTCTCGACTCCCTCGATCGTCGCGCATTCGCCGTCGAGCGCGATGTGCGCGCCAAGACGCACCAGCTCCTGCACGTGCATGAACCGGTTCTCAAAGATCGTTTCTGTAATGCGCGAGGTCCCTTTTGCCCTGGTCATGAGCGCCATGAGCTGCGCCTGCAAATCGGTGGGAAAGCCCGGGAAAGGTGCCGTCGTCACTTCGACGGGCGCGATACCGCTGCCGTTGCGCGCGACGCGCACCCCGGCATTTGTGGGCGTGACCACGACCCCTACATCGGCCAATACATCGAATGCAGCTTGAAGAAGCTCCGGTCGCGCGTTCTCGAGCAGCACGTTTCCCCCCGCCATGGCGACCGCCATCGCATAGGTACCGGTCTCGATGCGGTCGGGCAGCACACGATGGCGCGCGCCGCCGAGCTTCGGCACGCCCTCGACCACGATGCGGGGAGTCCCTGCCCCGCTGATCTTCGCGCCCATCTTGTTGAGGCAATCGGCAACGTCGGCGATCTCGGGCTCGCGCGCCGCGTTCTCGATCACGCTCGTGCCTTGCGCGAGAGATGCCGCCATGACCGCCACATGCGTGCCGCTCACCGTCACCTTGGGAAAGCTGATGGTGCCGCCTTTCAGTCCCTTCGGCGCACGCGCGATCACGTAGCCGCGCTCGACCTCGATCTCGGCGCCGAGATCCGAGAGCGCCATCAGGAGGAGATCGACGGGGCGCGTGCCGATGGCACAGCCGCCCGGCATGGAGACGCGCGCCTGCCCCATGCGCGCAACCAGCGGGGCGATCACCCAGAAGCTTGCCCGCATGCGCGAGACGAGCTCGTAGGGCGCAGTGGTGTCGATGACGTCACCGGCGCTGATGTGCAGCGTCTGCCCGTCGTATTGCGTCTCGCCCACGCGCTTGCCGTTCACGGTTATGTCGACGCCGTGATTGCCGAGAATGCGCTGCATCAGGCTCACATCGGCAAGCCGCGGCACATTTTCGAGCACGAGCACCTGATCGGTGAGCAAGCTCGCGATCATCAGCGGCAGCGCCGCGTTCTTCGCGCCGGAGATCGGAATGTTTCCGTCAAGCCGGCGCCCACCCGCGATGCGAATTCGATCCATGCCCCCTGCCCCGTTCGTCAATGATGCCGCGCTCCCGATATGGATGTGCGGCGCTCCCCCTGAAACATCAAACCGGCCACACGGTTAACGGGGCCGTTCAGCTCTCCTTGTTCTCGCCCGGAATTCCGGCGGAATCGTGGGTCGGCGGCTGCTCCTCGCGGGCGGCTTCCTTGGCGAGGGCGCGCGCGCGCGCCTGCTCCTTGCGGCGCCTGACGTTTTCCCGCAGGGCCGCGGCGAGCCTGCGCTCGCGCGATGTTTTTTCAGTGCTTCGAGCCCGTTCGGTCATCGGCGGTGATCTATATATGAGTGCCGCGGCACTTGCTTGCGCGCTCACGGTCCCTGTGCCAAGGATTCAGAGTTCCGCAATTGCATTTTCCGCGCCTCAACCTTGCTGCCGTAGCTCAGTGGTAGAGCACCCCCTTGGTAAGGGGGAGGTCGTAAGTTCAATCCTTACCGGCAGCACCAGAACATTCTTACAACACGAGGCCTTTGCACCAACTCTCCGCTTCCTGCGCACGTGCCTTGCGCCCGTCCTGGACGCTTCTCCAGCGCGCAGCATCAGGATTAGATCGGGTTCGAAGCGACCAGCTTAATGCTTCTTGCCCGTCTTCAGGTGATGGAAGTAACCGCGCGCACGCCCGTAGTTCAGTAGTTGCTGCCCGCTTCGAGACCGGTTTCAGAAACAATTTGTTCGTGATCGACGTGGTGCTTGGGCTCGTTCGTATGGCCTATAGGCTCGCAGACTGGGGACAACGCGGTTTTCCCCACGCGCGGCGTAGGCGTGCGTGAGGCTTCAATCTTCTCACCAGGAGCCTGATGCGGAGCGATACGCATAGTGTCGTACTCCTCCCGCAGGAGTTCTCACGGGAAAGCTGCGTCATATCCGCCGTGCAGTTCTATCGTTTTACGCTCTTTGGGTTTCGATGACGTTTTGGGCGCCGTTCGGGTCGCGATATCGGCCGCCTTGAGGCTTGCCGCCCACCTTCTGCTTATTCCTCGCCTGATCAGCTCACTTGCTCTCCTGCCGAATGCATCCCCGTCCACAGGCGCGACCACATCGTCAAACCCATACAATTTCAGCAACTCGCGCAGACGGTTAGTGTCCGCGCGCGCAAAATTCCATGCTGTTTTGTGCTGCATAGGCTGGCTCCTTGGGAGCCCGGCAAACCCGAGGAATAACGCAGCCTGAGGAACAGGGTTCCTCCTTCACGTGCCCGCGCTGGCGGCCTGCCTCGAAAGCTTCGGTCAGAGCTTTGACACGATGACATCGCGCAGCGAGTCGGAAACGTATGTAAACATTGAGGTTTGCAGGACATCCCATCCCCTTCAAGGTCGAAGTCGTAAGTTCAATCTTTACCGGCAGCGCCAGAATTGTTGTTGGTCACCTTTGGAACAGCATTTGCAGCTGTGCGTTCCGAAAAGCCCCGGTGATGAAGGACAGCGACCCATGCGAGCAGCAAACGCGCTGGTACTGGCCGCAGCAGTTTTGGGTTCGGCCGCGGCACTCAAAGGCGCGCTCAGCGCCACGACGGCGACCCGCTTCGACGGGTCGTGGACTGCGACCTTGATCACCCAATCAGGCGAATGCGAGCGCAGCGGTCAGGCCACAGGACAGATCCTCAACGGCGTACTCGTTTCTCCTGGCGGAGGCATAACGGTGTCCGGGCACGTCAATGCTGACGGCGAGCTGAGCGGCAGGATCTCGTCGGGACCATATTACGTCACCGGCTCGGGCCGTCTGGCCGGCAATTCCGGCTCCGGCACATGGCAGGGCGTCGGGCCGAGTGGTCCTTGTTCGGGCATCTGGAACGCAAAGCGCGTATAATACTGTCCGGTTTTGGCGTGACGAAGGCGTTGGTGCTGTCATACTCTGCGCCGGGATGATGACCGTCATCAGTCTCGGGACACCGTGGCGGGACCGGAAGCGAGAAGCTCGTCGATGATCGCCTCGCGGGCGTTCCTGATCGATGCCGCGCGCTCCTTCGCAGCGGCTAATACCGCAGGCGGCGCTGTCTCCGGCGTTCCGGCCTTGAACGGCGGCTCCGGAGCATATTCATGCGCGAGCTGGATCGTCTGCGCTTGCGCGTCGCCGAGCAGCTCGGCCACGATCGTAAGCCCGAAATCGATCCCGGCAGTGACGCCGCCGGCCGTGAACAGGTTGCCGTCCCGCACCACGCGCCCGCGCGTCGGAATGGCCCCGAACTTCGCCAGCAGGTCGTAAGAGTTCCAGTGCGTCGTTGCACGGCGACCCTGCAGCAGGCCAGCGGCGCCGAGCACGAGGGCGCCGGTGCAGACGGAGCTCACATAGCGAGCTCGCTCGGCCTGGCCGCGCAGGAAGGCGAGCAGCTCGGCGTCCTGGAGCAGTGCGTTGATGCCTGCGCCTCCGGGAACGCAGAGGACATCGAGTGCCGGACATTCGACAAAGGTCATGCTCGGCGCGAGCACGAGTCCCGTCGCCGAGGTGATTGCCGAGCGATCTTTCCAGATCAGGTGCACCTGTGCGCCCGGCACGGAAGCGAAGACTTCGTATGGGCCTGTCAGATCGAGCTGCTGCACTCTCGGAAAGACGAGCATGCCGAAATGAAGCGTCATGGCTGCCTCCATTGACGGCGCGATCCTACAAGGACATGCTGTGGCGTAAATGCCAAAGTACCCTCGTTTCACGCCAAGCCGCCCTCGCCGCATAGAGATCCTCGCGTTCGAGGACGTGCAGATTCTCGATGTCGCGGGCCCGCTGCAGGTCTTCGCGAGCGCGAACGATCTTGCCCGCCTGGCGAGGAAGCCGTCTCCTTACGAGCTCGCGGTAGTGGCGGCGCAACCGCTCGTCACCTCCTCGGCCGGTCTTGGTCTTGCGGCAAGGACCCTTTCCAGATCGGGCCGATCGGTCGATACGCTGATCGTCGCCGGCGGCTTCGGCGTCCATTCTGCCTGCGCCAACGCCGTGCTGATCCGCTGGATCACGACACGCGCGGCAGCGGCGCGACGCATTGCGTCGGTCTGCACCGGCGCTTTCCTGTTGGCGACCGCCGGCCTGCTCGATGGACGCCGGGCGGTAACACATTGGCGTCGATGTGCCGAATTCGCCCAGCGGTTTCCCGCCGTGCACCTCGATCCTGATCCTATCTTCGTGCGCGACGGAAAAATCTGGACGTCGGCCGGTATCACCGCCGGGATCGATTTGGCACTGGCCCTTGTGGAGGCGGATCTTGGGCAGCAGGCGGCATTGGCTGTTGCACGCCAGCTTGTCGTCTTCCTCAAACGTCCAGGCGGCCAAGCGCAGTTCAGCGCGACGCTTGCCCTTCAACACGGAGATGCCCGTTTCGAGCGCCTCCATGCCTGGATTGCGGATAATCTTCGCCGCGATCTGTCGCTCGCCGCGCTTGCCGATGCTGCGTCGATGAGTGAGCGCAGCTTCGTCCGTCATTATCGCCAGGCGACTGGAACGACGCCGGCGCGCGCCATCGCAAGGATGCGGGTCGAGGCAGCCCGCCAGGTGCTTGAGCGTGGTCTGCCGGTGAAGCGCGTCGCAGCGCAATGCGGCTTCGGCTCAGAGGAAACCATGCGGCGCAGCTTCTTGCGTCTGCTCGGTGCGACGCCGCAGGCCTATCGCGAGCGTTTTGCATCGCCAAGCATGGTGAAATAGACGCATATGCGAACGGGGCTGCTTCAGGAGAGAGAAATGAAAATCCGGCGCATCGAGCCGATTGCCGTCCGCATTCCGATGAAGAAGCCCGTGGTCATGGCGGGCGTGGAGATCAGGATGGCAGAAAACGTGCTGGTGCGCGTTGAGGCAGACGACGGCAGCGTCGGCTGGGGCGAAGCAGCGTCGGCGCCGACCATGACGGGCGAGACCATCGAGAGCATGCTCGCCGCTATCGCCTATCTGTCCCCTGCTGTGCTCGGCCAGGCGGCGGACGACATCGGCCGCATCCTCGCGGTGCTCGACGCGCGCATGTATGGCAATTACGGCGCCAAAGCCGCCATCGAGATCGCGCTGCACGATCTCATCGGCCGGGCAGCCAGCCGCCCGGCCTGCGAGCTCCTCGGCGGCAAACGGCGCAGCCGCATGCGGCTTATGGCCGTGATCGGCACCGGCGACTTCGCCGCCGATCTCAAGCAGGCGGAATCACACAAGGCGCAAGGATACGCTGCGTTCAAGATCAAGGTAGGCATCGACCAGCCGCTGCGGGACGCGGAACGCACGCGCGCGATCTGCGAGCGCATCGGCGCGGACTCCTTGATCTCGGCAGACGCCAACCAGGGCTACAGCACCGAGCAGGCGGTGCACTATGTGCAGGCGCTCGCCGGCAGCCGCCTCGATTTTCTCGAGCAGCCCGTGCGCGGCGATAATGTCGCTGGCATGGCCCAGGTGGCCGCTGCGGCTGGCGCTATCGCGATCGCGGCCGATGAGGGCATTCATTCGCACAACGACATCAGGCTGCATCATGAGGCTCGCGCAGCGCGCGGCGCGAGTCTGAAGACCATAAAGCTTTGCGGCATGCGCGGGGTGCTCGAGGCCGGCCGCCTGTGCGACAGCCTTGGGATGAAGGTAAACGTCGCGGCGAAGACGGGCGAGTCGAGCATCGCCTGCGCCGCGGCCCTGCATGTGGCGGCGGCGCTGCCGCAGATCGACTGGGCGCTCACGCTCACCCACAATGGACTTGCCGATGATCTCACGGCGAGGCCCATTGCTATCACCGGCGGACAAGTCGACGTGCTGGAGCGGCCCGGGCTTGGCATCGACGTCGATGAGGAGCGCGTGCGCCGCTATCGGTGCGACCTCCCGGTCTGCCAGGTGGCGGCTGCGCACGCCGAAGCGGGATTTCAGGCGGCCGCTGAATGGAAAATGAACGTCTTGTCCAGCGGCCGTTCCGGATCGATGAGCTAAGAGAAATGCAATCAGTCGGACGGCGGCAAACAAATATGCGGCCGCCGCATCTGAACTGAGACATGACCGCCGTCGCCTCGCGCGCGGCACAGCCAAAGGATTTGCTCCATGTCCATGCAACGCGTTCTGTTCGCTGCACTGATCGGTGCAGCGCTGTCCGCCCCGGCTTTAGCCGAGGAGAACAAGCCTGCCTCACCGCCGCCGAGCGGCCCCTCGGTGAGCACCAGCAAGCCCTCGACCACCGGCAGCGCCACCGCCCCGGTCACTGCCAAGCTCAATCTCAACATCGCCACCGAGGGCCAGCTCGAAAAGCTGCCGAAGATCACGCCCGCGCAGGCGAAGGCCATCATGCAGGCGCGTGGCAAGGCGAAGTTCAAGGACTGGGACGACTTCGTCGCCCGCAAGGTGATCTCGGCGGAGGCGGCGGCCGCGATCAAGGACTCGGTCACGTTCTGACGTGAGCTGCGTAGGGTGGGTTAGGCGCGCCGCGCCGTAACCCACCTTTTGTCTGGTGGTTGGCTCGCGCTCAACCCACCCTAGGGTATCCATTTCCACATCCATTATTGTTTATTCGTTGGCTCAGAACCGCCGCGACTGTGGATTATTTGTCCACATGTGCATAACCAATGTGATTCGCGGCGGCCTCTGCGATTTCAGCAATTCTGCGGCAAAGCGCAGATAAACCCGCATTCGCATTCAACAATCGGTGAGCGGCCTTCGGCATGCGCGCTTATGCATGCAGCGGTATCGCGCGTATGCCTGTGGCAGCAAAGACACGCCGCGCTTCTGATTTCCGGAAGCCGCATTGCACGAATCGCACGTCATTGATTCACTGCGCTCAAATGATTCGAAAACAACAACCGAGGACTCGCTGCGGAGAACACCAATGCTAGACGGCAACGCCTATTTCGGCGAATTTCCAGATGAGGATCCCGCACGTCCCTGCCCCTTGCTGCACAGCGCGCAACTGATCGCCTCCTTGCGCGCGCTGGAACAGGAGCTGCGGCCTTATATTGAAGCACTTTCGTCCCTCGACGTGAACGCCGAGGAGCCCCCCGCAAGCTGACGATTTCTCTCCCGCAACCGTAGCCCGGATGAGCGTCAGCGATATCCGGGGACAGCTCTCCCGCATCTCGCTTCGCTCATGCGGGCTACCAGTATCCGATATAATGCCTCATGCTCGGAGCAGGCGAGAGGCATTCATGAAAATCATCGATATGAGCCACGTGATGAACGTGCATACGCCCGGCTGGGTCGGCTATGCAGGAAACCGCATGTATTACGTGCAAAACCTGCAGACGCAGATGATCGTGGCGCAGCGCATCGAGACGGCGCTTCACGTCGGCACCCATTTCGACGGCGCCATGCACGCAACGGACGATCCCAAGGGGGACATGGCATCGCTGCCGCTCGATTATCTGGTCGGGCCCGGAGTGGTCGTCGACATTTCAGCAAAAATGTCGGACTGGGCGGTGATCACGCCCGAGATCATCGAGAGCGCGGGCGCCGAGATACGCCAGAACGACATTCTCGTGCTGCATACCGGATGGCACCGCCACTACGAAGGCCAGCCGCAGCAGGATCTGGTGAAATATTTCTGCTACCACCCGGGGCCCAATCTCGACACGCTGCACTGGATGCTCGCCAGGAAGATCAAGTGGTGGGCAATGGACACGGGCTCCTGCGATCATGCGATGAATACGTCGATCCGCACCATGCGTCCCGATCTCGCGGCTCAGTTCACCAAAAAACATGGCAAGTCGCCGGCCGAATTTTTCGGCACCTTCGAGTACGTGCACAGGAAATCCGGACGCCGCGTCGTTTCCGATATTTTCCCTTTCCATAACTGGGCATTTCAGGAAAAGCTTCTGCACGCCGAGAATCTCGGCGGTGACATCGAGCTCATGCTCAACCGGCGCGCGCTGATCGGCGCGTTCCCCTGGCGCTACCAGGGGCTCGAGAGCTGCCCGTGTCGCATTGTCGCGTTTCTCGATGCGGGCGAGCAGGTAGAAGCAATCGGGAACGCCGCGAAGGCTGTCTTGGCTGCCTAACGCCTAGCGGCCGTAGCCCGGATGAGCGTAGCGATATCCGGGAGAAATTTTTCCGCATGTCGCTTCGCTCATGCGGGCTACTCCGAGAAGGAGGCTCTCATGGACCTGCAGCTTTCCGGAAAAACCGCGCTCGTGACCGGCGGCAGCGCCGGCATCGGCAAAGGCATCGCGCGCCTGCTTGCCAGGGAAGGGGTAAGCGTTGCGATCTGCGCGCGGCGCAAGGAGCCGCTCGAGGCGGCCGCGGTCGAGATCGGCAAAGAGACCGGCCGCAAGATCGTGCCGTTCGTCGCCGACCTCACCAAGGATGCCGACGCGAAACGCTTTATCGAGCAGGCGCACCAGGCGCTCGGCCGCATCGATATCATGATCAACAACGCGGGCTCCGCAGCCGGCGGCGTGATCGAGCATCTCTCGGAAGCGGATTGGGAGCAGGCCCTGCAGCTCAAATTTTTGGGTTATGTGCGCTGCCTGCGCTACGTGTTGCCCATCATGGTGCGGCAGGGCGGCGGACGCGTGGTGAACCTGATCGGCAATGACGGCATCAAGCCTTCGTACTGGGAAATCGCGCCGGGCGCCGCCAATGCGGCGGGGCAGAACCTGACGCTCTCCCTCGCCGGCCAGTACGGCAAGCACAATATCAGCTTCTGCGCCGTCAATCCGGGGCCGGTGCGCACCGAGCGCTGGGCCGGCCTGGTCAAGGCGATGGCGCGCGACATGAAGCTGCCGCACGAGGAAGCGGATCGGCTCGCCCCCGCGTCCATTCCCATGGGCCGCATCGCCGAAGTCGACGAGGTCGCCGCGCTCGTGGTGATGCTGGCGTCTCCGCTGATGCACATGGTGAACGGCACGCAGATCGAGATCGACGGCGGACAGCAGAAGCCGCTCATGGACCGGCTGCGCGACCGTCGCTACGATAGCGGAAAAGCCGCACGGGATTGAACGGAGCGTTCAGATGATCAGGAAAATGCAGCTGCTTGCCCTTGCCGGCGCAAGCATGCTCTTTGTCCAATTCCCCGCATCCGCGCAGGACACCATCAAGATCGGGGAGCTCAACAGCTACAAGGCGCAGCCGGCCTTCCTCGAGCCCTACAAGAAGGGATGGGAGCTCGCCATCGAGGAGATCAATGCCAAGGGCGGCGTGCTTGGCAAAAAGCTCGAAGTGATCTCGCGCGACGACGGCGGCAATCCGGGCGACGCGGTGCGCGTCGCGAACGAGCTCGTCACGCGCGAGGGCGCGAGTGTGCTGGTCGGCACCTTCCTCTCGCACATCGGGCTTGCGGTGACCGAGTTCGCCGGCAAGGAGAAGGTCTTCTTCCTTGCCGCCGAGCCGCTCACCGACAAGATCACCTGGCAGAACGGCAACAAATATACGTTCCGCCTGCGGCCCTCGACGTACATGCAGGTCGCCATGCTGATGCCCGAGGCGGTTGCGGCAAAGAAGAAGCGCTGGGCGATCATTTACCCGAATTTCGAATACGGGCAGTCGGCGGCGAGCTGGTTCAAGCAGATGCTCAGCAAGAGCCAGCCGGATGTGGAATTCGTCACCGAGCAGGCGCCGGCCTTGGGCAAGGTCGAGGCGGGCGCGGTGGTACAGGCGATCGACGACGCCAAGCCTGACGCCATTTTCAACGTGCTGTTCGGGCCCGATCTCGCCAAGCTCGTGCGCGAGGGCACAACGCGCGGCACGTTCAAGAACCGCATGGTCGTGAGCCTGCTGTCGGGCGAGCCGGAATATCTTGATCCGCTGAAGGACGAGGCGCCGACCGGCTGGATCGTCACCGGGTATCCTTGGGATGCGATCGACACGCCCGCGCACAAAACGTTCCTGAGCGCATACGAGGGGCGCTGGAAGGATTACCCGCGGCTCGGCTCGATCGTCGGCTACGTGTCGATGAAATCGATCGCGGCGGGACTGGCGAAAGCGGGCGCGGTGGACACGGACAAGCTGATCGCCGCATTCCGCGGGCTCAAGCTCGACAGCCCCTTCGGCCCATTCGAATATCGCGCCATCGATCATCAGGCCACCCTCGGCGCCTATGTCGGAAAGATCGCGCTCAAGGGCGGAAAGGGCACGATGACGGAATTCAGATATGTGGACGGCGCGAGCGTCCAGCCGAGCGACGAGGAGATCAGAAAGCTGCGCCCCGCCGCCGCAATGAATTGATTCTGCGCGGCCGTCATTCCGGGGCGGCGCGCAGCGCCGAGCCCGGAATCCATAATCACAGGCCCTGGGGTTATGGATTCCGGCCCTCGGCCTTTCGGCCTCGGCCGGAATGACGGCCAGGCTGTCGCATGAGCCTTGAAGCGGTTTTGTTCCAGGCGCTCAACGGGCTCGCCGCGGCATCGAGCCTCTTTCTCGTGGGCGCGGGTCTCTCGCTCATTTTCGGCGTCACCCGCATCATTAATATCGCCCACGGCTCGTTCTACATGCTGGGCCTTTACCTCGCCTACACGTTCGCCACGAGTGTGGGCGGAGCTCTCGGGTTCTGGGGCGGCATTCTTGCCGCCGCGCTTTCAGTCGCCGCGCTCGGCGCATGCACCGAGATCGTGCTGCTGCGGCGCATCTATGGGGCACCAGAGCTGTTTCAGCTGCTCGCCACTTTCGCGCTCGTTCTCATCATCAACGATGCGGTGCAGTTCGCGTGGGGGCCCGAGGATCTCCTGGGCCCGCGGGCACCGGGACTACGTGGCTCGATTGAAATCCTGGGGCGCAATTTTCCCACCTACGACCTTTTGCTCGTAGCGGTCGGCCCGCTGGTGCTGCTCCTTCTCCGCGCGATGCTCGCCAACACGCGCTTCGGCCGCCTGATCCGGGCCGCAACCCAGGACCGCGAAATGGTCGGCGCCCTCGGCGTCAATCAGGCGATGCTGTTCACGGTCGTTTTTGCGCTCGGCGCGTTCCTTGCGGGCTTCGGCGGCGCACTGCAGGTTGCGCGCGAGCCGGCGAATCTCGGCCTCGACCTCACCATCATCAGTGACGCCTTCGTGGTCGTCGTCGTGGGCGGCATGGGGTCGATCACTGGCGCGTTTCTGGCCGCTCTCATCATTGCCGAAGTGAAAGCCCTCTGCATCGGCATAGGCGTAGTACACGTCGCCGATCTCGCCGTGAACTTTTCCAAGCTCACGCTCGTGGCCGAATTTCTGGTGATGGCCGTCGTGCTGATCGTGCGCCCGTATGGCCTCCTCGGCCGCCAGCAGGCGCAAGTACGCAATCCGGCGGAGATTGACGATCCGATCCGGCCCGCGACCTTGCCCCTCAAACTTCTCGCCGGCGCCGTGCTTCTAATACTTTTTCTTCTGCCGCTCGCGGCGAAAACGTCTCCCTACAGCCTCGTGCTCGGCACCGAAGTCCTCTTGGCCATTCTTTTTGCCACCTCGCTGCACTTCATCATGGGGCCGGGCGGGATGCATTCCTTCGGCCATGCCGCCTATTTCGGATTGGGCGCCTATGGCGCGGCGCTGATGGTCAAATTTCTTTCCGCGCCCATGCCGCTTGCACTCCTCGGGGCAATCTTTGCCGCTCTTGCGGGCGCACTGCTGTTCGGCTGGTTCGCGGTGCGACTCTCCGGCGTCTATCTGGCGATGCTCACGCTCGCTTTCGCGCAGATCGTGTGGTCGATCCTGTTTCAGTGGGAAGCGGTGACCGGCGGCTCGAACGGCATTCTCGGCATCTGGCCGCAATGGCCATTCGACTCGCTTGCGTCCTACTATCTGCTCACGCTCGCTTTCGTGCTCGCCGGCATGCTGCTCTTGCGCCGATTTCTATTCGCGCCGTTCGGCTACGCCATGCGCGCGGGACGCGACTCGCCCATGCGTGCAGAGGCGATTGGCATCCACGTGAAGCGCGTACATTGGGTCGCCTTTGCCATTGCGGGCGCCTTCGCCGGCATCTCCGGCGGACTGTTTGCATTCGCGAAGGGCACGATCTCTCCCGACGTCGCGTGGATATCCCGCTCGATAGACGCCATGGTGATGGTTCTGCTCGGCGGCATCCAGACGCTTGCCGGACCGATCGTCGGCGCCGCTTCGTTTGCATTGCTCCAGGACACGATCATGCGCGAAGGCGCCGCCTTCTGGCGCGGCCTGCTTGGAGCGGTGATCCTGCTGCTGGTCCTTGTCTTTCCCGGCGGCATTGTCGGCAGCATCGAAAAATCGCTGGCGAGGCGGGCTGTGCGCACATGAGCGTCCTTTCCGTGCATCATCTCTGCAAGGCATTCGGCGGCATACGCGCCGTCGACCATGTGAGCTTCAGGCTCGCACCGGGCGAGTTTCTGGCGCTGATCGGGCCGAACGGCGCCGGCAAGTCCACCTGCTTCAACATCATCAACGGCCAGCTCTCGCCGGACAATGGCGACGTGCTTCTCAACGGCCGCAGCATCGTCGGCCTCCCGCCGCGCGCCGTGTCCCGGCTGGGCGTCGGCCGCACCTTTCAGGTCGCAGCGACCTTCGGCTCGATGACGGTAAAGGAAAATGTCCAGCTCGCGCTCGCCAGCCATCATCGCGAGGTTTTTCAGTTCGCGCAGCCTTTGGCGCGGCATCATTCGTCACGCGCGGTCGAGCTCCTCGATCAGGTCGGCATGGCAGAGGCTTCGGAGCGCGCCTGCAAGGAGCTCGCCTATGGCAATGTCAAGCGCGTCGAGCTGGCGATTGCGTTGGCGAACGATCCGCAGCTTCTGCTCATGGACGAGCCCACCGCCGGCATGGCGCCGCGCGAGCGCAACGAGCTGATCGCACTGGTGAAGCGGCTCGTGCTCGAGCGCAACATCTCGGTGCTGTTCACCGAGCACTCCATGGACGTGGTGTTCGCCTATGCCGACCGCATCGTGGTGCTGGCGCGCGGGCGCATCATTGCGGACGGCAGCAGCGAGGCCATTCGCGACAATGCGCAGGTGCAGCAGGTCTATCTCGGCACCGGCCGCACCTACGCGGCGCGCAGCGCGGCGCCGACATGAGCGAGCACATGCTCGAGGTCGCAGGCCTGAGCGCCTGGTATGGGGCAGCGCAAATCCTGTTTGCACTTTCTTTCAGCATCGGCCGCGGCGAGGTGGTCGCGCTCATGGGCCGCAACGGCGCCGGCAAATCCACCACCCTCAAGTCGGTCATGGGAATGATCCCGGAGCGCCGGGCCACGGTCCGCTTTTTTGGCGAGGAGATCTCCGCGTGCAGGCCGTTCGAGATCGCCCGCAAGGGCATTGGCTTCGTGCCCGAGGACCGGCGCATTTTTTCCGATCTCTCGGTGCTCGAGAATCTGGATATCGGCCGACAGCCTGTGCGAGCCGGTGCCGACAGCAGCGCGGCCGCGAGCTGGTCGGCAGAAAAAGTGTTCGCCATCTTTCCGATTCTTGCAGAGATGCGCGACCGACGCGGCGCGCATATGAGCGGCGGCGAGCAGCAGATCCTCACTGTCGCCCGCACGCTGATGGGCAACCCGCGTCTGGTGCTGCTCGACGAACCCTCCGAAGGGGTCGCCCCCATAATTGTCGAGCAGATGGCCGACATCATCCTGGCTCTGAAGAAAGAGGGCATTTCCGTGCTGCTCTCGGAGCAGAACATTCATTTCGCCGGCCTCGTCTGCGACCGCGTCTACGTCCTAGAGAAAGGCCAGATTCAGTGGGAAGGCGCCATGTCGGCGCTTATGAGCGACGACGCCGTGCAGCGTCGGCTCCTGTCCGTCTGACAGCGTCATACTGAGGCGCTCGAACTGGCTATACCGCTTTTGAGACCTAAGCCGATCGAAATCCCCCCAGCGCGGGATGGTCCAAGTATGATATCGTCCTCTCGTCGATTGCATGACCTCCCGCACGGGAGGGTCGCATGGCCATCCACATCCGGCGGCTCACGGAGGCGATCCATGAAAGTCAAAGACGCGATGCACAAGGGCGTCCATTGGGTTAGTCCGCAGACCCGTGTCGCCGAACTGGCAAATTTGATGCGCCAACACAACATTGGTTGCATTCCGATTGGAGAGAACGACCGTCTCATCGGTATGGTGACCGACCGAGACATCGTCTGCAAAGGGCTGACGCAAGACAACTTCGATGCCCATCGCG
>JBKPOZ010000085.1:0-28738 GCA_046733355.1 Pseudomonadota bacterium | reverse complement strand
GTCATGAAATAGCGCACCATGTCCGGGTGTGTAACCGTGAGAGGGCCACCGGCCTCGATCTGCGCCTTGAATTTCGGAACGACGGAGCCGTTCGACGCAAGCACATTGCCAAACCGCACCGAAATGAGGCGCTTCCGATGTGCCGGGCGGCCACCGGCAATCTCCTGGTCGACGGCTTGACAGTACATCTCGGCGAAGCGCTTGCACGCTCCAAGCACGGATACCGGCTCGATCGCCTTGTCGGTAGATATGAACACCATGGCGGTGGCGCCCGCCTCCAGCGCGGCATCGGCGACATTGATCGAGCCGAAGACGTTGGTCTTGATGCTTTCTCCCCAATCCTGCTCGAGCAGGGGAACGTGCTTGAGCGCCGCGGCATGAAAGACGATATCCGGGTGAAATTCAGAGATCAGGCGCATAATGCGGGCGCGATCGCGAATATCGGCAAGCCGGCCGGCGAATTGGGTATGTGACGCTTTCATTGTCAGCATCTCCAAGACGGCATGTAGCGCGGGCTCGGAGTTCTCAATCACGAGCAAGCGCCTGGCTCCGAATGTCGCGACACGTTCGCAAATCTCCGCGCCTATGGAGCCGCCTCCCCCGGTCACCACGATCGCTTTTCCGTCTACAAACGTCTCCAGGCGGCGATAATCGATCTTCACTCCCGGGCGCAGCAGCAGATCCTCGACTTGCACGGGAGCCAGCGCCAGCGCCTCGCCACCGGCGTCGAGCGAGGGAAGCCGACTCGTCGCGAGCCCCAGTCGCCGCGCGCGCATCAGCACGGCTTCCGGCTTGGCTTCCGGAGCGAGCACGCTTGGGGTCAGCACGACCCGGGCAACGTTGATATCCCTATTGCGCAGGTCAGCCGTGACGCGCTCTATGTCCTCGGGCTCGCCGAGGACGGAAACACCGCGGATCACGTGCCCGCGATCTGCAAGCGAGGGGGAAAGAATCCCGACTGGCCGGATACGGGTGACGGCGCCGCTCTCAATGGCACGCAGCAGGACATCGGCATCAGCGGCGAAACCGACAATCAGAGCCGGGGTCGCGACACCCGTCTTCGTGTGATGCAGCGTACGAGTGTAGCGGAAATAACGATAGGCGACGCGTGGGCCCGCCAGAAATGCCGTCTGAAGAACCCAGTACAAAACGATGGTGATCTTGCCGAAGAAGAATGTGCCATAGAGATTCGGCGCCAGCAGGATGTAGTCTATCGCCAATAAAGTAAGCGCAAGCACCGTGCTCGCCCGTACGATATTGAACAGGTCTGGCAGGGAGGTGAAGCGCCACTTGGCCCGGTAGAGGCCGGAAAGGCCATAGACAAAGGCAGAATAAAGCACGAAGGGCGGCAGCAGGATCGCGAGAAGCTCCGAGCGCTCGACTATGCCGCTTGCCTCGAATCGGATGAAGAAACTCGCAATTATGGCGGCTGCCGTGGCGAGCAAATCATGTGCCACAATGAGCCACATTCGTGGGGTAAAGGACGACAGTCGGATCATTCCGATTATTGGTCCCTCGGCAATTTCATGCATTGTAGCCATAGCGAGCTTTCGGACGCTCTTCTACCCACTCAAACGCAATTGTTTAGCTTTCGCGAGTACCAACTTTCCATGTTCAATTCGGCGAAACGCGCTGCTCGCGTTTTGGCACTGTGCATGATCCTTGCTGGCTGCACGGCGACTGAGCTGACGCAGAATTGGCCACCCCCTCCGGTACCGGATTTGTCCCAGCCGAACTATCGCCGCATTGTCGCTGAAAATATCAAGAAGATATTTCCCAACCCCCCACAGGGCGATTTGGAGATTTCCGGTCTGCGGCCGGTGGATCACATCAAGGGGCCGGCTTGGCTCACATGCCTGAGGGTGGATCCGGGCGGCAATCCCCAGCAGTATGCCGTATTCATCCAGAACGACGCGGTCATAGACTGGCGCGTGGCAGTCGTTGTCGACCAGTGTCACAAGCAAGCATACTCCCCACTGGAACCGCCGGAGCCTGAGAAACCGCCGCCCACCACCCGCAATGTGGCCTCTCCGCGCGCCAGCAAGCGGCTCTGAGACGCTATAAAGCGCTGTTTGCTGAAATCAGCCGCGGCACAACCGGCAAGCAGCCGGTTCAGAGACAACTCCCTGGAGCGGACCTTTGCGATGAATTGGAACGAGATCGCGAGCGAGGCACGCGGGCTTGTTGCGGACGCGACCTGGTCGAGGATGTTCCGTCACAACGGAATCATGCGTTCCTCACGGTTTCTTCCGTCACGACTGAAGCGACTCTTCGAGATGCGTTACGCGATGCGACAGCGAGCAGAAATCGCGCTCGCCGTCGCCAGCATGTATCCAGGGGCAGACTATTTCGAGTTTGGCTGTGCAGGTTTCCGTACGTTGCGCAACTTTCTGACGGCTTTCGACTTGAACGACCGGCCAGCCCTTTCACCCGGCACGAAATTCTTTGCCTTCGATATATTCGGCGATGTCGACGCGGGCGGCGGGCCTCGCGGCGAAGCCGCTTACTTCGAGCATTACCGGGGGGACGAAATTTATCGAGAGAATTTCCGCCAACTGCAACGCCACGGTCTCTTCGCGGATCATATCGAGATCGTAAAGGGCTATTTTGAGGACACGTTGAACGAGCAATTCAGGGCACGCCTGCGCAAGGAAGGCCGCCGCGTCGGCTTTGCATTTCTGGATTGCAACATCCCCTCCTCTTACAAGACCTGTTTTGATTTTCTTGAGGAGTTCATCCAACCGGGGCGCGCCTTCGTCTACATGGACGAATATTTCTGCACTGAGGGCGTCCCCGAACTGTTCGAGAAATTTTGCTCAGGTGTACGCCAGCGCCACCAGCTGCGTGCGCACTACGTCCGCAATGCCGGCGCGTTCGGGGCGCTTTTCTGCTTTATGCCCGCAGCGCCATAGGCCAGCCCCTCATCCACAGCAGCGAGAATGCGGCTTGGCGGCAGTTCATCGAGACAGCGGCTGTAGCTCTCAAGATGACCCTCACAGCCCAGTTTCTCGCACGGCAGGCAAGGCACCGGATTCTGCACCACCCAGACATTGCCGCGGTGCTGAACGGTCCCAGCCTCATCCCAGTCGCGCGCCAGACCGCCCGCCGGCCACGGCCCGATGAGTCGTGGACTGGTTGGTCCGTAGAGCGCAATCGTGGGACACCCCGTTGCGGCAGCCAGATGCGTCGTCGCCGTATCGGGCCCGACGTAGATCGAGGCTCGTTCCAGCAGGGTCGTGAGGTTGGGCCAATCCGCGCGTATGCGACGCACCGGGGGGTGCACGGGCGCCCACACCTCGTCCAAGTACACGCGCTCGGCCGGGTCCGGTCCCTCGGTAGCAATAATCGAGAGGCCGCGCTCCATCAGGCCTTGGGCGAGCTCGCGCCATCCGGACTTAGTCCACCGTTTGTACTGATAAAACGGATTTGCGTGCACGACCGCATAGGGCCGCGCGACTGGAACAACTGACGTGCCATTGCGGCGCGGACAAATAATCTCGGGCTCCCCATCAAAGCCGATCGCTCGCGCGAGTGCCATCAGTTGGCTGACGCGATGACTGTTCGGCTCCGCGACGAGGCCCACGTGATGCATCCGCCGCTTCCAAATGGCGCCAGTTGTGCCTTCCTCTGGAACAAACCCCGCGCGCCGTCGCCCGGCCATGCACGCGTAGAGAGTCGGGCGGTCGCCCGCCTGCGTGGAAATGGCCAGATCGTACCTGCGCCACAGCTGGCGCGCGACTGCGAGGCTCTCGCGCAGAGTTGGTCGCTCCGACACGGCGCTTACGGCATCAAGGTCGGGATTGCCCGCCAGAATGCCCGCACTCGAGCGGAACACCAGCATGTGCAACTCGGCCTCCGGGAATCGGCTGCGTATCAAGCGCGTGAGGCAAGTCGTCAGCAACACGTCGCCGAGCCGACGCAACGTGATGACGAGGACGCGCGGCCGGGGGGGAAGATCAGTGCCGATCATTTGCTGTGCCCTGACCCATTCCGCCCAGCACACCGACCCCGAATACGTAGAGCCATCCCTGCGTGAAGTCGAACAGATGCGAGTTGAAGAAAGACGAGACAATGTTCTGGACTACAACAATCAACCCAAACCCGGCCAGGAGATCGGGGCCGCGAAATAACGTCAGATGAGCCACCCACATGGCTACTAATACAGCACTGCCGAGCGCGCCCAGCTCAAGCGCGATCACCAGCAGCTGATTGTGAGGATTAGTGGCAATCGTATTTGGATGCGTATCCGCGGTCGCATGGCTGCGAAAGAGATAGGGGATGCTGCCGGTTCCATGACCAAGGAGCGGCGCTTCCGCCATAAATGCCAGGGACTTTCTCCAGTACTCAAAGCGCTGGCCCACGCTCGTATTCACGTTGCTGGGTCCATACGTGTGCAGGTCCTCAATCGCGTGCGACACGCGCTCCCGCAGATAGGGAGACGAGAACCAGGCGGCAGTGGAAACAGCCATCGCGACAACACAAACTGCGAGCGCGCCTTTCCATGCGAACTGCCGCAGAGCAAATACCAGCAGCAGCACGGCCGTGAACACGAGCGTGGTGCGCGCCGTCTCGATAAAAAGAATATTCGCCAAAAATGCCGCGGCGAGCATGGCGAGCGCGACGGCCAGTTTACGGCGCGTACGCCACAGCCCAACCGCTTGGCCCATGAGCGCGAAGGCGCAAATGGAAAACAGCCCGCTTTGCAGGATGTAGTCCTTGACGGGCACGCCCGGCACATGGCGCCCTCGCCAGGGGAGCCCGGGAATCAGCACCAATGCCCAGGAAAGCGTCAGCAATGCGGTACAGGAGGCAAGAAAAGAGAGCAGCACCCATCTTCCTTCCTTGCGGCCCCGAAACTGGGCTAGCAGCAAGGGCACCAGCAGCAGCTTGTGGTAGCCGCTCAGCCCGGCAACGCGCTCGCTGACGCTCACGTCCGACCAGAGCATGCCCATCGCCCCCAAAGCCCAGAGCGACACGGGCAGAATCCCTGCCCATGACGAAAATGCCCAGCGCGCCGATCGCGCATCAAGTGTCGGAATGAATGCCAGAAGCCACAAAGCAATCAGAATGCTGGTGGCCGATGTTGACCACGGCAGTGAAACGGCAACCGCGCCTGCAAGCCAGTCTGCCAGCACCGCCAGCTTGGCTATTACGCCCCGCCAATGCGGATTTCGCGACGCCCATTCGGCACGGGTCTGGGGCACCGTCACGGCCGCGGCGGTTTGCGAATCCGTCCTCATTGCATTGATTAGCCCGGCATCACTTAGCCCGACTGCAGGGCCCGCGACTTGCGCACGATCTGGCTCGTGCTGAACCCGGGGACGAGATCGATGAGAACCACTTCGCCTCCATATGCTTCCACGAGCTCGTGGCCCACGACCTGTTCGCGACGATAGTCTCCGCCCTTTGCCAATAGCTGCGGCCGCACACGCTTTATCAGCTCCAGCGGCGTGTCCTGGTCGAAGACGACCACCAGGTCCACGGCCTCGAGCGCTGCCAGCACCTCGGCGCGCGCCTGCATGTCCTGCATCGGGCGCCCAATTCCTTTGAGCCGACGCACAGATGCATCGCTGTTGAGTCCTACAATGAGGCGATCGCACAGAGCATGTGCCTGCGCCAGGAGCTTGATATGGCCGGGATGCAGGATGTCAAAGCAACCATTGGTGAATCCGATCCGCGCTCCCTGCCGACGCCATTCCTCGAGCCGTTCATCCAGTACCGACCAGTCAAAGACGATTTTTTCGCCGGGAGCCAACGACGCGTGCGGCAGCAGTCGCGCGCGCAGCTCCATCATGGAGAGGGTCGCAGTGCCGCGTTTGCCCACCACCACCGCGGCGGCCGCATTGGCGACCCGCATTGCCGGCTCGTAGCCCGAGCCAATGGCAAGCATGGCCGCGAGCACCGCGACAACCGTATCCCCCGCACCGGACACGTCGCGCACCTTCACCGGATAGGCACTGACGTGGACGGGGTCGCCGTCCTTAGGGACGAGCAGCATGCCCGCTTCGCCGCGCGTGACCAGAAATGCCTCAGCCTGTACCTCCTCAGCGAGCGCCCGAACGGCAGCCGCTATCTCCGCCTCGTGGTGCGGCACTTTTCGGAGCGCCTCGCCAAGCTCCTGCCAGTTGGGCGTAATCAATGTTGCCCCGCGATAGAGCGAAAAATCCCTGCTTTTCGGATCGACGATCACTGGCTTGCCTGAATTCGTGGCCGCGTCGATCACGGTTCGGATAACAGCAGGCGAAAGCACGCCCTTTGCGTAATCCGACAGCACGACTGCCGCACACCGAGGCAGCGCACGTAGAGCATGGCCAACCAGCGTGCGCGCATCCTGCTCGCTCAGGGGGGCGGTCACCTCCCAGTCGGCGCGGAGCAGATGGGTTGAATGATGCTCGGAAACGAAGCGGACCTTGCGGGTTGTGGGGCGCGAGGTGTCCAATACGAGCTGCGCTTCAATGAGCGCCTCTGCCTCGAGCCTCGCAGCGAGCGCACGCCCCGCCTCATCATCGCCCACGGCGCTCACCAAAATGCAGCGCGCGCCGAGCCCCGCGATGTTGCGGGCGACATTTCCGGCCCCGCCGACGGCGAGCTCCTGCTTGCCGACGGCGAGCACGGGCGCCGGTGCTTCCGGCGAGATGCGGGTCACCTCGCCGTAGAAATACTCGTCCAGCATCAGATCGCCGACGCAGAGCACGGTCTGCCCGTCAATACGGCTGAGCGCGGCTTCAAAGTCGAACATAGGCCTGCCAAAAGACTTGGAACTAACGGTAGCGATCAGAGGTGTTGAGAAAATCGGTGACGTATTCCCTCACCGCTCCTTCGAGCGGCGTGAAGTCCGCGTTGTATCCTGCCCGACGCAAACTTTCGACATTGGCCTGCGTAAAATACTGATACTGATCGCGAATGGCTGGGGGCATTTCAATGTACTCAATGTTCGCAGGACGGCCGAGCGCGGCAAACATCGCGGCAATGAGATCCCGGAAGCTGCGCGCATGTCCGGTTCCGACATTGAAGATGCCGGAGATCGAAGGGCTGTTGAGAAACCAGCCTGTCACCGCAACCGCATCATCGACATAAATAAAATCGCGCTTTTGCTCGCCATCCCCGATCCCGGCATGATGCGACTTGAAAAGGCGCACCGGCTTGCCGCTCTTTGCATCGCCGAAGCGCTTGGCCAGGAGGCTCATCATCTCGCCCTTGTGGTATTCGTTCGGACCGAACACGTTGAAGAATTTCAGCCCCACCCATTGCGGCGGCATTTTTGCTCCTCGCGCGAGACGCTCAATAACCGCCACATCGAACAAATGTTTGCTGAACCCATAAAGGTTCATCGGTCGGAAGCGCTGCAACGCTTCAGGCGACCAATCATCGTCGAAACCTTCGCTCCCATCCCCATATGTGGCAGCCGACGAGGCATAGATGAAACGGGTACACGTAGCACTACACCAATCGAGCAGCCTGAGCGAAAGGCGAAAGTTGGTCTCCATGACGAGATCGGCGTCTCTCGCGGTGGTGTCGGAAATTGCCCCGAGGTGGAGGATCGCCTCGAGCTCGCGCCGCTCGAGCCAGCTCATAAGCTCGGGTGGCGGCACGAAATCGACGATGCGCCGCTTGCAGAGATTGCGCCACTTTTCGCCATTGCCAAGGACATCATTGACAACGATATCGCCTCGTCCGCTCTCATTGAGATGGGCGATCAAATTCGAGCCGATGAATCCGGCACCTCCGGTGACCAGCAACATCATGCCCTCTTGCAGCAATCACGTGCTTTATGCACTTTAGCGCCGCATATGACTGACGAAATCAGACAAAAAAGAACCTCTCGCAGGAGCATTGCTCTCACAGCTCACTAGGCCGATGCAAGCTCCAGTTCTCATCATACCTTACATGTGGATCGGCGATTTCGTCCGCTGTCACACTGCGGTCAAGCTGTTGCGGGAACGCGAGCCCGCGCGTCCCATCGACGTGCTTGCGAATGCAAATGCGGCGCCGCTCCTCGATTACATGCCCGCCGTGCGCAAGGGCATCGTCGCAGACCTGCCGCGCAAGCAGCTGGCCTTTGCGCAGCATCAAGCGCTCGGCAAACGATTGCGCGCGGAAGGATATGCCCACGTGTTGGTCATGCCGCGCACCTGGAAATCGGCATTGGCGCCTTATCTTGCCGGAATTCCACGACGCACCGGCTTTCTTGGAGAAGCGCGCATTGGCCTTATCAATGACCTGCGCGCGGGAGAGCGGCGGCTGTTTCGCATGGTCGATCGCTGCGCCTCGCTCGCATTGCGCCGGGGCGAGCCGCGACCGGCAAGCTGGCCACAGCCTGAGCTCATTGTTCCCACCTCGGAGGTTCTTGCCTGGCGGCATCGCTTCGGACTGAACAATGACGGCCGGCCAGTTGTAGCGCTCGCTGCCGGGGCCGTAGGTGCATCCAAGCGATGGCCCGAAAACTCGTACAGGGAATTGGCCGCGCGCCTCGTGGCGCAAGGTTGCGCGATCTGGATTGTTGGCAGCCAGCAGGAGAAAGGGATTGCGGACAATATCAGCGGGCGCGCCTCGCGCCATATTCGCGACCTGACGGGGCCGGACCTGCGCAATGCCATTCTGGCGCTCAAGGCCGCCGATGCAGCCGTGTCCAACGATTCCGGCCTGCTGCATGTTGCGGCGGCGCTGGGCACACCTTCGGTGGGCATTTTCGGCCCGACCAGCGCCTGGCATTGGGCTCCGCTCAATCCATTGGCCGCAGTCATGGAAACGGCGGCCGACTTGCCGTGCCGGCCTTGTCACAAACCGGTGTGTCGGGTCGGCCATCACCGGTGCATGCACGATATCTCGGTTGAGGATGTCTCGCTTGCCGTCACGCGCATCCTCAAATCCGCGGTGCCGCAGCTCGTTGCGGTTCCCTGAGCGGGATTAACAATGAGCTTGCGCAACCCTGCTCCATTCAACACTTTGCTTGGCCTGCAAGTGATGCACTGCTCACCCGAGCGCAGTGAAGCGCAACTTCGAGTACGCGAAGAGTTGTGCAACGGCTTTGGCGTTTTGCATGGCGGCGCCGTGATGGCCTTGGGCGATACGCTTGGCGGAATGACAACCATTTCTGACCTGCCGGCCGAGGGCCGTACAACGACCATCGAGAGCAAGACAAATTTTTTTGCTGCTCTGCGGGTCGGCGATACCGCACACGCGGTATGCATGCCCCTGCATCGGGGCCGCACCACGGTTGTGCTGGAGACTCGCATCACGCGCGGCGACGGCAAGCTCGCGGCCATTGTCATCCAGACGCAGCTCCTGTTCAGGCCGGACGCATAGCAGAGGCGAGTTTCTGCAGCCTTGTTCGCAGGGAACTCTACTCCCGGGAGGGCTGTTATTTCGGCGGTTCACACGGGAGTACAGCTATGACAGACCCTCGCGACTATGACACGCGCGCAGAGCTGGACCGGCGCCTCAATGACGAGACCAGGATGAGCTCCCCGACCCCTTGGGGATGGATCGCCGCCGGCGTGTTCATCGTGTTTCTGCTCGCGCTCGTGTTCACCAGCGGCAACAACACGCAAACGGCCCGCAATGATGCAAATCCACCCGCCACCACCGGCATGGGCATGAACCCACCTGCTGGTCCGCCGGCGGGGCCGCCCGCCAGCTCCGACGCACCGAGATAGGAGTTGACGTCATATGCGAATGCCCGGAGATCAGTCCGGGCATTCTTTTTTGGTGGGGCAAACTTTACGTTCTACAATGGCTGGTTGTCGTGCTTGCGCGGGGGCACCTCCGTGCGCTTGTCGCGCAGCATGGCGAGCGCGCGCGCAATGCGAGCTCGCGTTGCGTGCGGCATGATCACATCATCGATGTATCCCCGCTCCGCCGCCACGAATGGCGAGAGGAAGCGGTCCTCATATTCCTTGGTGCGCGCTGCAATCTTGGCACTCTCACCGAGATCGGCACGGAAGATGATCTCGACTGCACCCTTGGCCCCCATCACCGCGATCTGCGCCGTAGGCCAGGCATAATTGACGTCACCACCTATGTGCTTCGACGCCATCACGTCGTAAGCGCCCCCGAATGCCTTGCGCGTGATCACCGTCACAAGCGGAACGGTGCACTGACTGTAGGCAAACAGAAGCTTTGCGCCATGCTTGATGAGCGCGCCATATTCCTGGTTGGTGCCGGGCAGAAAGCCGGGCACGTCAACGAAAGTGACGATCGGAATTCCGAACGCGTTGCAGAAGCGCACGAACCGCGCCGCCTTGCGTGACGCGTCGATGTCCAGCACCCCTGCCAATACCATGGGTTGGTTCGCCACAACGCCGATGGTGCGTCCGGCAATACGGCCGAAGCCGATCACGATATTCTTGGCGAAGGCTTCCTGCAGCTCGAAGAAATCGCCCTCATCTGTCACTTTAAGAATGAGCTCCTTGATGTCATAGGGGCGGTTTGGATTGTTAGGAACGAGCGTATCGAGTGATTTTTCCTCCCGCTCCAGGGTGTCGTAGGACGGCCATTCGGGCACGCCGATTGTGTTGTTGGCGGGAAGAAAATCGATGAACCTGCGCATCTGCAGCAGGCATTCGAGGTCGTTCTCGTAGCAGCCATCGGCAATACCGGACTTCGTGCTGTGCACGGAGGCGCCGCCCAGCTCCTCCGCACTGACCATCTCGTTGGTCACTGTCTTCACCACTTCCGGGCCGGTGACAAACATGTAGCTCGTATCCCGCACCATGAAGATGAAATCGGTCATGGCCGGCGAGTAGACGTCCCCGCCGGCGCAGGGCCCCATGATCACCGAGATTTGCGGAATAACGCCGGACGCGAGCACATTGCGCTTGAATACCTCGCCATAGCCGCCGAGCGCCGCCACGCCCTCCTGGATGCGCGCTCCTCCAGCATCGAACAGGCCGATGATGGGGGCGCGGGATTTCATCGCGAGGTCCTGTATCTTCGTGATTTTCTGCGCGTGCGCCTCGGACAGAGAGCCTCCGAATACGGTGAAATCCTTGGCAAACGCAAAAACGGTTCGCCCGTTCACCGTGCCCCAGCCGGTCACCACGCCGTCGCCCGGGATCTTCATCTTCTCCATGCCGAATTCGGCCGAACGGTGCTCGACGAACATGTCGAACTCCTCGAAGGAGTTTTTGTCCATGAGCAGTTCGAGACGCTCTCGGGCGGTCAGCTTTCCGCGTTTGTGCTGCGCTTCGATGCGCGACTCCCCTCCCCCGGCGCGCGCGCGCACGCGCCGCTCTTCAAGCTTCTCCAGAATCTGCTTCATTGGAGCGTCCTTGGATTCACCAAAATGCTTAGCACGCTATTTCGTTTGATAGTAAACTATCCGCCCTTTCCTCCACGTAACGGTATTGAGGCAAGCATGAGCACGGGCAAGACGCTTCGTTACCTGAGTGCCGCGTTGGTGATCTGCGCGGTTGCGGCAATCGCGCCGGCGATCGCGCAGTTTCCGCCTGGACCGGACGATTCTCAGGATCCCGCAGGAGCCGCGCCAAAGAGCAAGAAGATAGTCGCGCCCACGGGCAGCGGGCCCAGCATCGCCGGCTCCTGGAGCGGTCAGGTTACGCAGATCGGGAGCGAAAGGCCGTACAAGATCGAGCTGTCGGTGAATGCGAAAGGGGCGGAAACGCGTTACCCGGACCTCGACTGCATCGGAAAGCTGACGCGGGTCGGCGCGTTCAAATCATACGTGTTCTTTGTCGAGGTCATTACCAAAGGCCAATCCGAAAAAGGCGGCCGCTGCCCCGACGGCACCATCACGCTCACGCGGCACGGGGACAGTGTCGCACTGGGTTGGTTCGGCGCGCCTGACAACAGCCCGATCGTCGCCTACGGCACGCTCACCAGGAAATAAGTTGCTCAAAGGCTCTGCAGCACCAGAGCCGCCGCCTGCATCTCGGCGAAACGTTTAGTGCGCAGCGCGAGCGCAAGCTCGTCCGGTCCCCACTGCTCCATATTCCAGTCCTCATCGACATGCGCGGCAGCCCAGGCCTGCGCGGGCGACAGCGCGCCTCCTGCGATTGCGAGCGCGATCAGCGCCGATCCGGTCAATGTCGTCATCGAATGAATTGCTCCGAGCCGCCAGGCATCGACCAGGCTTGTCGAGACCGGAATGGCAGCGCCCGCCGCATGCAACGCCTCCTCGGATTGTGCGCGAAAGTCCATCGCGCATGTACACCGAAAGCGCGCGCCCAATGCCGCGGCTGCCCAGGCAAGTATGGGGTCCCATGCGGCTGCCTGACGGATTACGAGTGCCTGCGGTGCATCGGCGCGATAGAGCACGAGATCGCAGGCAATGTATTTTTCCACTTCAGCGCGGACCGCCGGCACAGCATCGGCAACGCGATCGATAATGGCATTGGCAAGCCTGGTGAGCGGCATCTTTGCGGGATCGATGAACTCGCGCTGCCCGTTCCACTCGCGTGCAATGTGCTTGGCGAGAGCATGCATTGGCGCCTCGAGCGCGCGCCGCGCGGGCGTCCTGATGGGGCGGCCATCAAGGGTGACGGAAAAGGCGCCGTCCTTTTTCTCCACCTGCGCATTCCTGAAGAACCGTGCGCGCAGAGGCTGGCGCATGGAGCGACGCGCCGCTTCCATGGCGTCTGGGGGATTCGCTGCACCAATTTCGTCAAACAGTTCGCGCATAATGCTCAACATGGTAGCCGGCGCAGGGCGCACAAGGGAAAGGCAACTCTGCCATCGATTGCTCTTCCGCCTCAGGCCAGCCTCTAAAAAAGTAATGTTATCAAGTAGGTAAGTCGAAGCTCCTGCTGCGCATGAACCCTGAGCCGCTCACCGTGCGTTGCCAAAAGTGTGAGGTGCTCGCGTGCTGCTAAGTTCCTGTTTTGCCAAACGTAGGTGGAATTCCCAAGACCGCTCCACTAGTATCCGCGCCCGGATTCGGCCGCCCGCTTCTCCGGGTGGCTCGAACCCGAGCCAACGCGGCCTGGCCAGCGTAAACAAGAAAATGGAGAGCGCAGCCGGCGCCCGTTGCCGAGGAGATGATGCAGCCAACTGACATTTCGGATCCGAGCTATTTCCATAAGGTTGTGGATTGCCAATGGGCGTGTCCCGCGCACACGCCTGTACCAGAGTACATCCGGCTGATTGCCGCAGGACGCTTTTCCGACGCGTACATGGTCAATTGGAAATCGAACGTGTTCCCGGGCATCCTCGGGCGCACGTGCGATCGCCCATGCGAGCCCGCGTGCCGGCGCGGCCGGGTTGAAACTGAGCCAGTCGCCATCTGTCGTCTCAAACGGGTCGCGGCGGACTTCAAGAACGACATTCGCGCGCGCCTGCCGCGACCTGCTGCTGCGAAAAACGGCAAGCGCATTGCGCTTATCGGTTGCGGGCCTGCCTCGCTGACGGTCGCGCGTGACCTCGCGCCGCTCGGCTATCAATGCGTCATTTTCGATCAGGATACCAAGTCGGGCGGCATGATCCGCACGCAGATCCCGCGCTTTCGCCTGCCGGAACCCATTATCGACGAGGAATGCGATTACATTCTCGGTCTCGGTGTCGAGTTTAGCGGTGGGCATCGCATCGACAGCCTCAAGGCGCTGCTCGCAGAAGGCTGGGATGCGGTTTTCATCGGTTCCGGTGCGCCGCGCGGACGCGACCTCGATATCCCCGGCCGGAGCGAGGCGGCCGCCAACATTCATATCGGCATTGACTGGCTGTCCTCGATTTCTTTCGGGCACGTGAGCAGCATCGGCAAGCGCGTGATTGTGCTCGGCGGCGGCAACACGGCAATGGATTGCTGCCGGTCGGCGCGCCGCCTCGGCGGCCATGACGTGAAAGTGATCGTGCGTTCCGGCTTCGGGGAAATGAAGGCGTCTCCCTGGGAAAAGGAGGACGCCATGCACGAGGATATCCCGATCCTCAATTACCTCGTGCCCAGGGAGTTTACGATCGAAAACGGCCGGCTCAGTGGCGTTCTCTTCCAAAAAGTGAAAGCGGAGTATGACGCAAAGGGCCGGCGCAAGCTTGTGCCGACCGGCGAGCCCGACGAGCATTTTGCATGCGATGACGTGCTCGTCGCGGTCGGCCAGGAAAACGCGTTCCCATGGATTGAGCGCGATATCGGCATCGAGTTCGATGAATGGCACATGCCGAAGGTCAATACGCAGACCATGGCGTCAACGCATCCGCGGGTTTTCTTCGGCGGGGATGCAGCGTTCGGGCCGAAAAACATCATTTGGGCGGTCGCCCACGGCCATGACGCCGCGCTTTCCATTCACCAGCTGTGCTCCGGCCAGCCGATCGATGAACGACCCGCTCCGATCGTTGAGATCATCAGCCAGAAAATGGGCATTCACGAGTGGAGCTACGACAACGACATTGCGCCGGACCGCCGTTACCGCGTACCGTTGCGCGAGAAGGTCATTGCATTGCGCGATATCAAGGCCGAGGTCGAGCTTGGCTACGACTTCGAGCTCGCGCTGAAGGAGGCGCATCGCTGTCTCAATTGCGATGTGCAGACCGTGTTCACGTCGTCGCTATGCATCGAATGCGATGCTTGCGTGGACATCTGTCCGATGGACTGCATCACGTTCACCTCAAATGGTGAGGAGGCCGATTTGCGCACGCGCCTGCGCGCTCCGGCCAGGAATGTCACGCAGGACCTCTACGTCGCCAATGATCTCAAGACCGCTCGCGTCATGGTCAAGGATGAAGACGTGTGCCTGCATTGCGGATTGTGCGCGGAGCGCTGCCCGACTGGCGCCTGGGACATGAGGAAATATTTGATCGACATGACACACGCGGACGATCTATGCCGGCTCCGATCAGCAGCATAAACGATTTCGTCGTTCGCTTCGCGAACATCAACGGCTCGGGCTCGGCGAGCGCGAACGAGCTTTTTGCCCGCGCGGTGCTGCGCATGGGCATTCCGGTCGCACCGCGCAACATCTTCCCGTCAAACATCCAGGGCCTGCCCACCTGGTACGAGGTGCGCATCTGCGAAGCCGGCCACCTTGGCGCCCGCGGCGGCACCGATCTCATGGTGGCGATGAACCCGCAGACCTGGGACAAGGACGTGGCCTGCATCGAGCCCGGAGGATACCTCGTCTATGATTCGACGAAGCCGATGCCGAAAAGCCGGTTTCGCGACGACATTACGGTGATTGGCATCCCGCTGACCGCCATCTGCAATCGCGAATACACCGATGCGCGGCAGCGTCAGCTGTTCAAGAATATCCTTTATGTGGGCGCACTCTCGGCGTTGCTCGACATGGACGTCGAGGTGATCGAGCAGCTGATCGGCGAACAATTCAAGTCCAAACAACCGCTGATCAGCGCCAACATTCATGCGCTGCATCTCGGTCGCGACTGGGCGCTGGCCAACCTGCAATGCCCCAGCGGGCTGCGGTTGCGCCCCGCCAAGGCGGTGGGCGATCGCATCTTCATCGAGGGCAATTCCGCCGCCGCCCTGGGCGCGGTCTATGGCGGCGCTACCGTCTGCGCATGGTATCCGATCACACCGTCGTCTTCCCTCGCCGATGCGTTTGCCGGCCACTGCCGCCGGCTGCGCGTCGATGCGGCCACAAAGAAGAACAAGGTGGCGATCATCCAGGCGGAGGATGAGCTTGCCTCGATCGGCATGGTGATTGGCGCTTCCTGGAATGGCGCGCGCGCTTTTACCGCTACGTCTGGCCCCGGCATTTCATTGATGCAGGAGTTCCTCGGACTTGCCTATTTCGCCGAAATCCCCGCGGTGGTGTTCGACGTGCAGCGCGCCGGGCCCTCAACCGGCATGCCCACGCGCACGCAGCAATGCGACCTGATCTCCTGCGCCTATGCCTCACACGGCGATACCAAGCACGTCCTTTTGTTTCCCGAAGATCCCGCCGAGGCCTTTGACTTTGCGGCGGATGCCTTCGATCTGGCAGATCGGCTGCAGACCCCCATTTTCGTCATGCTCGATCTCGATATCGGCATGAACCACCGCCTGTGCCGGCCTCTGCGTTGGGACGACGCGCGTCGCTATGATCGCGGAAAAATCATGACGGCAGCTGAGCTCGAAGGCGGCAAGGAATTCGGCCGCTATCTTGATGTCGATGGCGACGGCATTCCGTATCGCACATATCCGGGCACGCATCCGAGTCTAGGCTCGTTCTTCACGCGCGGCTCCTCGCGTGACCGCTACGCGCGCTACACCGAGGAGGGCGCGGTTTACGCGGACAACATGCAGCGGCTGCTGCGCAAGCTGGAAACTGCCAAGGAGCTGGTTCCGCGACCGGTGCTGGCGAACGCGGGCAAGCCCACGCCCTATGGGGTGATCTATTACGGCTCGACCGCGCCGGCCATGGACGAGGCGATTCATATGATCGAGGCGCGCGGACAGGTGCTCGATCGATTGCGCGTGCGCGCGTTCCCGTTCCATTCCAGCGTGACCAGCTTCGTCGCCGAGCATGATTTCGTGTTCGTGGTCGAGCAGAACCGGGACGCGCAGATGCGCTCGCTCATCGTGAACGAATGCGGCATCCACCCCGTTCGGCTCGTCCCTATCCTGCACTATGACGGCACGCCGATTACCGCACGCTTCATCGCGCGCGCGATCAGCGAGCACCTCGACGCATTCAAGGTCACGCGGCTGCGCAAGGTCGTGTCATGACGTACATCGCCAAACCCAAATTCCACCACCCGGCGCTGCCGAAGAATGCGCTCGGCTATACGCGCCGCGATTATGAGGGCACTGTCTCCACCCTGTGCGCGGGATGCGGACACGACTCGATCTCGGCAGGCATTGTCGAGGCCTGCTTCGAGCTCGACATCGAGCCGCATCGTGTGGCCAAGCTTTCCGGCATCGGCTGCTCGTCGAAGACCCCAACCTATTTTTTGGGCAGCTCGCACGGGTTCAATTCCGTGCACGGGCGCATGCCCGCGGTGCTCACCGGCGCCAATCTCGCCAACCGCGATCTGATCTATCTCGGCGTGTCCGGCGACGGCGATACCGCATCGATCGGATTCGGGCAGTTCGCGCATGCGCTTCGCCGCGGCGTCAACATGGTCTACATCGTCGAGAACAACGGGGTGTACGGCCTGACCAAGGGCCAGTTCTCGGCGACCGCCGATCGCGGCTCCAAATCGAAGCGCGGGCTCGTCAATCCGGATAGCGCCATTGACCTGGTGGCCATGGCGCTGCAGTTGGGGGCAACCTACGTGGCGCGCTCATTCTCCGGCGACAAGGAGCAGCTCGTCCCCCTGATCAAGGGTGCCATCGAGCACCAGGGTGCTGCCTTCATCGATGTGATCTCGCCGTGCGTGGCTTTCAACAACCATCCCGGGTCGACGAAGAGCTTCGATTACGTGCGCGAGCACAACGAGGCGGTGAACCGGCTGGATTTCATGACCCGCCGATCGCCGATTACCGTCACCTACCAGCCCGGCAGCATCGAAGTGGTCGAGCAGCATGACGGCTCCAAACTGGTGCTCAGGAAGCTCGCTGCCGATTACGATCCGCACGATCGGGTGGCGGCGATGACCTTCCTCATGCAACGCGCGGAAGAGGGGCAGGTAGTCACCGGCCTTCTCTATGTGCACCCCGAGCCCGAAGACCTGCACGAACATTTCAATACGGTGGACAAGCCGCTCAATGCATTGGGCGAGCAGGAGCTCTGCCCCGGCTCCGCAGCGCTTGAGAAGATCAACGCCTCGTTGCGGTAGTCGGCTACTCCTCGTCCGGCCTGGCGCACTCGCGCGTATAGGCATTGAGCTTCTTTCCGCGCAGGCCGAGCTTCCTGCCCTCGCGTAGGCAGGACAACTGCTTCGGGCTTGAACTCGTCATCTGGGGCGCTTGATACACGGGACGCTGCGCCGGTTGTGACAGTGGGCCGTTGACCACCGGCGGCTGAGGCGGGGGTGGCAGCGGCGCGGGAATGCGGTTTTCAAGCTGCGGAATCGGAAGCCCTACCGGCGGGTTCACCACTTGGCCCGAGGCGGAACTCACCGTGATTGCGGAAAGCAAAGGAAAAGGAATCAGAAGCGCGCGTATGCGAGGCTCCATAATCGTAAGGTAGGCATGTTCCCGGCAGGCACCAGCCGGCGCAGGCGCTATTCTTCCGGGGCGGCGACGATCGGATCGTAGGCGGCGCTGTCGAAACCGAGCACGTTCCAGCTCTGCCGCATGTGCGCAGGCAGCGGCGCGGTGATATCGATTGTCCCCCCGCGCGGATGCGGCACGACGATCCTTCTTGCCAGAAGATGCAGGCGGTTCTGGATGCCACCAGGGAGCTGCCAATTCTCCTTCGAGAAATATTTCGCGTCGCCCACGATCGGGTGCCCGAGATGAGCCATATGGGCGCGTAGCTGGTGCGTGCGGCCGGTCACCGGCTTGAGCGAAACCCAGGCCAGCTCCCGGGCTGCCGCTTCGACAACCGCATAGTAGGTCACCGCGTGGCTAGCGCCGTGCTCTCCATGCCGCGCCACACGCATCACGGATTCCTCCTCGCGTTCCTCCTTGGAGAGGTAGGTCGACACTCGCCCCTGGGCCGGCCTGGGCACCCCGGCAACGAGGGCCCAATAGATCTTGCGCGCCGAGCGCGACCGAAAGGTCTTGCCGAGCGCGGCGGCGGCAAACCGCGTTTTTGCTACCAGCAGGCAGCCGGCGGTGTCCTTGTCCAGCCGGTGCACGAGGCGCGGCCGCTGTCCTTTCAGGTCGCGCAGCGCGCCCAGCATGCCATCCAGGTGCCGCGGCGTGCCGGAGCCACCCTGCACGGCCAAGCCCATGGGCTTGTTGAGCACGAGCACGTCGTCGTCTTCGTAGAGCGTGATCGAGCTTAGAAGTTCTCTGGTTTTTGCCTCGGCGTCTGTGCCGGAAGAGCGATGTGGCGTCGCTTCCATGCGCACCGGCGGGATGCGCACGGTCTGGCCGGCTTCCAATCGCTGCTTCGATTGCGCGCGCCTGCCGTCCACGCGCAGCTCGCCTTTCCGAATGATGCGCTGGATGTGCGAGAACGAAAGGCCTGGAAAGCGCGCCTCCAGGAAGCGGTCGACGCGCATGCCAGCTTCGTCACCTGTAACGCGGACGTTCTCCACCGCTGTTGAGTTTTGGGCTTTGGCCACAAGCGCTCATCTTGATGTAGGTGTTTATCTCACGATTTTCGGTCGCGGCGCAGCTTTGCCCAATATTCCAGGCGCTTGGCGAGCTCGCGTTCGAACCCACGCTCGCGCGGCCGATAGAAGGTCTGTCGGCCCAGTTGTTCCGGGAAATAGTCCTGCCCGGAAAACGCTTCCGGCGCGTCGTGGTCATATGTGTAGCCCGCCCCATAGCCTTCGCTGCGCATCAGGGGGGTTGGCGCGTTGAGGATGTGCTTGGGAGGCAAGAGCGAGCCCGCCTCCTTTGCGGTGCGCATGGCAGCCCCATAGGCCTCATACGCCGCATTCGACTTGGGCGCGGTCGCCACATAGATGACCGCTTGGGCGATAGCCAATTCGCCTTCGGGCGATCCCAGAAAATCATACGCATCCTTGGCGGCATTGCAGATCACGAGCGCCTGCGGATCGGCAAGGCCAATGTCTTCGACAGCCATCCGCACGACCCGGCGCGCGATGTAGAGCGGGTCCTCCCCGGCATCGAGCATGCGGCAGAGATAATAGAGCGCGGCGTCGGCATCAGAGCCGCGCACCGATTTGTGCAGCGCGCTGATCAGGTTGTAATGGCCGTCCTGCGCCTTGTCGTAGATGGGCGCGCGGCGCTGCACGACCTCCTGCAGCTTGGCGGCACCAAACGTCTCGCCCTCGCGTGCGGCGCGCCAGACTTCCTCCGCGAGCATGAGCGCCGCGCGCCCGTCCCCGTCCGCCATGCGGATAAGCGACGCGCGGGCGTCCTCATCAAGGGGTAGCGGCTTTGCTTCGATCGCCTCGGCGCGCGCGAGAAGCTTCTCCAGCGCAGCAGCAGTGAGCGGGTTGAAAAGGAGCACGCGCGCGCGGGAAAGGAGCGGCGCAATCAGCTCGAACGACGGATTTTCAGTGGTTGCGCCGACGAGCGTGATGGTGCCGTCCTCCATCACCGGCAGGAAGGAATCCTGCTGCGCGCGATTGAAGCGATGGATCTCGTCGACGAACAGCAGCGTCCCCTGCCCGCTCTCGCGGCGCGCTCGCGCGGCATCGAACACCTTCTTGAGGTCGGCCACCCCGGAAAAGATCGCAGAAATCTGCTCGAAGTGCAGGTCCGTGGCTTGGGCCAGGAGCCGGGCTACGGTGGTTTTGCCCGTTCCGGGCGGGCCCCAGAAGATGAGCGAGCCGAGCGTCCTGGTCTCCAGCATGCGCGTGAGCGCGCCGTCGGGGCCGAGCAGATGCTCCTGGCCCACCACACCCGCAAGAGTCTCGGGGCGGAGCTTGTCGGCGAGCGGGCGGGGTGCATCGCGGTGCAGTCCCGCGGCGGTGAACAGGGACGGGCCTTGGCGCTTTACTCGCGGAGCCACGGTGCCACCTGCATTCCGGTAGCGCAGTGATGCCCGCGCTTGTCACGGGGATCCACGTCTTTGTTTGAAGCACTAAAGACGTGGATGGCCGGAACAAGTCCGGCCATGACGAGAGCGCTCATCCGCGCAATTCCACGGACATTTGCTGGCCGTCGCGCATAATGGTGATGCGCCAAAGCCTTGTCTGCACAGCCGCGGCGCGCTCGAGGTCGCGGGTGCGGGCAATCTTGGCGTTGTTCACCGAAACGACGATGTCGCCGCGCTGAAAGCCGAGGCTCTGGGCCGCCGAGCCGTTGGCAATATCGATAATCACCACACCCTCTGCGCTAGCATCGAGCCGCAGAGCCTCGGCGATGGCGGGTGACAGGTTGGAAACTTTGGCTCCCTGGAACGGCGAGTGAGCGGAGATGACGAGCTCGTCGTGCGCCGTATCGGGCGCGCCCTGCAGGGGAACGCTGAGCTCGAGCTCCTTGCCCGCCCGCACGACCTTGAGTCGCGCGCTGCCCCCGATTGGCTTCGTGGCAAAGCGGTAATCGAAGGCGTTTTGATCGTCGATCGCCTGATCGTCGATAGCCACGATCAGGTCGCTGGTGCGCAGCCCCGCGCCGGCGGCAGGGCTTCCAGCCATGACGCTTGCGACCAGCGCTCCGGCGGGACGTTTCAGGGCGAGCGTGTCGGCAATTTCAGGCGTGACCGCCTGCAGCCGCGCACCCAGCCAGGGCCGCCGCACGCTCGAGCCGCCGCTTTTGGCGGAGGCGACGACGACCTTGACCATGTTGGCCGGGATGGCGAAGCCGATCCCCTGCGAGCCACCGGAGCGCGAGAAGATCGCGGTATTGATTCCCACGAGCTTGCCGGAAAGGTCCACGAGCGCCCCGCCCGAATTGCCCGGATTGATTGCGGCGTCGGTCTGAATGAAGAACTGGTAGTCGGTGATACCCACCTGCGTGCGCGCCACCGCCGACACAATGCCGTGGGTGACGGTCTGGCCAACCGCGAACGGGTTGCCGATGGCAAGCACCACGTCGCCTACGGCGAGCGCATCGGAATCCGCAAAATCAAGCGCCGGAAAGCGCTCGTTCGCCGCCTTGATGCGCAGCACGGCAAGATCGGAACGCGCATCCTTGAGCGCAATCTCGGCCTCGAATTCCCGCTTGTCAGGGAGCGAAACCCTGACCTGGTCCGCTCCTTCGATCACGTGGTTGTTGGTGACCACGAGCCCGCCGGCGTCCACCAGAACGCCCGAGCCGAGGGAGCGCTGCATCTGCTCGCCGCCTCCGCCGGGCGCGCCCGGCATGCCGAAAAAGCGCCTGAAGATCGGATCGTCGAACAGCGGATTGCGCGGCATGCTCACCGTCTTGGCCGCATAAACATTCACCACGGCCGGCGCCGCATGCTGCACGACAGGCGCATAGGAGAGCCGCAGCTCGTTGGCTGACAACGGCACTCGGCGCTCCTGGGCAATCGATTTGACCATCCCGAGCGCGAGGGCGGCAAAGAAACAAGCAGTGAATAAGGTTAGTCGAGCATGCATACAGATCGAACAGCTGTTCCTCTTCGTCCGAAACAAATCACGTCAGCAGCGGAGATATAGCGCCGTGTCACGGCAAATGCAGGGCGCGCCCGCTGTGGCCGAAATGCCTCACCTGCAACCCCCCGATTCCGCTCATAAGCCGGTGTTTGGATTTTGGCTCATTTTCCGAGGTTCGACGTTCAATCGAGCTTGCGGTGAGACCCGCGCAGGCGTGCAATTTCCCCCACTGTTGCCTTGCCGCTACATCATTCCCGGGAGAATCCGTTAGTATCCGGCGTTGGCTACTTAAACCTTTGGGGGGTTTCAAATGAACAAGATCCTACTCGGAACCGTGGCGGTTGCGGCGTTGCTCGCAACTCCGGCACTGGCCGCGGACTACGCTGCACCCAGAAGGGCTGCAACCTTTGCGCCGGCGGCTCCGTCCTGGACCGGCATCTATATCGGCGGTAACATCGGCGGCGTGTGGGGAAACACCGATCCGGGGTTCATCGCCAGCTGTAATGCCGACCAGACCGTGACAGCGGCTAACATCGCCGCGGTCAGCTCAGGCTTCATTTTTGGCGTCGGGGGAATCCCGACCTGCTACACCGCCGGGCTGAGCGCTCCCGCGGGCGCTACTGGAACGGCGAGCGCGATTGCGCTCAACCAAGCCGCAGCAGCGGGCTTGAGCAGCCTGACCGCCACCGGAACCCAACCCTTCCACAACCGCGGCTGGATCGGCGGCGGCCAGATCGGCTTTAACTACCAGTACCAGTGGGCGGTCTTCGGGGTCGAGGCTGATTTCCAGGCCTGGAATCCGAAGGGCACGGGCAACTTCTCGGGAGCATACCCCAATACGCTTGCGGGGTCCGGCTTCTTCGGCGCGTGCAATGCCGTCACAGTACCAGGCACAGTCATCAACGCATCCACCTTCGCCGGCTGCCAGTACGGGTTCAACGAGAGTTCGAACGGAAAGTGGCTCACCACTGTACGGGGCAAGGTTGGGGCAGTCTGGGGCAA
Source organism: Pseudomonadota bacterium (assembly GCA_046733355.1). GTDB lineage: Bacteria > Pseudomonadota > Alphaproteobacteria > Rhizobiales > Xanthobacteraceae > VAZQ01. The sequence continues at coordinate 5,782 of JBKPOZ010000085.1, read as the reverse complement.
CTGGTTGCTGTACGGCACGATGGGCGTGGCGTGGGGCCGCATGACCTTCACCAGCAATTTCGCGGATAATTCGTGCGCCGCAATCACGAATACGAGCGTTGGCGCAGCCTTCGGCGTGGGCGGGTGCAATCTCGCCTCCGGCTTCACCACCACCCAGACCAGGGTCGGCTTCGTGGGCGGCGGCGGGCTCTCCTACATGCTGACGCAGAACCTGATCGCGAGCGTCGAGTATCTGCGCGTCGAGCTCAACGGCTTCGGCGGCGATACCATCGCGCGGACCACGGTGCAGGGATGTCTCGTGGCGCCGGGCTGCATTCCTGCCGCAGGTCCTGGCGTTGGCACCTATTCCGCCAACTTCCACTACGACACCTCGTTCATCGAGAACATCGTCCGCTTCAAACTGGACTACAAGCTCTGATCGCTCGACGAAATCTCCCACAGGTTTCCGAGCAGTCTAAAGAGCCCCGGGGAGTAGCCACCCCGGGGCTCACTGATTCTGCAGTCCGGCCGAGGAGCGCGGGTGTCCGATGTTGTTGAAAAAGTCGGCACGCCAGTCGTCCACAACAAGGAGCCAACGTTTTGAATTGACGTACTTCATTTATGATCGAACAAAAATTGTATTCTCCGTAGAAAGAATCAAGCGCCTCCTCGGGCTCACATTGCTTATTCTCATTGAACGATGTGTTGAGCACGATCGGCACGCCAGTCAGGTCACTCGAAATTCAATTTGTGGAATAGCGCGGATTGGTGTGGCGATAGGTCGTCTGCAACCTGCCGGAGCCATCAAAAGGTGTGACTGCGGGGATAAGCGGGTGCTTCTCTGGCGAACTGGATACCTGCATAATGAACCGGACCATCATCATCTCCGTGAACCTCAGAAAGGCAGCAAGGCGCACATGCGCACCATCGCATTCTCGCGATCTCACGGGGTGCCTTGAAAGAACTAATTAATTTGGCTTCGTTCTGCGAGCTGCACACGTATTAATTGCATAAGTGGTTTTCTACAATTTTTGTAGTCGGAGGCGTGCCTCATCAAAGGCCCGAACGGCAATTTTGCGCCGCACAAGGGCACGCCATTCATAACGATCCATGGCCAACAACTGTTTGGCCTCTTGCGACAGGACTAATGCGACTTTCTCCGGCCCTTCCGGTGTCGAAGTCACATACTTCAGCAGCGCTTCTATGGACATGAGGGCTTCTATTGACATGTCTTTTGGCGCCTTGCCCCGCAAAATCTTGCCTATGACTTTCATTTTCATCCGCGCGTTTGCGTGTGAGTCATAATATCCGTCGCTCAAGGCATCAGTCAGGACTTGATTGCGCGCATCGCGCACGCGGCGCAGATCGACCTGCGCTTCGGCGATCTGGCGCGCGAGTTGTTGGATTTCGGGATTGGGGTCTGTTCCCACAATGTCGCAAGCGAGTGCTTCCACCTCCTCTGACAGAGCTGGATCGGAACAGACCGGCAGGCTCAGCCCATGGCGAAGCGCATTTCGCGCAGCGCGACGGCGGCCTTGAGCGGTTTGTGGGCCGGTACTAGCCCGCGCATTCGCGCGGTTTGCCCTGATCTTGCAGTCGCTCGTCAAGCCGCGCTTTTTCCTTTGTCGAGCACCGTCTGAACCATTTCAAACTCGCCGTCCTCGATCTCTTGCACGCTCTGTCGCAGCGTTCCGCCGAGCATCGCCCGGCGGCGATCGATCTCGTGCAGGCTGGCGTTCCGGCGGCTCTCGGCGATAGTGGTTAACCGATCGATCCGCTCAATAAAATCGACTTTCTCGGCGAGTGCGTCGGCCATGAAGGCGTGCATGCTCACACCAGCGCAGGCGAGAAGCTCATTGATCAGCGTGACAGCGGCCGGTTCGCGTCGTGCGTAACTTTGCACGAGCTCTTTTGCCCTGCGAGCCTGCGCACCTTCCAGGATGCCGCTGATACGCCAGCTGCTGCTGTCGAGCACTCGTTCAACCTCCTTGACAGCGTCAGGGTCATTGCGGGCAACCTCACCCGCCAATGTCTGGGCAGCTTCCGCCTGATCTTTCGGAAGAATCTCCTGAAGAACTTCTGTAAGATCGTCCTCAAAGTACTCCGAGTATAGCTCGTACTCGAGATGTTTAGTTAAGAAATGTTGCAGCGCTTTAACTCCGCTCGTTTGGATCAAACTCGATTTCAAACGGCGATACCGCAAGACATCCCACTCCAAGGACGCTATGTCGGCTACGAACATCTCATCGATAATGTCGACCGGTTTTACGGCCGCGTACATGCGGCGGAAAAGCTCTTCATAGGCAGCGCCATCTTCACCCTCAAGCAACAGCGGCTGACGAAGCAGTGTAAACGTCAGCGTCTGGGCCAATGGTACGGACTTAGTTTTCCCGCCGGTCTTTTGATCCACACTATTGCGTTTGTGCGACATGCCGTATTCCTATTACCGTTTGCTGATTCTGCACGCTGTTTATGATGCGCGCGCAGTTTTGGATTTTGCGGCGAACTCAATGCAGAGCATAACGAGTTCGGTTCGTTATCCGCTTTTTCGTTGCGGCTTCCGCAGCCGTACCCCCGGGCCCACGGCGCCGTTCTCGTCGATGAAGATCAGGCCAGCGGATTCAAGGGCGCGACGGACGGCCAGATCGTTCGCTACCGTCAATGATGTCTCGTCCTCTGCAAGCTCAGCACGTTTGATCGTGTTCAGGCCTAAAGCTGCCTTTCGTGCGAGATCTTCGGCTGTCCATCGCAAGACAGCACGGGCTGCTCGAATTTGGGAACTCCTCAACGCTTTAACCCGAGGTACCATTGACACGACCTGACCTTTTATGGTACGTCTAGACCCATGAGGGCTATTGCGGCCCAAACATGCTCAGCGGAATCGAGTAATTGAGTCTTAGGTGGTAGTGCAATCAACCTTGTGGACGAGTACCCGGCGCGACCGGCGCAGTTTCATCGGTGGCTCCGAGGCGCGGGTGATTATGGGTACAGACAAGGCAGCCCTTGTCCGTCTCTGGCGGGAGAAGCGCGGCGAGGCGGAGCCACCCGATTATTCAGACAACCTCCTGGTCCAACTTGGAGCGGCCACAGAGCCCTTAAATCGCTGCTGGTACGAGCGCACGACCGGACAGGCTGTCAAGGACGTCCAGAGGTGGATTCGGCATCCAGTTATCCGCTGGATGGCTGCCACTCTGGACGGCATCGTTGAGAGCACCGGGGCGGTGTTCGAGGCCAAATTCATGCTGCCGTGGTCGTTCTCGGAAGAGGCGGCCGCAGAAAAACATATGGCCCAGGTGCAGCACAACATGTGGGTCACCAGTGCCACCGGCGCGGTGCTCTCCATTATCACCGGCGGCGGTAAGTGGGTGGAGATCAAGCTAAGCGCCGATTCACTCTACCAGCACCTCCTGCTGACCGCGGAAAAGAAATTCTGGCGCTGTGTGGAAAGTGGCGAGCCTCCTCGCGTGTTCGGCATCGAACCACCACGCCCCCGGATCGAGGCGGTTCGGGTAGTCGAGATGAGTACGTCTAATGCCTGGGCGGAATTCGCGAGTGTATTTCGGAGAACCCGAGAGGCTTACCTCGAGCACGAGAAGGCCAAGGCCGAGCTCAAGAGCCTCATGCCTGAGGACGTGAAGGAGGCAATCGGCCACGGCATCCGCGCCAAACGATCAAAATCGGGCGCTGTGAGCTTCGATCTCCTGGACAAGGAAGGCGGCAGCCATGCACCGGTCCAGTGATACGATCGCCACAATTGCCGGTGCCCTTGCCAAGGCGCAGGTGGAGCTGACCAATCCAGAGAAATCGCTCGTCGGGACGATCCGATCTCCCTTTCCACGCGAAGCGGAACGCACCTTCCGCTACGCTCCCCTATCGAGCGGGTTGGATATCATCCGCAAAAGTCTTGGGCGCCACGAGATCGCGACCATCCAGTCTACAGAGATTGACAAGGAGGCCGGTCTCCTTCGCCTGACCACCATTCTCGCGCATTCCTCGGGCGAATGGGTTTCATCAGAATGGCCGGTCTGCCAAATCAGCGATATCGTCTCTGCGGCGCATGGGAGCGGCGCTGACCTATGCGCGCCGGTATGCGCTTTTCGCGCTCGTGGGCATGGCCGGAGAAGATGATCTGGATGCACCGGATCTCGGGGCCGATCCCAATTCTATAGCGGAGCCGCCCCGTTCAATCGGTCATCGCAAACAATCGAATCGACCAGCTGCGGCAGCGTCACCGCGAACGCCCCCTGCAGACTGTGCAACAAGGATGGTTCTCGGAGCACAACTATCGGCGAGCCTCCGCGAAAGCCTGGTTGAACAACTATCGGATTTAAATTCGGAAGAAGACGCAGCTGCATGGGCACATCGAAATTTACCTGCCAAGAACAGTTTGATGGCGGCCGACGCCAAAATCGTAGAAGAACGATTTCGGGTAAGGCTCGCCAACATACACACCAGCAACGGGAATGCATTTGGCGATCGTCCTGTTCGCGGAAAGGCCGATGATCTCGTTGAGAGTCCACCTGCTCCTATCTCGCCGCCTCGCGTATTGACCATCCTCGGGCCGGACTCCCCTCGGGATGGCAAAGCGACGAGGCGGCTCAAGAGACAATCCCGCAGCAATGTCGCCAACGGTTTGGGCAAATCGGTTCGACTGCGGGATAAGGAGCACTGCAGGTTCCTGCTGCGACAGCCATGCCTCGTGTGCGGCCGCGTCCCATCAGATCCGCATCACCTTACGTTTACACAACCGCGCGCGATGGGGCGACGCGTCAGTGACGAGTTCACCGTTCCCGTCTGCCGAGTGCATCACCGCGAGCTGCATCGCTCTGGTGACGAGGCGGGATGGTGGCGCAGGCTTGCCATTGATCCGCTTCCAGTCGCACTTAGGCTCTGGCAGCAGACTCGGACGGATGCGATCTCACCGATAACACAGGCGATGAAGCCGCCAGATGCCTCAGCTCGCGATCAATCCCGCACGCGCATGACCCCTGAGGCACGACCTGAGCCCCAGCCGACTACGGAAGGTCCGCCTTCTGATCGAGCTTCGGAAATGCCCATCTAGGTTGCCGGCCGACATGCTCGAGGAGATGACTCTCTGTGAAGATGTATTCCACACGCCGATTGGGGGTGACGCTCCCGAGCGTGGGGTCAGTATGCGCGTGGCCGAACATGCCGGGCGGATCTATCTCGATCTTGCCGACGAGCATTGGCGCACCGTTTCAATCGGCGCCGATGGTTGGCGCGTACTCGGATGCCCGCCGGGTGCGATTCGGTCGATCTCCCGGCATGTTGCCACTGCCGATGCCGGAGCGCGGGTTTTATCAAAAGGGCTCAGGTGGACTGCACCCCTTAGCTGAGACACGAAAACTATGAGCATGCTGCGTTTGCTGCTGTTGGCGCGGGTTGTGGAAAATTCCGTGGATAAGACCCGAGCCGCGGCAGCATTGTTTCGAACTCGGCTGGTGGGCGATAGCCCAAGGCCGAGTGCAGTCGCTGTCGATTGTAGACGTCTTCGATGAAGGCGCCGATCGCCTCGCGGGCGTGTTCAAGATCACGAAAATCTCTGCCGTCGACCTCCTCCTGCTTGAGTGTTTTCATAAAGCTCTCCGCTTTCGCATTGTCGCACGGATTACCAATCCGGCTCATGCTCGGCTGGATCGTATGGGCGGCAAGCCTGGCCGTGTACTCGTGACAAGCGTACTGCACGCCGCGATCGGAATGATGGATCAAACTTCCAGATGCTGGCCTGCGTCTTTCGATGGCCATATCGAGCGGCGCCCAGAGCGAGCTCTACCCGCAGATG
>JBKPOZ010000084.1:0-8945 GCA_046733355.1 Pseudomonadota bacterium | reverse complement strand
TTTCAACAGTATCGATCCCCAGCAGACATAGGCCAGATTGAAATCCCGCAGCGCAGCGGTGCTGTGCTATCCTTTGTCCGGAGCACGGGAGGTACTGGGCAGTGAAACGGCGTGAGTTCATATCGCTTATGGGCGGTGCGGCGGCTTGGCCCTATTGTGCTGAGGCTCAGATCGCTCAAACGAGCTGGCGCATTGGACACGTTTTTCCCGCTTCGCCCACAGATGTAGGTCATCTTGCCGATGCGTTTGAGCAGCACCTGCTGGAATATCTTCCAGCTCACAAGTTTGTGGTTGCGCGTCGCTTCCCGGACCCGCAGTCGGTCGGCGAGGCGGTCCGTGAGCTAGTGCCTGAGATTGACGTACTTGTCACTTGGACGACGATGGGGGAATAGCTGCTAAACAACACGCTGCCAGTTCCATTCCGTGTGTATTTCTCGCCGTAGGTGCGCCCGTCGACATCGGACTTGTGCAAAGCCTAAATAAACCGGGCGGCAATATGACCGGCGTTACGTTTGAAGCAGCGATCGAAACATACGCCAAGCGGCTGCAAATTCTAACCGAGATAGTACCTAATTTACAGCGTGTGGCTGTTCTTCGAACGATTGGCGATCCTAACGTAACATTCGCAATGCAGTCTATTACACGAGCGGCACCGTTACTCACAATCGATCTGGATCTCATCGATATTAAAAGTGCCGACGAGCTGCCAAATGCTTTCGCGGCGATAAAAGCCAGCAATGCGCAGGCGCTTCTGATCATATCTTCCGCTGTAGTGTATGGGGCAAACAAACAGGTGGCGGAGCTTGCCTTTAAGTATAGTTTGCCGTCGTGTAGCCCATTTCGGGAGCAAACTGTGGCGGGAGGTCTCGTGAGCTTGGGGCCGGACATGAAGGTGATGGCTGAGCAAGGCGCAGCTCTCGTCAACAAGATTATCAAGGGGGCAAAGGCAAACGAAATTCCAGTAGAACAGCCGACTCGATATGAGATGTTTGTAAACCTCCGGACCGCGAAGGTGCTCGGGCTCACTATTTCGCCTGCGCTACTCGGCCGTGCCGACGAGGTGATCGACTAAAGCTTCTCCGTTTGCTGCACGCTGCTCAGGTCTGGAAGTGATGTGGTGGACGGCGCCCGCTCCCGGCGACGAATCACCGTAAGGTGATCGTTGCTATGACTCTCATCAGGGAGCCGTCCACATGCACGTTACCACAATCGGTTTGGATATCGCCAAGAACGTGTTTCAGGTCCACGGCATTGATGCAGCCGAGAACGTCGTCGTCAGGAAGCAGCTTCGCCGCGGTCAGGTGTTGAAGTTTTTTGCGTCGCTGCCGCCCTGCCTGGTCGGCATGGAGGCCTGTGCCACGACGCATTATTGGGCGCGTGAGTTGACGAAGCTGGGTCACGAGGTTCGTTTGATGCCAGCGAAAGACGTGAAGGCCTACGTCAAGCGCAACAAGAACGATGCGGCGGACGCCGAAGCGATCTGCGAGGCGGTTCGCCGGCCGACGATGCGATTTGTGCAGGCGAAGTCGGCCGATCAGCAGGGTCGACTGATGCAGCATCGGGCGCGCGATCTTCTGCTGCGGCAACAAACCCAGGTGATCAATGCGCTGCGGGCGCATATGGCCGAGCTCGGTATTGTGGCAGCGCAAGGACGCGAGGGACTCAAGCAGTTGCTGGCGATCATTGCGGACGAAAGGGATGCTCGTCTGCCCATTGATGCGCGTGCGAGCTTGATCGTACTGGCAGCTCAGATCCAGGCGCTGCATACGATGATTGGCTCGATCGAGAGGCGTCTCAGTGTGCAGCATCGCGCAAACGAGGCGAGCAAACGACTGCAGAGCATTCACGGCATCGGCACCATTGGGGCGAGCGCCATTGCCGCCACTGTCACTGATCCGAAGGCCTTCCGATCGGGGCGTGATTTTGCTGCTTGGGTTGGGCTCGTGCCGCGACAAGACTCCACGGGGGGCAAGCAGAAGCTTGGCCCGATCTCGAAACAGGGCGACCGCTATCTGCGGCGTATTCTTGTGGTCGGAGCGCATTCCGTGCTGCGGCGGGCCAGGCAGAACCCGCACAGATATCCTTGGTTGACGCAGCTTCTGGCGCGGCGACCGTTCAAGGTGGTGGCAGTCGCACTCGCCAACAAGATGGCCCGCATCGCCTGGGCATTGTTGGCCAGCGGCAGCCATTACCGCCCACGGCTTGCGGCAGCGTAAGAAGAGGCTATCCGATGGGAAAATGACGTTGGGTCCGTGCGTTTCAGGAACTGCAAGGGGTGATGAAGACGTTGATGCGAAACGGTCGAGACCGTCGATCGGAAAACCCGTGAAGTGCCACGCGAGGAAAGAACGCGCGGAAGTGATTGGGACCGATCAGTGGATCACATCAGGGCCAGCAGCCACAACGGCTGCATTAAGAGGCCGGATACATGGCTGCACCCGTATCGTTTCGCGAAAGGTCAAATTCTTTTCCCTTGCACTGCGGGCGCCGTCCATACATGACACTCATGCGACTTCAGAAGTGCGGCGCCTCATCATGACTGCTCATTGACATGAAGCAGACCTACTGCAGATGTCCTCGGAACGGCAGAATCTGACCCCGAGCGGACGATCGGCGGGCAATTTTGCTGTGCTGCACAACGCAGTTTCAGCCGCCCGACGACATGGTACGTTTGGCCCCTCGACTTGAGGGCACATGAAGCGCGATGAACCAGTTCGGCGGCCAGTGCCGGTAAACGATCGTAGTGCCCGACATCACGTTCTGGCCCTCGCCATAGCCGCCCTCTTTCAAGCCCTCGCGGAGAAAGGGCACTACTCGGGAATCCTCAGCCTTGCGCGTTTCGCTGCCCCATCCGACCACGGGCATCGCGGGCTGCTGCGCGCGTGCCGCGAGCGGCCAAGCCGCTCCGCCGCCGACCAACGAGATGAAATCGCGGCGCGCTTACCGGCCAACGTGCGGCGCTCGGATGCGACCTAGAGGCATCTTGGTGGATGTCTGTTCATTGAGGTGAAGCTGACTCACTGCGCACATTCTCGGGACAGCCGTTGTTGACCCCAAACCCGTCATGTTTTGCTAGACAGCACCAAAGCACTGGAGAACGAGCGCACAGGTTCGGGTGATTACGCACTGCGAACGTGTGAGCCTACGGCATCAGTGTGGATACAACAGCAGATTACGCCCCCGAGACTGCGGTCATTGATCGCGCGTCCTCCCCACAATGGCCACTGACGGCCATGGCGAGCTGTTTATGATCGCTTGGGATTTGGCTAAGCTGCGCTCACCATGAGAGAAACAACATCCGCTTCAATAGAAGCCAACCAGCCCGGTGGTCCCGGAGGAGGCGCCGATCCCGGATTCAGTACCGAGGAGCGCTATCGTTTAATTCTCCACGCCGTCGCCGAAGGAATTTACGAGTGGACCGTCAGACCGAACCATCTGGAGCTCTCTGCGCGACTCCTCGAAATGTTTGGGTTCGAGCGAGGCGAACTCACATCGGCGAATTGGGTGGCGCGCGTTCATCCCGAGGACCGCGACCGATACCGCGACGCCACAGTAGCCCATTTCAAAGGAAGCGCGCCTCACTTCTCCTGCCAATACCGTATTCTCAACAAGGCGGGAGAATGGCGCTGGGTGAGCGACCGCGCGGCATCGATACGCGACAGCAATGGGCAAGTTTTGCGGTTGATTGGAGCGGTTAGTGACATCACGGAGCTCCGCGAGACACTGCAGCAGCAGGACACGACTGCGGAGGTGCTCAAAGCGATCAGTCACTCCACATTCGACCTGCAGGCCGTTCTCAATACGCTCGTCGAGTCGGCCACGCGACTGTGCAAAGCTGATCATGCGTGGCTGTTCCAGCGGGAGCGTGATGTTTTCCGCTGGGCCGCGGGGTTTGGGCACTCAAACGACGTTTATGCTCGCATCAAAGAACTGTTTGCCGATCGAGAAGTGATGGTGGATCGGGGTAGCGTCACGGGGCGCGTCGCACTCGATGGGAAGGTCGTTCATATTCACGATGTGCGCAAAGATCCGGAATATGCCTGGGGCGAGGCACAAAACATTGCCGGATATCGCACCGCCTTGGGCGTTCCGCTTTTGCGCAACGATGATGAGGTCATAGGGGTTATTTTCATCGGAAAGGTTCAGCCACAGCCATTTTCTGAGAAGCAGATCAAGCTGGTGAGCGTGTTCGCCGATCAGGCCGTGATCGCAATCGAGAACTCCCGGCTCGTCAACGAGCTGCGTCAGCGCAGCACCGACCTCTCGCAGGCGCTGGAGCGCCAAACGGCGACCTCGGAGGTGCTGCGCGTCATCTCAGAATCGCCCGGCGATCTAGCGCCGGTGTTCCAGGCAATGCTGGAGAAAGCGACCAGCATTTGCGGCGCACGGTTTGGAATGCTGTTCCGGTATGAAGGCGGTTTATTCCACTTGATGGCATCTCTCAATCTGCCGCCCGCGTTAGCTGATTTCATGAGGCAGCAAGGCGCATTTGCACCAGAACCAGGCCGCACCTTTGGCGAGCTTATTGAGACAAAGGCAGCGGTTCATGTGCTTGATCGAGGCAATGAACCGAACCCCAGCCCGTCCTTCAGGTATGGTGGCGCCCGCTCCTCAGTCGCGGTGCCCATGCTGAGAGACAATGAACTGATCGGGGCGTTGTTCATCTACCGCACTGAAGTGCGGCGATTCACTGACAAACAAATCGAATTAGTGCAGAATTTTGCAGCTCAGGCAGTCATTGCGGTCGAGAACACGCGCCTACTGAATGAACTGCGCGAGTCCCTTCAGCAACAGACCGCTACCGCCGATGTGCTCAAGGTCATCAGCCGCTCGACATTCGATTTGCACACCGTGCTCAACGAGTTGGTTGAGTCAGCAGCTCATCTACTTGAGGCGAAAACTGCCTTCGTCTTCCGCCGTGAGGATGAGGTCTATCGTCTCTCAGCCAATTACGGCTTCCCGCGCGAATATGAAGACTACATCAGAGAACAATCCATCCGGCCCGCTCGAGGGACGCTCGTAGGGCGAACCGCGCTAGAGGCGAATGTCGTTCATATGCCCGATGTTCTTGCCGATCCGGAGTACGTCTGGAAGGAATCCCAAGAACGTGGCGGTTTTCGCACGATGCTCGGAGTGCCCCTTCTGCGCGAAGGTGCCCCGATAGGTGTATTCGCTATAACGCGGCCGGTTGTACAGCCGTTCACGGACAAGCAGATCCAATTGCTTACCACGTTCGCCGACCAGGCGGTGATTGCGATTGAGAACGTGCGGCTGTTCGAGGAGGTACAAAAACGCACGGCTGAATTGCAAGAGTCTCTCGAATATCAGTCGGCAACGAGCGAGGTTCTTAATGTTATTAGCCGGTCGCCGACCAATGCTCAGCCGGTTTTCGATGCTATTGTGGAAAGTGCTGCACGTCTTTGCGAGGCAGCGTTCAGCGTCGTCTGGCAGTACGACGGCAATGTCCTCCGCTATGTAGCAAGTCATAATTTCACACCTAAAGTCCTCGAGGACATTTTAAGGAGCTATCCTAAGCGGCCTGACCGCTCCTTAGCAGCTGGACGTGCGATACTGGACGGTAAGACTGCGCACGTGCCGGATTTGCTTGCAGACCCTTCTTACGCCCATGACTTAGCACTGGCCGGAAATTGGCGGGCCTCGGTAGCAGTTCCCATGCTGCGTCACGGAAGACCAATCGGCGCCATATCTGTTGCCAAGGCAGAAGCCGAGCCGTTTTCAGACCGGCAGATCGAGTTGCTGACCACTTTTGCGGATCAAGCGGTCATCGCAGTCGAGAACGTCGCCCTTTTCGACGAAATTCAAGAAAAAAGTCGTCAGCTCACGGAAGCGAGCGAACACAAATCGCAGTTCCTCGCAAATATGAGCCACGAGCTGCGCACGCCGCTCAACGCCATCATCGGCGTCACCGAGATGCTGCGGGAGGACGCGGAAACTGCAAAGCAGGACCTTGAACCGCTGGATCGCGTACTCCGCGCAGCACGCCATCTGCTTGCCCTCATTAATGACATCCTCGATCTATCCAAGATCGAGGCGGGGCGCATGGAGCTGAATCTCGCTTCTTTCTCGCTTGCGCCGCTGATCGATGAGGTCGTCAAGACCATCGAACCACTGGCAGCCAAGAACGGCAATGAGGTCGCGGTCCATTGCGACGGTGAAATCGGGACAATGCATGCCGACCAAATGCGGCTTCGGCAGGCGCTGCTTAACCTCATGAGCAACGCCAACAAGTTTACCGAACGTGGCACCCTCACGATCAATGCCCATCATCGACAGGAGAACGACGGCGATTGGATCACGCTCGCGGTAACCGATACCGGCATCGGCATGACGCCGGAGCAAATGGGCAAGTTGTTCCAGGAATTCTCCCAGGCATCATCATCGACGGCTAGCAAATACGGAGGGACCGGCCTCGGCCTCGTTATAAGCCGACGCTTCTGTCAGATGATGGGCGGTGACATCACGGTCCAGAGCGAGCCCGGTCGTGGTTCGACCTTTACAATCCGAGTGCCGCAGATTGTGGAGGTTGGGAAGGCCGCCCAATAGGCAAGCTGTTTGCTGCGGCGCACTTGATCCGCTGCTGGCACTGATGCGACCTACGAGCCGTCGCGTTGGATGTCTGTTCATTGAGATGAAGCTAACTCACTGCGGACATTCTCGGGACAGCCGTTCTTGACCCAACTCGGACCTAGACCGCCCAAAATGGTGCGTCGCGATGTCGTCCTCTGCCCCAGGTTCAAGCCCCTCTCATCGTCAGCAGGGTGTGATAGCCTTTTCGCTGCCTCTTGAATGTTCGAGTGTTGTGCAAGGGTTTCATGAGGGCTGGCCCCTGGGTCACGTTGAACACGTTGGGAACAATGCCACTTGCTAGGCCGACGCAGCGTCTGGTCGTCTGGCGATGAAAGCTAGGCATCCAAGGACGAGGAAGTCTAAGGCCGGACAGGAGCCGACGGCTGCACGTCGACACGCTTCCTCGGCGACCAATCTCAAGAAGCAACTCGACCAGCGGACCCGCGAGCTAGCCAAGGCACAAAAGGACCTTGCGGAAGCACTGGACGAGCAAACCGCAACCTCAGAGGTGCTGCAGGTCATCTCGAGCTCGGCGGGCGAGCTGGAGCCGGTGTTTCAAGCGATGCTGGAGAACGCGGTCCGCATCTGCGATGCGACGTTCGGCGTCCTGTTTCGATTTGAGGACGGCGCCGCGCGCGCAGCCGCAATGTTTGGAGTGCCTCGCGCCTTTGCCGAGTTCTGGCAACGGGGGCCGCAGCGCCCCGGTGCGCGGACTGCGCTCGGGCGTGTGATGGAGACGCGTCAGACCGTCCATGTCGCCGACGTCACCCACGACAAGGCCTACGTTGAAGGCGAGCCGGTATTAGTGGCGGCGGTCAAACTTGGGGGATTCCGCACCATCCTGAATGTGCCGATCGTCAAGCAGGATGACCTGATTGGTACGTTTGCCATCTATCGCCAGGAGGTCCGGCCGTTCACGAACAAGCACATCGATCTTGTCACCAGCTTTGCCAAGCAGGCCGTCATCGCCATCGAGAATGCGCGGCTGCTAAACGAGCTGCGCGATTCTCTGCAGCAGCAGACCGCAACCGCTGAGGTGCTCAAAGTAATTAGTCGCTCAACTTTCGATCTGCAGAACGTACTCGACACGCTGGTCCAGTCTGCAGTGCGCGTGTGCGAGGCAGATAGCGCGTTCATTTGGAAACTTGAAACCGATGTATTCCAATTAGCGGCGATGAACGAAGTTGGTACCGCCTTTGCGAAGTTTGCCAGGGAGCACCCGCCACCGCTCGACCGGCACAGCGCAGCCGGGCGCGCCGTGTTGGAACAGCATACCGTACACATTCCCGACGTGTATCAAGATCCTGCATATCACTGGCACGGTGAGGAAGGGCCAACAGTCGGGCAGTACAGAACTTTATTAGGCGTCCCGTTGCTGCGCGAGGGTGCACAATTCGGTGCTTTTACCCTCATGCGCAGGACAGCCCGTCCGTTCACCCACAAGCAGATCGAGCTGGTCACTGCGTTCGCCGATCAAGCGGTGATCGCCATTGAGAACACGAGGCTCCTCAATGAGTTGCGAGAAACGCTAGAGCAGCAGACCGCCACCGCCGACGTGCTCAAGACCATCAGCCGATCGACGTTTGAGCTTCAGCCGGTGCTCGACACACTGGTCGAGTCCTCGACCCGGCTGTGTGAGGCGAAAGATGCCTTCATCTTTTTACGTGACGGCGAACTCTTCCGTGTCGCCGCGCGCTACGGCTTCTCGCCCGAATCTAGAGATTACGTCGAACAGCATCCAATTGTGGTGGATCGAGGCAGTGTGGTCGGGCGAACCGCGATAGAGGGCAGGCCGATCCATGTTCCCGACGTGCTCGCCGATCCGGAGTATACTTATCGTGAATTACAAGAGGTAGTCGGCTATCGAGCATCGCTCGGCGTTCCACTCTTGCGCAAGGGAGATGTCATAGGAGTGATCTTCGTAGCGAGAACCGTGCCACACCCCTTTACAGCGCGGCAAATCGAGCTCGTGACTATCTTTGCCGACCAGGCAGTGATCGCGATCGAGAATGCGCGGTTGTTTGACGAGATACAGGCGCGCACGCGCGAACTTAGCCAGTCGATCAGCGAGCTGCACGCCCTGGGGGAGGTCACCCAGGCGGTGAATTCGACGGTCGATCTCGAGACCGTCCTGACCACCATCGTCGCCAAAGCGACACAGCTCTCGAATACCGAGGCTGGCGCGATTTACGTTTTCGACGACGCCAGCCGTGAATTCCGTCTGCGGTCGACGTACGGCATGGACGATACCATCATCGCCGCGATTAGGGATCGTCATATCCACCTCGGAGAGACTGCAATCGGCAGGGCTGTCGAGCAACGTAACCCGATCCAGATTCCCGACGTTCAGAGTGATC
>JBKPOZ010000083.1:0-60208 GCA_046733355.1 Pseudomonadota bacterium | reverse complement strand
CGCTCACGGCACGATCGCGACCTGCTTTAAGTGCCGGTTCGATCTCGGCAGGCGACAGCAGATGCACCTTGCCTGGGTCGGCGGCGATCAGAAGTGTCCTGGTTCCGGCCGCCTGGACGTAGCCGAGCTCCCGGTCGATATCGTTCGGAATGTTCGAGAAGCGCACGCCTTTGTCGGTGAGCGCAACGACCAAAGCGCGACCGGCGCCGGCAACGAGGTCGCAGTGGGTGCTGGTTGAGCACATCGCGCCATCCATGCACAGCCGATCTCCAATCCAGGTGGGCCCAAACACGCCAGGCAACGACACGCTCGCGCAGACTGCATGCGCGACGGGAACATTGCTCGACTGCGACAGCACAAGTCGCTCGCCGGTGTAACAATCCGTCGTCGTCGTGTGAAAGCGGGGGCTCGGCCAGGAGCGGCCGAGGCTGAGAATGTCGATCATAAGCTCGAGGTTGCGAACCGAAGAATTGCGTGCCGCCATGGCGCCGCGGCCGATCGACTGGATGGTTGCCGTGCTGGCGTCGTGGGCAGCTTCGGCGAGGTTGCGCGCGCGGACCTGACTCGAGTTGGATTCGCGCGTTGGTATCAAATCGGACAGGAGCTTGGGAAACTGCCCGAAAAAATCGATGTCGTCGCGCAGCAATCCGATATGACCGGCCGCGGCCGCGCTGCCCACGATAGCGCCAGCCGAGGTTCCGACAATGACGTCGGCTATATCGTATGAAACGCCCGCACTGTGCAGGCCATGCGCAAACCCGAGCAGTCCAGGCAATGAAATATTCACCGCCCCCGCCGAGCACGAGGGCGCGGGCCTTCCCTTTTGCGAGCGACGCAGCAGCGGGAATTGGCGTTGCCGGAAGAACCGGGGCGACGTCAGCCTGTGCGCTGCGCGACCAGGCCTGGGCCGATGCGCGTCCAGCCGAGAGCAGGCTGGCCGCAGTTGCAAGCATCATGTCACGTCGGCGCACGGCGGATCTGTAATTCACGTGTTTCTCAGAGTTCTTCACCGGTATCCGCACTCGGGCAGTGCAGCAAAAATCCTGTCACTCAATAACTTCGTCGGCGAGTGCGAGCAGCGATGGCGGCATCGTGACGCCCAGCGCACTGGCGGTCTTGAGATTGATGACGAGCTCATATTTTGTCGGCGCTTGCACCGGCAACTCGGCCGGCTTCTCGCCCTTGAGGATGCGATCGACATAGACGGCCGCACGCCGATACGGCTCCAGCCGATCCGGCCCGTAGGAGATCAGGCCGCCGCTGACGGCAAAATATCGAAGCGGATATACGGCGGGCACTTTGTAATGGCCTGCGAGTGCTATGATCCGGTCACGATTGACCGTCGAAAGCGGGCTTACCGTTACAATCACACCCCCGTTTGCTTCGTGCTGCGCGACAATGGCTCGTTCGATCTCGCCGGGATCGGTCAGGGCGGCTGACGTGATCTCGACACCGAACGAGGGTGCTGCGGACTGGATTGCGCGCACCTGACCGGCTGCGCCGGGCGAGCTGGGCTGCTCGAATACAACTACTTTCGTGATGCTGGGCGAAATTTGTTTGAGGAGCTCGAGCCATTTGCTGCTGATGCCAAAATCGATCAGGGAGAAGCCGGTGACATTGCCGCCGGGACGGGCGAGGCTCTCAATGAAGCCGGCGGCAATCGGGTCGACAACCTCCGTAAACACGATTGGCACGCTGCGACTCAGTTTTAACAATGGCCCCAGCACCGACCCGCCATAGGCCAGAATCACGTCAGGGCCGAGCGCGGTTAATTCCGCCGCATATTTTCGAATTCGCTCAACGTCGCCCGCGCTCCAGCGGTAATCGACGTGCAGGTTGGCCTGCTCGACCCACCCCAGTTTGTTGAGGCTGTCGCGAAATGTAGCGATCAGGCGTTGGCCCGCCGGATCGGCCTCGGAAAGATTCATGAGAACGCCCACCCGCCGCATCGCGCCGGGCTGCTGCGCATGTGCAGGCAGAGCGCAAGCTGTAGCCGCTCCGCTGATAAGTGCAATCAGGTCGCGCCGTCGCATGCGCTCTCTCCAGAGACAGCCCCGCTCTTCATGCAACGTTTTGGAAAGTGAATTGTGCCGTCTTCGGGCGACAGGCGCCATGCTCATTTGCCGCGCAACAATCCTGCACTATCTTGAATGCGCCATCGACGAGACAGGAACGATGACCAGCTATCGACTGCACCACTTCCCCGAATCCGGCAACAGCTACAAGATCGCCCTGATGCTCACCCAGTGCGGCCAGTCCTTCGAACCGGTCTGGACTGATTTTGCAGGCGGGGTGACGCGCACGCCGGAGTGGCGGGCCACCGTGAACGAGTTGGGTGAGATTCCCGTGCTTGAGGAGGACGGCGTTCGTCTCACCCAAACCGGCCCGATCCTGCTGCAGCTTGCCGATCGGTATGGCCGGTTTGCCGGCAGGAGCGCGCAGAAGTTTGAGATATTGCGATGGCTGTTCTGGGACAATCACAAGCTTACCGGATACATGGCGACCTACCGGTATCTGCGCACGTTTACGCCGCAGCCCGATCCGCACGTATTGGTGTTCTTGCGCAAGCGCATCGATGACTATCTCTCGATCCTTGATGGCCATCTGCAGCCGCGTGCATTCGTGGTTGGCGATGCGCCGACCATCGCCGACATCTCGCTAATGGCCTACCTGCACTATCCCGGCGATGAAACAGGATATGTGTTCGAGGGCAGTCACCCGGCAGTGCACGCCTGGTTGGGTCGTATGGCAAAGCTGCCGGGCTGGCGCCCGGCTTATGATCTGCTGCCGGGCAAACGTCTCGTACCCTACGCGTGACGTCTGTTCGCGCTCATCCGCAGCGCTTCTGCTTCGCTTTGACGAAGCCGCGACATTTCACCGGCATGGCTCATCCGCTACTTGACGAAAATAGTTTTGGGACTGCCGGCTTCGATGGCGTTTATCGCGTAGGGCTTGGTGACATCTCCGTTCCGGTCGAATGTGATCGTCCCTGATGCGCCGGCATAGTTACGCACCTGATAGAGAAAATCGCGAATGCCGGGACCGCTGTAAGATGGCCCCGCGGCATCCGCAGCCGCTGCGATAAGGCGCACGACATCATAGCCCTCCGCCGCGAAGAGCTCCGGCCTGTGCTTGAATTTCGCTTCATACGCGCGCGTGAATCGCTCCGGTGCCTCTCCGGTGGCGGGAGCTGCAAGAATGTAGACGGCACCATTGGCGGCGTCGCCGGCTTCCCGCAACACCTCGGGGTTCTGGGGTGCCTCAGTCGTAAAGAATAGCGGTAGCTGGAGCTGAAGCTCGCGCGCTTGCTGCATGATCAGGACAGTATCCGGAGGATAGGAAGCAACTATCAGGCCATCCGCGTTTGCGCTCTTGATTTTCGTCAGCTGAGCGTGAAGGTCCGTCGCCCCCTGCGCGTATGTCTCCTCGAGTAGTATCGTTCCGCCCAACTGCCTGAACTGCGCCTTGAATGCGTTGCTCCCGCCGACGCCCCCTTCGTTATTTATGTAAATCACCGCAAGCTTACGCAGCCCGCGCTGGTGATAAATATATTCGGCAAAAACCTTTGCCCTCACGCTGCCCGAGGGAATGACGCGAAAGATGAAATCGCCCGCATCCGTCACTTTGGGGCTGGTCGAAGCTGGGCTGATTAAAACCGTTTTACGGACCTCGGCAAGCGGGGCAATTGCCAGGGTGACACCGCTGCACACCGCGCCGAGGATTGCCGGAGGATTTGCAACTGCCATGATCTTGTTGAAAGCGGCAATGCCGTCGGCGGGTTGGCATCGATCGTCCTCAACCACAAGGGCCAACTTGCGACCGCCGATCCCGCCTGCGCGGTTGAGCTCGTCGATTGCCATTTCAGCCGCATTGCGGGGCGGAATTCCCCAGTGCGCTGCTTCCCCCGTCAATGGCAAAATCGCGCCGATCGCGAGCGAGTCGCTCGCAGCGGCGGACGACATTGAATTCCAGGAAAGCACGGCCCAAGCCGACGCCGCGCAAGTCAAGAGCGCATATGTTTTCAAGGCAGGGGCGATCTTCTCAACTAATCTCGTGTTCGTCATGCAGTGTGCTGCCTGTCTCTATCCAAAGAGATCTTGTCCAGCGCCTCCGCTTGGTCCATCGCCAGGTTCATCTCAGGCCGATCGAACGTCCGGCAAGTGTCATTTCAGTTTTGAGATCGGCGTCGACAGCCAAACGGTTTTGCTAGCGCTCCGGAAAATAGGGTAAAATGATGGTGCCGCGATAGGAGACATTGGCAAAATTGTAAGACACGCACGTACGCAAATTATGAATGGAGCACATCATGCGAGTGCGATTCTCAAATCACATATCAACCACTCGCCTTCTTCCGCTCATTTGCACGGTACTTATTGCGTTTATGAGTTTCCAGCCTGCTACTGCCGAGATGCAGAAAGACACCAATGCCTGCCTCCGCACGAGCAACGGGTTGTATAAGCGAGGCGAGGAGTTGTACAAGAAACGACGCTGGCAATTTCCAGACGAATTTCGCCGCGTTGCCTCTGATCTTGATCAATATTGCCGTGATAAGGAATTCAAGAAGGCCGACATCGCAATAGACTGGTTGAACACCTGTCTACGTAATCATGAGAAGCCGGTTACCCAGGGATACTGCACCCGCAGCAAGAAGTATTACTGCGCCATCGATGTTGCCTCCGAGGCTTGCCGGACCTCGAACTAGAACTCCGCCATTCAAAATTTGCCTAGTGGATGCGAGCGCTGTTGGTCTGCTTAGCGCCGAAAAGCGGGACTATTTTCCATCATTCGCTTCGGCCGAATGGTGCCACTATCCACCCGAGTTTCTCTAGTTCTTCCGTGAAGGCCGCTACCAAGGCGCGTGATTGCCGAGTCATTCTCCGCATAGCCCATCCGCCGCCCGCGCTCGCCTTGCTGGGCGCGCGCCACGAGCGGCCACGCCGCCGCGCCGCCGAGCAGGGTGACGACATCGCGCCGTTTCAGTGCCGTTGTCTCCAGTGCGTTGTGATCGGAAGATACCATGTCTTGCTCGCACCGAGCCGACTGCGCTGCGGGATTTCGACGCGGAGTTTAAGTATACTGCGGTGTTCCTGCCCGGATTGCATCCGCGCGATGCTTGCGGGCGAGAGCGGCCTCGCCGCCCGCGGTCGCGTGGTAAAGGTCGAGCGTCTCGAATTCGTCGTCTTTGGGCGGGGTGATTGCAAGATCAGTGTACGTCCAGCGGTTGGGCGCCGCCAGAACTTCGTTCAGGATACACTTGCACTCCCGGTAGACCGACCAGTACTGCCGCAGTTTATGGATAATCTCGCGCAGATATCGCAAATAGAACACGAGCGGATTTTCAAGCGGCAGGCCAACACGGCGATCGCGGCGGAATTTCAGTCGAAACGCCCCGCCCTCGAGTGGGTGAACGCCTTCACACGCGCTGACCAGCTTGAACCACAGCAACGTCGTGAGAGTCGTACCCGGCCGGCCGCGGCGGTTGGCTGCGGCGCGCTGCAGGATAGTGCGGATATGCTCGGGTGTATAAAACGTCTCCCACGCAAGGCGATAGGCGTCCTCCCATTCTGCATCCGACATCCTGGGATGATGTGTTACCCGATGGTTCAAATCGTATTTGTTCATATCGGGGTCCATCCAGGCACCCTTCTGCCACAGAACCTTATGGTCCTCTGAGCCGGGCAGTGGAGTGAGAAAAAAGAGTTCCAGAATGTCGAGCGGCAGTTCGCGCTTGATAATCTCTATGTCACGCCGGATGGACTCTCTGCTGTCGGCGGGAAAGCCGATGATGTAGCCAGCACAGGTGATGGCCCCGTGCTCGCGCCATTTCTGCAGCATCTGTCGGTAGTCGGTGATCTTGTTCTGGCGTTTCTTGGCGGCGATGAGATTATCGGGATTGATATTCTCCAGTCCGATAAATACCCGGCGGATGCCGGCTTGCGCAGCCTTCTCGATAAAATTAGGAATCTTGTGACAGAGCGTATCGACCTGAATGGTGAAGCCTATCTTCGGGCAGTCCCCTTCACGAAGCTCGATCAAACGATCGAACAGCAATTCCCAATCGTGATTACGGGCGAAGTTGTCGTCCGTGATAAAAAACCGTTTGATATTTTGCGCATAGTTCTCGCGTATTATCCTTTCGAGGTCGTCCGGTGAACGGAACCTGCTCTTGCGGCCCTGCACGTTGATGATCGTGCAAAAGGAACATTGGTAAGGACAGCCGCGTCCCAGATCGAAGCTCGACAGCGATCCCGACGTTCGTCGTATGTGTTTTCGTGGCAGGATAGGACGTGGCTCCCCCTGCAGATTGGGAAGCTTGTCCATGAAATTGTAAAGCGGGGCGAGCTTGCCATTCCATGCATCGCGCAACACAGCGTCGAATCGGCCTTCTTCGGCCTCCCCGGCGAATAAGGAAATGCCTCGCGCCTGTGCCGCGCGGATCTCGTCAGGCAGCTCCGGCAGCATGGCAATGCAGCCGGAGATATGAAAACCGCCGATACAAACCGGCAGGCCCGCGGCAAGGAACGGCTCTGCCAGATCGACAGCTCGGGGAAATTGATTCGACTGAACGCCAACGAGACAAATAAGCGCCTTGCCGCCCGGCCCTAGAACCCGTCTGATGATCCGATTTGGCCGGACACGCCGATTAGTCTCGTCGTAGGTGTGAACACGTATTTCTACTCCCGGGCCCAGCACTTGGCGTGAGCGGGCTTCTTCCGCCAAACCGTTCAGGGAGGCTAACGAGTTGGACGGGATAGCTGATCGAAACCACTGGATGGGATAGCCATTATCGTCGTAGTGCGTCGGCTTGATTAAAACGAGTTGCAACAGCCCTTGGGGGTGGGGCACGGACGGCAAGACATGGGCAGGACTGGAATTCACGATGGGTTATTCTTCAGTGGCCATCATGTCATGAATGATCGGGCGGGGATAGCGCATGAAGACGCGCCAGGCGCTGGAGGAGTACCTGGGGCCTGCGGCCTGCATTGCCCTGAGCTCACGTTGATTGTACAACCGCATTCCAAGTTTTCGGTCTGCCTTGCCAAGCTCCCGTTTTCGGCCGCTCTCAAGTCATTCCCCAAACTCGGATCTGCCGGGTCGCGCAATACGCGGCCGCTAACCTGGATATGCAAGGAGACGAAGATGGCGACAGGAACGGTAAAGTGGTTCAATCCGACCAAAGGGTATGGCTTCATTCAACCTCAAGGTGGTGGCAGGGACGTGTTCGTACACATTTCTGCTCTCGAGCGTGCGGGGCTAAGCTCCCTTAATGAGGGGCAGGTCGTGCAATATGAAATCGTGAGCAATCGTGGGAAGGAATCGGCAGAAAATCTCAAGGTCGCCTGACCAGCGCGAATGACACGGTCAACGCGGTTCGCTCCTCCCTAACTCTCCTGTCTTGCAAACATCTATCTCGCGCCGTCATCCCGAGGCGCGAGCGAGCACGCATGTCGGCTTGCCCGACATGCGAACTTAAGTATGCGATCTCGGGTGAACCGAGATCGCGTGAGCGAGCCTCGAAGGATCCCGCCGGTATGTGGCCGTCGATCCACCAATCTCGGGTTTACCCGAGATTGGATCCTTATGTGCGCATGTCGGCTACGGTACGCACGACATGCGTGGCTCGGCGCGTTGCGCCGAGCACTTCAGGGATGACGGTTCCTCGCTCCGGCGTCAGTTTACTTCTTCTTTTTCTTGGCATCCGGGAGTTTTTCTGCGGCTGCATCCCTGGCCAATCGCAGCGCTTTTAATCGCTCAGTCTTCTGCCGGACGGCCCGAGCCTGGGCCTGATACTCTGCCCATGCCTGCGCGCCTTCCCGGGCCTGTTGCTCCTTCTTGTCCTCTGAAGCTCTTGTCATTGCAAAGCCTCTCGCGCTTGAAATTTGCTCGCCCCTGGCAAGATCAGCTCTTTGGCAATTCGATGATCTTGTTCACGCCCTCGACCCGGTCATACACGCCAACATGAACTACGGGGTGGCTCTTTTTAATAGCTGCTCCGGCTGCCTCGGCCGCTTCTAGGGTAGCATATGTCCTTTTGGTTTGCTGATCTACCTGCAGTCGAAATCGATGCTCGGCGGGCTTTTCCTGGGAAGCGGATTCCGCTGTCGTGCCGGCAGCCTCGTTTTTCTTAATGCGGGGCGCCGTTAGTTTTACTCTGCTCATTGTCACTCCAATTGCTCCTCTCGGTGCAACGCTGTTTATCAGCCCTTATCCTGCAGCACGGTTTGCCTCTCCCGTCGCGATAGTTTCGGGGAGGGCGAAATGCTGAAAGAAGATCAAGTGAGTAATTTTCCTGTGTGCGGGATGAAGCAGTTGTGCGCGTTATGCGCCTGCCGCCTCTCATATCGGGATGAAAAGAAAGGCAGCGACGGGGCGGGCATTGAGAGTGGTGCAAGCCCGGACATCAATTTGCGAGCTTCCGCACATGCGGCTCGCTACGACCTTCCGAATTCACGCCTCCATATGGCGTATAGATGTGTTGGTTTCAAGGCACCCGCCTTCCCTGGAGCTCGTTTCGCTTGATTCCAGCGTGGCTTGGCTGCCGGGTCTGCCACGGCGAAGCAATAAAGCTCTTGTACATCGAAAACGGTTCGTTCATATCTAGGGCAAGCGTCGCAAATCCATCATAAATCCATCGCTGCGCTCGAGTAGTTCCGTGCGAGACGCAGGGCGGGGCAGCAACAACAAGATCGGAAAACATGTGCAGGTATTCGTTCGCGAAAACAATGTGGATCAAGCTCTCAGGATTCTCAAAAAGAAGATGCAGCGTGAGGGCATCTTTCGGGAGATGAAGCGCCGCAAGGCGTATGAGAAGCCGTCAGAACGCAAGACCCGGGAGAAAGCAGAAGCCGTGCGTCGCGCACGCAAGGCGGCCCGCAAACAGGCACAACGCGAAGGGCTCATCCCGGCTCCCAAGCGACGCGACGATGCGCGTGCGGTCGGACGCGGTCGACCTCGCTTTGGCACTGGCACAGGGCAGCAAAAACCGGGCGGAATGTAGGTTGGAAAATGGACGCGCTTCCCAAGGGGGGTGAGCCTCTAATCCTTCTTATCATCAGGACGAGGTTCGGCTAGTTCGCGCTCAGCCTTGCGTTGCGCACGTTTTTCCTCCTTTTTTCGTTGTTTCTCTTCGTTCCGCGCGCGGGCTGCCCGCTGTCGTTCAGCGCGATCTCTGCCGTAGTTTGCCTTGAATGCCATCGGATTCTCCTACGCGGGTTGATAACACGCCGGGCAATCCATAGGTATTGAATTGTTGGAAATTCTGTCGGCACTGGTCTGAGCGCCGGATCGGCCGGCTATTCCGCATGCCTGTCTATTTTCAGCAGCACTCTCGAATAGGAACGTTCAAGATGGCCCGTAAACCGGGGACCCGTGCTGGTGCTGAATTCGTGCTGTTCGATGTCCTTTATGAGGACGGCTCGCAGCGCTCCAATCGCCGGGTTCCAAGTGCGGTGCTCGGGGACGCCGAAGGCGATTGTGCCGCTACCGATTTCATCGCCGAGCAGGATCGAGTCATGGCGACGAAGTCCGGCCTTCCTGCTATTGCGATAAAAAGCATTCGCCGCTCCAGCACAAAGGATTAGCCAGGTCTTTGTTCATTGGCTACAGTCTTAATCGTCGGGCGTTACCGACCCGCAGGCCGCTGCGGCACGTTGCAGCAATGAGTGGAAAATGAGTAGATGACGTCAATGCGGCTCCCGTCATGACGCCTGGCCGGCTTCGAGTAGACTCTGACATTGAAGGGTCTGGCTTTACGGACCTGTTTGCCTCCATCAGCGAGGAAGACGGTGGCTATACTGTGCAAGTGAGGCTGTACGATCGAGCGAAACCGGACAATGCTGCCTGGGGAGAAGAGATAGCCGATTCGGTTGAAACCGCGTCGATGTTGGTCGGGGCGCTCGCTGCCGAATTCTCGATTCCGCAAGCACGCATCGAAATTGAAATACGGATGAGCAATCTGGCGAGTGGCACGCGGCACTGAAACCGTGCCCACCAAGCGACGTCTCGGCCGCTTCGATCAGCACGGATTCAATGCGGCCATGCGCGCCGGCAATGTGTCGGGCGGGATGCGAACGGCGAGGGATCGCTCGTAGACTTGCTGCATGGCGGCCAGCAGCGGCCCGAGCGTCGTTTCCGCCCGATCGAATTGCTCGCGCAGCTGCGTATATGCGGAGGCGATTTCGGCCAAAAGCTGCGGCTCGTTGATCCGGACAAGGCTGGCGTCGCGCATCACCGTCTCGCCTGCGACCATGCAAAAATCGATCGCGGTGCCACGCTCCGCGTAAACGAGCTGCCGCACCGGGTCGGCAAGCGGCGCGAAGGCGATGCCGTCGAGGCGGTAGCCGACAAGATCCGCCAGTGCGCCCGGCGCCAGCACGCCAAGCTCGTCCGCAAAGCCCAGCGCCTTCGCACCGCCTTGCGTCGCCGCCGTCAGGACTTCGGGCGCCGAAAGCCAGCGTGAATAGTCATCGCCGCGCAGCTTGGACAGCGCAGCTGCGGTGCCCATAACGGTGAGCATGTTCGCCGTCATGGTCGAGCAGGTGCCATCGGAGCCGAGACTGATATTGACTCCCGCCTCCAGCAGTTCACGAACCGGCTGCACGCCGGAGCCCAGGGTCAGGTTCGACCACGGATTATGCTGTGCGGTTGCGCCGGTGCGCGCCAGCGCGGCGATCTCGCGCGGATTGAGCCACACCGCATGAATCAGCGTTGTCTTGGGCTGCAGGAAGCCGATGCGGTCGAGATACTCGACCATGGGCATTGCGTAGAACAGCTCGCCGGTGACTACCTGCAGGCGCGTCTCCTGCACATGGCTAATCACCGGCACATCGTGCTCGTCGGCGAAGCGCCGGCAGGCCCGCAAAAAATCCTCGCTGCAGCGCTGCGGCGCCGACACCGAGACGACGAGCCCGACCCGGGAGTTTTGCGGATGGCGCGCGCGTGCGAGTTCGCCATAGAGATCGAGAAGCTCGGCCTCCGAAGGGATCGGCTGGCCGCGCAGTTCGCGCAAAAAATTTTCCGGCAGGCATTCGTCGGTGAACGGAAAATTCTCGATCGTTCTGCGGTTGTAGAGCGAAGGGCCGACCAGCGCCCGGATGCCGATATCGTCGTAGGCCTGGAAGGCCGCATCGAGATTGGCCCGATTGATGCGCGGACCCGGAAGAAGATCGTCGACGACAAGCGTGGTGCCCGAGCGCAGCGCGTCGATGGCACCGATCATGGTGCGCAGGTAGGTCTGCCGCGGCGTCAGCTCGACGGTGAGGCCCGCGCGCACGTAATGCATCCACAGCTCGAGCGGGCGGTTCTCGACGCGCCCTTTGTGGAAATGCTCGTGCGAATGAAAATGGCCGTTGATCAACCCCGGCACGAGCAGTCGTCCGCGCAAGTCGATCACCTCATCGCCGGACTGGCTGCCCGCGGGCGCGATGGCCCGGAAGCGGCCGTTCTCTACGAGCAGATCGACCGCATCCGGCGAGAACGCGAGCTCTCTGCCAAGGAGCGCACGGGCCCCGCGCAGGACGGTGCGTTTCGGCATGACGGTCTCCAGGGTTTCACGAATGACAGTAATAAATTGACGCGTGCTACTGCATCAAAAAACTCTTACGTCACTCCGTCGTTGTCTCCCTCTCCCCGCTTCTTCAGCGGGGAGAGGGGTGGGGTGAGGGGCGACGGCAAACTCCATCCTGAAATTGCCCCTCACCCGACCCTCGCTGCGCTCGGGTCTGCCCTCTCCCCGCTTTGCGGGGAGAGAGACCAGAGCATGCTTGCCGAAACGCTTTTACAATCAGCCCGCCTCATCTCCGATTGGACTCAGGCCGACTCTTCTTTCGCCATGATTGCGCGTCATGCTTCGCGCGTGGTCACCATTGGAACCCCCAAGGTACCTTGACGGCCACAAAGGCCCCGGCGATCAACCTCCCCGGGGCCTTTTTTATGCCACGGGATGCACAGAGCAGGCGCGCTCGGCGTGCTGCTTAACCTGCGCCGCTAACTTCTCTTAACCGCTGCACGTTTTATCAGATGCCGGTCTGCTTGCGCAGCTGTGACACTATCTCACGAAAGTGACGCTATGCGTCTGCGTCATCTCGCATCCGTCACGCGTGCTTGAGCGGTGCTTTCGTGCCTGATCTGCTGCATGATCTCGGCGGCCCGTGCGCTTGCCTCCTGCTGCTGCACAGGCTCGAGCTCTCGCATCGAGAGATCGCGCGCCTGCCTTGCGGGGAGTTGCCTTCGAGCACCGCCACTTCCGACCACGCACAGGCCTTGACCGGATCGGCCGGCATGCCCAGGCCGAGTCGATGCATCTCGCTCAAGTGCAGCGCCGCGCGCGGGTCGGCGTGATAGGCGGCCCGCTGCAGGTAAGCTTCTGCTTTGGCGAAATCGGGCGGCACAATGTCGCCGCGCATATAGATTTCGCCCAGCCTCAGCTCGGCTGCAATCACGTGTTGATCCGCCGCTTTCTGGTAAAGCGCAATGGCCGCTTGCGGATCGGCCGGTAGGCCGAGGCCGAGCTCCGTCATATGCCCCAGCCAGTATTCCGCGTTGCCGTCGTTTTTTGCCGCGAGCCCGAAAAACACCTGCATCGCGGTTTCGTTTTGGCCGTGACGGAACGCCCGCTCGGCGAAGGCGAGGCGATCCTCGCCCGGTATTGCCATTGTCCCGTTTGCGCGGCCCGCGAATTGGACGCCTTCAAAAAGCAACCCGAACAGCAGAAGGACAATGAAACAGACGATTGTGGTGATGAGCGTCGGGCTCAAGGATAGGGAGGCCTGCCGATCATGAGGGTCGAGCGATGCCATTTGGAACGTCCGCGGCCGAGGCGCAGAAAGCGGATGCAGTGTGCCTTGCTGGTTCTAACTTGCGTTCGGGGAACTGGTTTCCACCACGACAGGGGAACGCTGCGATGCGAGCGCAACGCGGCGATTCATTGCGGTTTATAATTGCGATGCAAGACATGCGCCCCCTCCGCCGCATATTCTTCAGGAAAAAGCCTGCCGACCGGGTCCTCCGCCGGTCGGCTTTCTTGTGCGCTCCCCTGGTCGAGCAGCCCGTCAGCCAGCGGCCATAGGCAAGGCCACGAAATGCGTGCTGTCGCCGGATTTCACCCGCATCAACACCGCATGCCTGCCTTCCGCCTGCGCGTCCGGCAGGGCGTTGCGCACGTCGGATGGCGCCCGAGGGTCTTCTGCGGTCAGGCGGTCGGAACTGCTTCCCGCGCAGCCTCGATTGCAGGGGAGGGGCGCTTCGTGACCGGGAGCTGCAGAACCGACAGGGTCTGGCCCTCAAGCAGGTTGGTCACCAGCACGAGCTTTCCGCCCGGAAATTCCAGGGCGTCATGATGCACATGCGGATTGCCCATGTTCAGCTGGCGAAAGCGCGCGACCCTTTCCTTAATCGTGCGATGCCGGAACCAGAGGACCGGATGCGCATATTTGATGTCCTCCTCGAACGCCACTTCCGTCCCCGGCAGGAGGCATACCGCTACCTGTCGCTCTGAAACGGCGGCAAAGCCGTTGGTCACCGAGTTGGCGAAGCGGGTGGTGATGAGCCTGTCGCCGACCTGCGCGGGTCGGGATGCGACGGCGTGCAAGCTGTAGTCGCACATGGGAATTCTCCTCTGTCTTGGATGGCCGTCCCGAAAACGGTTCAGGGGTTGAACGTGCACCTCTTCGGCCGGTTCCGCGCCGCCTGACCCACACGCACACGTTCCCCCTCAGTCCCGCGGCTGACATCCCGGGCCTCAGACGAGCTCACGAACTTTGTCGGAAAGGACCGTGAGCGCGATCTTTCCTGCGTTGGGCGTGCCGCGGGCAAGCGCCTCGGCGAAATGCGCCGCCTGCTCGACCTTGATCTTCGGCGGCATCGGCGGCTCGTTGGGGTCGACGATCGCCTGGACGACGACCGGTCCCGGCGTGCTCAGCGCCTCGCGCAGCACCTCGCCGCATTGGTCGGGATTCTCGATGGTGAATCCCGTTGCGCCGAAGCCGCGCGCCACCACGGCGAAGTCGATGGGCTGCAGCTCGCAGACGTATTCGGGATTGCCCAGAAAAACCATCTGCTCCCATTTGATCTGACCAAGCACGTTGTTCTTGATGATCACGATCTTCACGTCGAGCTGATATTTCATCGCCGTGGCCAGCTCGCCCATGAGCATGGTGAGGCCGCCATCGCCCACGAAGGCAATGACCTGCCGGCCTGGATAGGCAAGCGCAGCCGCATTCGCATAGGGCAGCGCGCACGCCATGGTGGCGAGATTGCCGGAGCAGGAGAACATCATGTTTCCGCGCATATCGATGTGCCGCGCGCACCAGGTGGTGATGGTGCCGGAATCCGTAGCGATGATCGCGTCGTCGGAGAGGAGCTTGTTCAGCTCGTGCGCAACGACCTGCGGCTTCATCGGCTTCTCGCGCCGCGTGCCGCGATCATGCATGAGCGCGCGCCATTCCTGCATCCCTGCCTGCGCCTTTTGCAGAAACGAGCGGTCCTGGTGGTGCTCGACGCGCGGGAGCAGGGCGCGCAGGACGCGCGCGCAATCGCCGACGAGCGCGGCCTCTACCGGACAGCGCAGCCCGATGCGTTTCGGATCAAGCTCGATCTGGACGCATCTGGCCTGGCCGGGCTTTGGGTAGAACTCGATATAGGGGAAGCTCGCGCCGGCGATGAGCAGCGTATCGCAATTCTCCAGCGCGTCCTGCGAAGGCCGGGTACCGAGCAGGCCGGTGCCGCCGGTCGTGTAGGGATGATCGTCGGGCAGCACGCCCTTGCCGAGCAGCGGTTTGACGACAGGAGCCGCGAGTCTTTCCGCGAGCGCCGCGACCTCGTCCCGCGCGCCCAGCGCGCCACGGCCCGCCATGATGACGATCTTCCTGCCGGCATTGAGGATCGCGGCCGCCTGCGCCAGCTCGCTTTCCGCGGGCAGATGCGCGCTCTCCGACATGCGCTCGGAGACATGCTCCGGCAGGTTGCGCTTGGAGCGGATGTCCTCCTTCACCGTCTGGTCCTGGATATCGACCGGGATGGTCACGTGTGCCACGCCGCGGTAGGCGAGCGCCGTGCGACAGGCGAGCTCGACCGCGTTCTGCACGTGGTTCGCGCCCATGATGCGGCAGTTGTAGACGCAGACATCCTCGAACAGCTTGTCGAGCTCCACGTCTTGCTGCGTGAACGTGTGCAAGAGGTCATGGAACTGAAGCCCGGTGATGGCGAGCACGGGCTGGCCGTCGAGCTTGGCATCGTACAGCCCGTTGAGGAGATGGATGCCGCCGGGACCGGAAGTGGCGATGCAGGCGCCGAGCTTGCCGGTCCATTTGGCATAGCCGCAGGCCATGAAGGCCGCAGCTTCCTCGTGGCGGACCTGGATGAAGCGGATGCGGTCCTGCCGCTTGCGCAGCGATTCGATAATGCCGTTGATGCCGTCGCCCGGTATGCCGAAGATCACTTCGACGCCCCAGTCAACGAGCGTATCGACCAGAATGTCTCCTGCAGTGGTTGTCATTGCTGCTCTCCCGTGGTCGCTGCGCGCGCTGATCCGTGGCATCTCGCGCCGGCTGAGCAGTGCCACTGGGTTCGGGATTGGACTCAGTGCGTCAACGCGGGCACAGGGTGTGCAGCGCTCCAATGCGAACGTGCGCCGGGCCCGCAGCGTACGCGTCCGTACCCACTGCGCGCTCTGGTCGAACCCGCTGACCCTTCGAGAGTTCCCATAAAGTCGGCGCCGAAATGCGCGGCCATGTCATCGCCCGCGCCATGGCCCGTAGCCCGGATTGAACGCAGTGAAATCCGGGGCCGGCATCCCGGATTTCGCTTCGCTCAATCCGGTTACGCCTGTGACCTCGATCACAGCGATTTTTCGCATTTCCATGCACAACGCACGCATTCAAACCGGAAGGAGGAGAACCATGCGCGTTCCGAGCTTTGTTGTCGCCAGCGTCTGCACCTGCATCGTGCTGACCCCCGCTTGCTCGCCGGCGCTCGCCGGCGATACGGGCGGAATCAAAGGCATCGTCACAAGCAACACGGGAAAAAGCGTGCCGTCCGTGCGTCAGTTCTTCAGGAGAGGGAACCGCAATCCAAACGATCAGGGCTGAGGCGTTCCGGCTTCGCTCCCGACCGGGCCGATGACGTGCTCGTAGGAGCCCGCATCCACAATTTTTTCGAATTCGAATGTGACGATGCGGTAGCATTGACAGGTTTCTCTCGCCAATGCGGCGCGGTCCACGATCTCGATGGCACCGCGCGTCTTCTTCACTGCGCCGAGCTCTTGCAAGGCCGACAAGGTGACCGTGATCCCGGCGCGGCGCACGCCGAGAAGCATGGCCAGCTGGTCGTGGGTCACCGGCACCACCACCTCGTCCAGGCGATCCGAGGCCAGCAGCAGCCATCGCGCCACTCTCTGCTCGATGCCGTGGCGGACGTTGCACAACGCGAGCTGAGCGTCTTGCGCCAGCACCGCATGAATGTAGGCGCACAGGTGATGGCGAATGCCCGGCACGGACTCGGCGATGTCATAGAGTTGTTGTGCACCGATTCTGAGCGCCTCGCCGGGAACCTGCACCACGCAGCGGTGCGGCGAGCGCATGGTGCCGAGCACGGCGGCAACGCCTACGAAGCCGAATCGTCCGACCATCGAGATGCCGACCGGCCCGTCGCGCTGGGTACGGGCAACCAGCGAAGCGACGCCGCGCTCGATGAAATAAGCATGCTCGATGGGCCGATTATGCTCCTGCAGGATGGCCCGGCGTTTCAGTGCCACGGGCTCGAGGAATTCGCTTAGCTGCGCGAACAGGCGCGGGCTCATGCAGCCCAGGAGGCGGTTACGAACGATCATAGGCGCGAGCAGCAAGACGCTGCATAGCACGGCGTTCGCGGCGACATTACTATTATTGTTCGCCGTATGCCACGGTAGACAATAGCGAGATTTCTGCACGGCGGGAATCAAGCCGCGTATGCTGCACGACCACTGGAACATCCGACTCAAAGAGTGAGGAGTAATCGGTTCCCCTCGGAACCGGCTGCGGATCGTCGAGATCGTTGAATCTCAGATGCAGCGTGCGTCGCGCGCCGACGGTGACGCGATAAGGGCCCGCCGGCTCTCTGTCGGCAAAGAACAGCGTGATCGTCACGTGCGCATCGCGGTCGGCTGTATTGAGTCTCGTGCGACGTCAGAGAGCGATCTGAAAACGAGCTTTCGGGCGGAATATATCCCTCGGCGATTGCCCACCGCGTTCGTCCGATAGCTTCCATGTCGCATCTCCGCGAAAATAAATAAACGCGGAAGAGAGCGCCTTCGTTCGTCCAACGACGATGTCGCGCATGGAGTACGATACGAGCAGGGAGGGGTTTCAAACCTGCCCCTACACCAATCACACGCCGATGTACTGTGGCCTGCAGTGCTCACCATATGTCGGCAATGGAACATTCATGTTCGTCGAGCTTTAATGCTTCGGGTGCGCGGGAGGAGACGACAATTGCGCGATGAAAGTTATTTTCCTGGACATTGACGGCGTCCTGAACTGCCGGAAAACCGCAAACCCGCGGGAGCTTCCCTACATCGTCGACCGCAAGTTACTGAAGCGCCTTAAGCGCCTGCTCGAGCGCACCGGCGCCAGGATCGTGCTCACCTCGACCTGGCGTTACGATCCCGCGGGCCTGTTCAGCGCCAAACATTGGGGCATTCCGTTCATGGACGTAATTCCCGACATGCCCAAGCAGCCGCGCCGCAAGGAAATACTCGCCTGGTTGAAAGCGCACCCG
This sequence comes from Pseudomonadota bacterium, assembly GCA_046733355.1. GTDB lineage: Bacteria > Pseudomonadota > Alphaproteobacteria > Rhizobiales > Xanthobacteraceae > VAZQ01. The sequence goes on along the minus strand of JBKPOZ010000083.1, from coordinate 42,457 downwards.
CGGGTGAAGCGTTTTGCCATTATTGACGACGATGATGATGGACTGGACGAGTTGCCGCTGTTTCAGACCTCGCCGGCAGTGGGTCTGACGACGTCGATCTGCACAGGCGTCGCGCGGTTTCTCGACGGCAAGACGGACAAAGACATGCGACGCAATGCGGTAGTGCGCACGTTGCAGAACATTCGTGCCGCTTTGACGAACCACAAAGGCTAGACGACGGCGCGCTATCCTCCCACGCGAAGCGGGGAGGGGGCCGCAACGTAAGTCGGGCTTGCCCGACTTACGCACTTAAAGTGCCGATCTCGGATAAACACGAGATCGGATGCGCGGTGGAGGGGGCGTGCTCAGACGGTGTGGCGAAGCGACTATACGCTTGTCGTCGGCGAGCGGCTCATCGTGCCGCATTTCGCTGGCGCTCAATCCGGGCTAGTTTCGGCGGCCCATGATCACACTTGTTCGGCAGATCGTCCACGCGCTGGGAGGTGAGGGCCTTCCACCGCAATCGCGGCTCGCCTATGCGTTCGCGACGCTGTGCGTCGGGCTTGCCTTTCTCGCTCACCTTGGCGTGTTGCAGGTCGTCCAGGGTGTCGCGCCCTCGATTCTCTATAACCCCGCCTTGTTCGTCGCCGCCCTCGTCGGCGGCACGGGGCCCGGATGCCTCGCAGCCGCATTGGGCGGCGCGTTTCTGTGGCTCACGCGCAGTATGGGCATGACGGACGATCCGATGCTGGGCCAGGCGACCGGCTGGCTTCTCTATGTGTTCGCTGCCGCTCTCATCGTCTGCATCGCGCAATGTTACCGATCATTCCACAATATCGGGCGAAGAGCCGAGCAAAACGGTGGATCGCAAAACGCGCCCGGCACATCCTCCGGCCTGGGACGCGCTGGCAGATATGTAACGCAGCGGATCACCGGCAATCCGATCGCCGGTTATCTGTTTGCCTTCGCATGCATCGCGATCGCGAGTTGCATCCGGTGGAGCTTTGCGGCGATCGCGGGCAATGCGCTGCCGCTCGTCTCCTATTATCCGGCGATTCTGGTTGCCGCCTTGGTGGGAGGCACCGGCCCGGGTCTTTTCGCCATGCTGGCGAGCCTCGTGGTGCTCGAAGCCGAATTTCCCGGACCGCTGCTCTCTTTCGATCCGCCGGCGCGGGAAGAGGGCGTCAGCCTCGCACTTTACGTGTTCGCGTGCATCTTGAGCATGTGGCTCGCCGAAAAGCATCGGCACCGCAGTCTGCCCCACGAGCGGGAGCCGATCGTTCTCAGATTCGTCACCGCGATTCTGGTGGCAATTGCGGCCATCCTTCTCACCACGCTGGGGTTGCTCGCCATGGATTCCTATCTCGATGCGGATCATCTGGTGCTGGGCTATCTCCTGCCTACCGTCGTGATTGCGATGCACTACGGCAGCCCGCTTGCCGTCCTGACCTCGTTCGCCAGCAGCGTCGCCGCGGCCTATTTCCTGTTCCCGCCCAAGTTCAGCTTTTATGTCAGCGCGCCGGAGCACGTGGCCGAGCTTGGCCTCTTCCTCGTTCTCGCCGTGATTGCCAGCAAGGCGGTCGCTGCACTCGCCGACGAGGCGCACGAGCGAGCTTAAGCGGCGTGATCGGCTCGCGGCGATCGCCGGGTTAGTTGACTTTACCGGCGACAATGCTTTTCGCGAAGGGTCAGCGCTTGCAGCATGCGATCACAATTTGATTGCCGTGCGCATCCAGCTGGTCAGAACAGAGGACCGCAACCCAATGGGTCAACCGGATCACGGCAGAGTGCCGATACACGAGCTCCGCGCTGTGTGCGAGGCTGCTCATATGACCGATCGCCTCAGCCGAGGCGCATGATGAACGAGCCGATTATCACAGAATCGCTGATCACGTGTCCGCATTGCGGCACGGCCAAGTTGGAGCGCATGCCGGAGGACGCGTGCCGGTGGTCGTACCAGTGCAGGGGATGTAAGACCATGTTGAAGCCGAAGCGGGGCCATTGCTGCGTGTTCTGCTCCTACGGCTCAATTCCCTGCCCGCCTGTTCAACGCAGTGGGCGTACAGGTTGTTGCGAGCCTTATTGACCAGAGCGCTATCGCCTCTGACGCGCTCTCCAATCGCGTCTCTCATCGCTACTGCAGTTTTTTGCAATTCTTCGCGACCCGTCCAGGAATTCCATGATGGTCCTGTTGCGTGACGTACGAAATGGAATCCTTTATTATCTCGCCGCTCTCCAGTTTCAGATCCCCCTCTTCGACGCGCTGATGCGGCGCTTGCTCGAGACCATGCGCAAATCCTACCCGCAATAACAACGCGAGCGCAGCGAGAGTGCAGACGAAACGAGTTGCTCTTAGCATGCTCGCCCCCTCTTGAGCTGCACTCGATTGTAGGGGTTCACTCCAGCAGGCAAGTCAGACAGCACCTATGTCCGATCTCACCACGCCGCGGTACGCTGCTCGTAACTCGTCATCAGCTACGTGCGACTGTTGCCCGGCAGTGCACGTCTGCCTGCAATGACATGAACAGCCCAAAGCACAGGCAGGCTGAACCCGATGATCATATGAACTCGGCTTAGCCAGGGCCGCAAGGCTTCCGAGCCGGCGTAATAAAGCCCGAACGCCGTCACCACGAGCAAAGCATTGCAGGCCAGCATGGCGGCACCCGCAAGCCGGTTGCGCCGGCCCCGCCAGCCGCGCTGGATGTGCAGTGGAATGAGAGCGCCGAGCAGGATAAGCGTGGCCATGGCGCCGCCGCCGTGCGTCATCAGCAGATAGGCGGCGGTGAGTTGCCAGATCTCACCCGCCGTGGGTGTCTCTTTCAGCTGATCGGCGACAAGCCAGGCTGCGCCCGTCACGAGCAAAAGAAAGAACGTCGAATAGACGGCGTATCGAAAACGGGGGTCAAGCCGCACGGTACATTGTGCTCTCAAATCCGCGGGTCACCTGCACGGCGCCATCCGAAAAGACGACGACCGCGTCGGCCCGATACTGGTCAAGCACTGGGTCTGCCGAAATCCCCCGCACCATGAGGACTTTGGTGAGGGCATCGGCGATCATGCAGGAAGGTGCGCGCACCGTTGCTGCAGCGACGGCGCGCACCGCGCGACGGGTGCGCGGGTCCATAACCGCCGATCCGATCGGCTCGCCTGATTTGACCGGGTCAAAATAGCTGGCGCTCGAAGCGAGCGCGGCGTTTTTCACGTCAATGTGGCACAACAGGGCGCGCGGGTCGCGTCCATCGCGGATATCAATCTTAAAAGGGTGCGGTCCGAAGCCAGCAAGATCGCCCCCGGCATTTACCAGGGCGCTGGAGATCCCGCGCCGTCGAAGCGCATCGATTGCACGATCAACGGCGAAACCTTTAGCGATCCCGCCAAGGTCGATCCGCGTCGCATGATCCCTGAATCGGACGCGCCGATCTGCCATGAGCTGGACCGCCCCGCCCATTGCCACTTCCTTTGCAGCTGATGATCGCTCATGGTCATGGCGCGGCAGCACATTCATTGCTTGCAGAACCGGCGCGACGGTCACGTCGAAAGCTCCCCGCGAGCGCCGGTGCAGATCCATTGCAGTGCGCAGCACTTCCAGGGTCCAGGGATGCACCCGGACGGGCTCTGCCGATGCGCAGCGATTTAGACGTGCGACCTCGCTTTCCGGCTCGTGGAAGCTCATCAATTCGTGCACACGTGCAACAGCATTGAATGCCGCCTCGACCGCGCGTTCCATCTGCGCGCGCTCTTCTCCGGTGACCTCGATATCAACGAAGGTGCCCAGCAGAGGGCGTGCGCGACGAATGCTATTTGAGGCGGTTGGCAATGCCCATGATCCTTTTCACACCCTCGGTCACGTGGTGTGACGATAAGGTCGCGCCGGAGATGTTGCGGATATCGTTGCCGATCTGCAGAGGGCTCGCGCTGCTCTTGCCCGTGAATTGTGCGAGCCAGCTCGGGCTTCTGATCTCGCCGCCGTACGACTCCCGGTATTGCAGGATGTCCACCTGACGTATCCGGCCGGACGTATCCAGCGCGACCGAATAGTCGATGTACAGATGTTTTCCGATCACCCGGTCAAAGATGAAAAACCCGATTGCCCGACCTCCTGCTTCGGCTCTCCAGATACGATCCGGCTGCACGACTGCGAAGTTACTGGCTGCCGGGAATGCACGCCGCTGCGCCTCGGGTATCGACAGATATTGGATGGCATGCGCCGCCGAGCCTGCCGATACGACGACAGCTATCGGTGTCGTCCAGCTTATCCATTTGCTCATGTCGACCTGTAGGATGTTCGAGAGGCAATGTCAGAAAAAGAAGCCGACGCCGCCCAGAATAGAATCGGCTTGCGCCCCTAACGGGTCATTGTTCCTCACGCGCTGATAAGTCGCCTTCAGCACGATGTTCGGAGATGGAAAGACCGCGAGACCAAAATCCTGAAATCGCCTTTGCCCGGCACCCGTGGGCAGGCTTAGCTCGGCGCCGGCAATGCCTGTGAGCTGGCCGTAACTGACCGCCTGCAGGTTCTGATACGTGTAGCGATAGAACGGAACCAGCTTCCATTCGCTGTCCAGGATCGTGCCGAGCGGTATGTGGAACGCGATCTCCCCCGAGTAGCCGTACATGAAACGGCCCACGTTGTTGGCGGGATCGGCATCGTTGTTCGCGCGCAGATTGATTGGATCGCCGAAGTTGGCGCGCACGTATTCTCCACGCAGCTCGATCCAGGTTTTCGGGATTCGGTAGCGAAATTCCGCATCGAGCAGCGTGAGGCTGGAGCGGCCAAGAGGATTGCCGAAATTGTCGTGCGCGCCGCGCGGCGTGGTGTTCGGCGTGTAGTAGGCGCTCAAACTCCAGCCCAGCCCGGGCAGGAACGGAGGCGTGAAGTCGAGCTTGCCGGCATAGGCGATGACATTGCTGAGCTGGCGAAAATCGCCCACCGCGGGACGCGTAAGTGAAAGCGCGTCCAGCCCGGTAATGCCGGCAGCATACGGTACGGCCAGCCCGGTGATCGAATCGACGAGTGGAATGGTATTGCCAGGCGTGCGCAAACCGAAATCGTCCCCAAAGTCCTCAAGGCTGCTGCTCATCTGCAGCTGATATTTGATGCCGTCCGCGATGGTTCCATAAAGGCTGCTGGCCGGCACGCGCCAGGTCGACGGTATCAGCCCGTTGTAAAGCTCGGGCCGTTTGACGCTGTAGAACTGGGTGGGCTCGTGGTGCTGATTGATGTACCCGATGGGCACGAGATCGATGCCAGGCGAGCGCCAGTTGATCCAGTCGGCGAAAAGGAAATCGACAAAGATCTGCTCGACGTCGACCGAGCCATGCAGCTTGTCATCGGAATCGAACGCGATACCGCCGTGCTCGAACTCGATCTCTGCATTGAAAATGATATTCGGCGTTATTGCGTAAGTGGGCAGCAGGACCAGCCGGTGAGCGTCAAATCCATTCTGCCACTGGCCCGCGGCGTCGGGGTTTTGCACGGCCCCGTATTTGATCTCGCCATAGGCGCCGATGCTCAGTCCGGGGACGGGAGATGCGGCCACTCCAAGAATGCCCTTCTTTGCGGGCGCACTCGTTTCCGCTGTTGACGTTGCGCCCGGCAGCGGCGGCAGAAGAGTGGTGGCGCTACCAGGGGCGGGTGCCGCAGCCGGCGAAGCCTGGCTCACGGTGGCGGCTGTTTTCGCTGCCGCGGAAACCGCGGCAGGAGCGCACGGATCAACAGCCGAACTTCCCGCTGTACCGGCCTGTTTCTCCGTTTTAATCTCCGCGGCCGATTTCGCTTTTTCTGCCTGTTGCGGGCCTACAGCAGCACTCTCTTGTTCCGCGGGAGTGCCGCTGGGTTTCTCAACGCCCTGCGGAACGCGCACGATACGCATCGGGAATGGCTTGGGCGGCTCGCCAGGCGGCTGAGCGCTTTCAGCACTCGCAGGATCTGCCGAACTTGTTGATTGGGCCTTGAGCTTTGCCTCCAGAGCGCCCAGGCGCTGCTCCATGCATTGCAGGTTCCTGAGCAGCTCCTCGTTCCCAGGCTGGGAGGCGGAAGCCGTGGCGGCAACGCCCTGCTTGCTTGTTTGCGCCAGAGCGCCGCCGTCGCTGTAAGCTGTGAGCCCGGCTGCTATCAGGGAAGCCGTTAATAACCGATGCGCGCCTATGCGCCGCGATGGCCGGCCCGGGATGTGCATTTGCGACCGCCGTTTGTTCGAATTGCGCGCCCTGCCATTCAGTAGGTCGGAATGGCGGGATCGAAACCCAGCTTGACGTTGAGCCCGATGCGAGCCAGCCACATCGTATCGTTATGTCCGAAATTTCCGGGCCCGAGCGCTGGGCTCACAAATGTAAACGTGCGATCGCCTGCGCTCACATACAAAACCTCCGAGCGAATGCTGAGATTGGTCGTGATCGCCAGCTCGGCGCCTGCGCCGGCAACCCAGCCAGGGCGCCAATCGCTGAATGTGAACTGATCGCCGGCAAGGTTCAAAAAGGTGGTGAGCGTGTGAACCGCGGCAGCTCCGCCCGTGACATAAAACAACGCGGTGTCCATCACGATGCCCGCGCGGGCGCGCGCGGTGACGAGCCCGTTCAGCCGGCTGGAGATCGAAAGACTCACATTAGGCGAGTTCGGCAGCACCCCGGTCGAGGCGCCGATGCTTCCGGCGGTGCCGTCCACCTCGATGCCAAACAGTCCGTGACAAGCTGTCCATTTGAATCCGGCTTGTCCGCCGCCGCCGAAAATACCCGCTTGCGTTCGGGTGTAGGTAGCGGGGCTGCCGAGCTGGCCATCCTCGTCGGTGCGGGATGCACTATACCCGCCTGCCGCAGCGTGGAGACCTACATACCATCCCTGGTACCAATTGGAGGTGCAGGTGGTTGGCGGCAGTTGCGATGTCTTTCTCGGTGCTGGGCCGTCGGCAGCGTGCGCACTGCTGCTCATAAGGGTGATTACGGCTGCCAAGGTAACAGCAACTCGCATTGCGCTTTTTCGATCAGCGTCTGCTACATGGCACGACGCACCTTCAACGACACGCAGCATCCCCATCCCCCCGCAAAGTCGAGCGTGAAAATCGCAACGACAAACAGATGATTATCTGAGGCGACGGTATTGCCCGCGCCATGAGAGTCAACCGTCCGGCAAAAGATTGGAATTTGTCTAATTGAAAAGCCGAATGCGGCTCTCACTTTAGAAAGATGCTAAGGACAACGAGATTCTTCCCGGACAGAGGCACTTGCCTCGTTTTTTTCTTTGTTGTCATTCTAATCAGTCATCGCAGCGGAGCAGGGCTCGACGAGCCGCGCAGGATTTCCATGTTTATGTGGCCGAATGGACACGCACATCGCAGTGTCGAGTTCAGGGCCTGCAATTCGGATGTGAAAATGGGTGTGACAGGCGAAGACCCGTTCGAAGCCGGGCGTGCTGGGGACTCGTTCTGTAAAGCAACAGGCCGGCCACTCTGGAATGCAGCAAATATCTATGTTCCGACTCTGCTCATACCACGGCCTATGACATTTGGTCATATCCGCAAGGACAGGGAGGGCTGATGCGCGATCTGGCTCACGCTCCGTCGAGCGAAGCTGCTCAGTCCGAACGCGACCTATGCCCGGCGACCCCACATCATGACCGTTATCTATTCGCTCGGCTTGATCCCGGCGTCCTTGATCAGTTTCGCCCATCGCTGAAGCTCTGATTTGATAATCGCCGCGAATTCCGCGGGCGTGTTGCCGACCACCTGCATGCCGGCGTCGCCAAGCCGCTGGCGGACATCGTTCGCATTGAGAACCCGCACCGTTTCTTGATACACTTTGTTGATGACACGCTGCCGGGTGCCGGCCGGCGCCATCAGACCGAACCATATGGGCACGTCGAAGTCGGGCAATCCCTGCTCTGCCATCGTAGGCAAGTCGGGCGCCGCGGCCGCGCGCGTCGGCGCGATCGCGGCAAGCGCACGCAACTTGCCGTCGCGCACCAGCGGCAAAACGACCGACATGTTGGGCAGCGTCATGGTGACGCGTCCAGCCAGCAGATCCGGCAAAAGTGCAGGTATTCCGCGGTAGAAGACCGGCACAATGTCGATGCCGGCCAGCGTTTTGAGCAACTCGCCCGAAAGATGCGCCGGCGTTCCTACCCCCGCATGACCATAGGTAAGTTTACCCGGATGGGCGCGCGCGAGTGCGATCAGCTCCTGCACGTTCTCGGCCGGCAGCTCGTTGTTGACAACGAGGATGCTTGGCGTGAACACCGCCACTGAAATCGGGGCCAAGTCTTTGACCGGATCGTAGGGCGTTTTTTCGTAAAGGCTGGGATTGATCGTAATAGCGGAACTGGCCATGACCAGCGTGTAGCCGTCGGGCGCTGCTTTGGTGGCGCGATCGATTGCGATATTACCGCCCGCACCGGTGACATTCTCGACCACGACCGGTTTGTCCCACGCTTCGGAAAACTTGTCTGCGAGCAGGCGCGCCGCGACATCCGGCGGCCCGCCTGAAGGAAACCCGACGAGAATGCGAATGCTCTTTTCAGGATAGTTGTCTTGTGCCAGCGCATTGCTCGCCAGGAACCATGCAGACAGCGCTGCAAAGAGACCGGTTATCAGCTTCATTCCTGCTCTCCTTGCGGCATCCAACGCGGCAAAAACCGCACGCCTCCGCGAAATGACATTTCGTCATATTCTCCGGTGCAGATCGGCTCCCCAGGTCGCAATCCCAAGCACATTTGAAAACATACGCGAATGCGTCCATGGCGCCGCTAGCTCACTGTAATGGCCGGCGACAGGCGGCCTGTATCGAGGCCGCATCCTTCGAGGCTCGGCGCTTTGCGCCGAGCACCTCAGGATGACGGCTTGAGATCGGCGTTTGATGTACCGGTTGCGTCAGCGGGCCAAGCACGCCAACCTTGTGCTGTCGATCCCTTTGCCGGACGTGGAAGGCGAGCGCTGCCCGCCCAAGCGGCATTGGATAAGGTCGAGAAAGACGGATGGCACAGCTCACCGCCAAAATACGTGCGCAACTGCGGAACGCCGCCTTTGCCTATGTAGACTCAAAGGGTCGACGGCGCTTGCCTATTCACGACGAGGCGCACGTTCGTAATGCGCTCGCTCGCTTCAACCAGACGAGATTCGAGGACGATGCAGCGCGCGAGCGAGCGCGCAAGAGGCTGCTGACCGCGGCGAAAAAGTACGGCATCGTGCCGATCGGGTTCATCACCGGACAGCTTGCGACCGAACGCCTGGAGGGCGAGTCCAATGCGCGCGCTGGGGTGGTGCGCGGTCTGCCGGGTGGTCAGGTCACCTTCCTCCTGACCGATATCGAGGATTCTACCGGTCTGCTCCGCGTTCTGGAGGACAGGTACGCCAACCTCCTCGGTGACGTGCGTCGTCTCCTGCGCCGCGCTGTGCAACGGTCGGGCGGCAAGGAAGTCGACGTTCGCGCGGACGAGCTATTTGCTGTGTTCAAGCGCCCGTCGGCTGCGTTTGCTGCCGCGCTGGCGATCCAGCGGAGGGTCGGCTTACGGTCATGGCCGGCTGGCGCCAAAGTGCGGCTCAGGATCGGCATCCATACCGGTCGTCCCACACTGACCGACGGCGGGTACGTGGGGCTGGCCGTGCACACCGCGGCGCGTATCTGCTCCGCCGGTCACGGCGGTCAAATCCTGCTCTCGAGCGACGCGGTACGAGCGGTCAAGGCATCGGCTCCTCGCGACGTCAGTTTTCGCAGTCTAGGTGCTCACCGGCTCCCGGGCCTGCCGGAGCCGCAGCCTCTGTTCCAGCTGGAGGCGCCAGATCTTCCGGGAAACTTCCCAGCACCTCGGATCACGAACGAGTCATTTCCGCCTTTTGATGAACCCACAATCGGAGCTCGCGGTTCAACCCACGTCCTTCGAACACGGTCTCGGCCGCGATAAACGGGGCTGCTGCGTTGCTGCGATACTCACTGTTCCTTCGATCACCTCGTCAAGGCTCGATGCGTTGCGCCAAGCGCCTCACGATGGCGCGTTAAGATGAGCGTTTGATGTACGACCAAGCGGTCGAGAGCCCAGGCCGTTGCCGTCCCTGGCGCCGTGCTCGCGCCAGCGCAGCTCGCGTTGCGGATAGGGGATCTCGATCCCCGCCTCGCGGAAGCGCGCGAGGATCGCATAATGCAGATCGCTCTTCACCGCGAGTCCTTTCGAGACGTCGTCGACCACGCAGCGCAGCTCGAACTCGAGCGCGCTGTCGCCGAGATTGACGAGAAATGCCCCGGGCGGCGGTGATTGCACCACCTGCGGGTGTGCGCGCGCGATCTCGTTGAGGATATCGCGCACCCGGGCGGGATCGCTGTCATAGGAGACCGCTACCTTCACCAGGATGCGGCCGAGCGTATTGGCGCGCGTCCAGTTCTTCACCACGCCGGTGATGAGCTCGGAATTTGGGATAATCACGCTCGCGCGATCGAAGGTCTCGATTTCGGTCGCGCGCACGCGCACGCGCCGCACCCAGCCCTCTTCGCCCTTCACCACGATGGTATCGCCCACCCGGATCGGCCGCTCGGTCAACAGGATGAGGCCGGAGACGAAATTGGAGACGATCGATTGCAAAGCCGATGCCGACCGAGAGCGCGCCGGCAATGAATGCGATCTTTTGCAGATCGACGCCGAGGCCGGCGAGCGCCAGCGCGATCGCCGTGATCGCGCCGATATAGCCAAAGATTGTCACGATCGAGAGCTGCAGACTAGGCTCGATGCGCGTGCGCGGCAGGAGCTCCCGCTCCAGCCAGCGCTGCATGAGTCGTGTGGCGAGAAGGAGCAGCGTAAGCACGACGGCGGCGCCGATGATCTCGCGCACGGAGAGACGCAAGTCGCCGATCTTGAAGCCGAACGGGATGTTGCGGACGGTGTCGAACAGATCGGCGGTGGAGACTTCCCAGGGACCGATGATCACCACGAACGAGAGCAGGATCAGCATCACCCGCAGGGCTGCGGAAACGAGCGTGCCTCCGAGGGCCAGGCTGCGCGCGGTGACGCCGAGGCTCGCCGCGAGCTTTTGCCCTTTGGCCGACTGCTCGCCGAAGCCGTCGAAGAACATCTGCGTGGCGACGAGGAAGAGATAAAGCGCGCCAAACACGGCAGCCGCGACGATAACGCGCAGCGAAACGAAGGCTGCGAACGCGCTGTAGCCGGCGAGCAGCGCGAGCAGGATCACCACCGCCATGAGGAGACCCAGCGGGTGAGCCCAGGCGGCGGCAGGAAGCGCGACGCCGCCGGCCCGCTTGAGGCGATCGAGGCGCAGCACGAGGTGAAGGAGACAGGCGGTGGTGAGCGCGCCGAAGAGCACGTTCGTCGCAATGGTCAGCACGAGCGGCGCGAACAGCACCTTATGCACGACCTGGAGCGCGATCACGAGGCCGAGGAGGCGCGAGGCCCACAGAAGGTGATTGTGAAAGCAGCGCGCGGTCGCGTCGTCTTCCCGCACCAGGCGGGCTTGCGGCCGGTCGACCGCAAACAGGGCCCGCGCCACCGCATGGCCGAAAGCGGCCACCGCGATCCCCGCCACGATTCCTTGCAGGATCTGCTCGAGCCTGAAGTTGAGCACGCCGAGTTCGCCGAGCAGCAGCAATCCTGCGGCAGCTGGAAGCGGCGTGCGCAGCGCAAACAGTGCAAAGATCCGCAACGCGCTCCACGCTTTGGCGGACGGGGAGCCATCGCCGGCATTCGGCACGCGCGCATGCCAGCGCCGCGAGACCATAATCGCCGCGGTGGCGAGGCCCAGCAGCATAATGAGGGCTGCGGCAAGCCGGCCGGGCTCCTTCTGCTCGTGCATCCACCATTCGAGCAGTGCGGTCGCGCGGGAGATTTCGACGGGCAGCGCGCGAAACGCCTGCGCCCAGAAAAACGGGTCAAGCGCGCTCGCGCTGCGCGCGAACAACTCGCGCGCGTAGAGCACGTGCCGCTTCTCCGCGACGCGCTCGCTGAGCTGATCGACATGCACCAGGAGCACGCGCGCCTGCTTCAGCGCGCCCTGCACTTCGGCCAGGGTGGCGGTGAGCTCCTTGCGCTCTTTCGCAATCTCCGCAGCCTCGGGCGGCTGGTCCTTCTCCGGCGCCGGGCCGAGCTGCTTGAGCCGCTCCTCGATTTCGTGCAGCCGCGGCTCGAGCTCCTCGATTTTGGCGCGCAGGGCATCGGCGGCCGCGTTGAGCTTCTGCCGGGCTTCCGCCAAGGCTTCCGAGGTTACATCATCGCGGGCTACGGTCCGGTCGATCTCCTCGACCGTGGCCTTGATGGCTTCGAGCGAAGGCTGATCCGAAACCTGCGCGGCGGCGGGGCTCGTTAAATTGGCCAGGGCGCAGAGAACAAGCCCCGCCAGTGCGAGCCAAACATGCCTGAGGCCGATGCGCATGCCCCCTCCCTGGGCATGCAGGATGGCGAGATTTTGACTTTCGGGCTAGGAGGCCGGCGCTGGCCGGGCAATCCGGGATTTGTTACATTGTTACATTCGCGCCCTGATCCCGCTCCTGCAAAAGGCGAATCTCCTGCATGAACGAGCCCGCCGTCATCGGCACCGCAACGCTGCCGCGCGATCTCAGCCCCTGGGGCATGTTTCTCAACGCCGACCCGGTGGTCCAGGCGGTGCTGATCGGGCTTGTGATCGCCTCGGTCATCACGTGGACCGTATGGCTTGCCAAAACGATCGAGATCGTCCGCGCCCGACGCCGCCTGCGCGCAAGCCTGGCGCGACTGGCTGGTGCCGGCTCAATTGCGGAAGCGGCGCAGCATTTCGCGCAAGCCGACGACGAGGTAGGGCGATTTCTTGCCGCGGCGGTTGCAGAGCTGAAGCAATCCAGCGGCCTCCCTGAAAGCGAAGGTATCAAGGAACGCGTCGCCTCGCGGCTGGAGCGGCTCGAAGCAAGGTATGGACGACGCATTTCCCGGGGCACGGGCGTGCTGGCCACGATTGGCGCCACCGCGCCCTTCGTGGGCCTGTTCGGCACCGTGTGGGGCATCATGAACAGCTTCATCGGCATATCGAAGTCGCACACCACAAATCTTGCGGTGGTGGCGCCGGGCATTGCGGAAGCGCTCCTTGCGACCGCGCTGGGGCTGGCTGCCGCCATTCCGGCGGTTGTCATCTATAATGTCTTCGCGCGCTCGATCGCCGCCTATCGCGCGCTTCTTGGCGATGCCGCAGCCGAAGTTCTCCGCATCGTGAGCCGCGAGCTCGACCGGCCAGTCGCAGCCGCGACACCCCGCCGTGCAGCCCAGCTGTCGGTGACCTCATGAGCGTCCGGCTCGATCACGGCGAGGACACGCTCACCGAGGTGCACGAGATCAACGTCACCCCGTTTATCGATGTCATGCTGGTGCTGCTCATCATCTTCATGGTTGCAGCCCCGCTCGCAACTGTGGACATCCAGGTGAACCTGCCCGCATCGACGGCCGAGCCGCAGCCGCGCCCGGACAAGCCGCTCTACGTGACGCTGCGCTCCGATCTCTCGCTTTCCGTCGGCAACGATCCCATTTCGCGCGACCAGCTCGGGCCCGCGCTCGAGGCGGAAACCAAGGGCGACAAGGACGCCCGCATCTTCCTGCGCGCCGACAAAGGCGTTCCGTACGGCGAGGTAATGGAGATCATGAACCTGCTGCGCGGGGCTGGATTTCTCAAGGTCGCGCTCGTGGGCTTGGAGAAGGTGGCGGGGCCGTGACCGCGTGGGCACTGCACGACGACCTCGACGTGCGACGGTGGATGGCGTGCGGCGCGATTATCGTCCTCGCGCACATGGCGATCGGCGGGGCGCTTGCGATCCGCCGCAGCGACTTCGAGCCAACGGAGCCCGCAGGGGCGATCGTCGTCGAATTTGCGCCTGTGCCCGTCGCCCCAGTCCAGCAGACCGAGATCCCCGCGGGACCCGAGCAGGTCATGTCGGAAGCCGTGCCGGAAAGTCCCGTTGAGAAAATTGTCGAGGAGCCTTCGCCCGAGCTCAAGCAGGCACCCGAGGGAGAGATCGCTCTGGAAAGGCCGCCTGAGGTGCAGCAGCAGAAGGTGCAGCCGCGACCACCCGCGCCGGCGACTTCGGCTCCCCAGGTGATCACGCCTGAACGCAGTACGATGGCCCGCGCGCCGGCGGAGGGTCAGGTCTCGCCGCGATCATCAAATGCGGTGCCGACCTGGAAATCACAGATCGTGGCGCTCCTCGAGCGCAACAAGCGCTATCCGCATGAGGCGCATGCGCGCGGACAGCACGGAGTTGTGCAAGTCCTGTTCACGCTCGACCGCGCGGGCCTGCTTCGGGAAAGCCGGGTCGTGCGCAGCTCCGGTGCCGCCGCGCTCGATGAGGAGGCGCTTGCGCTGCTTCGGCGGGCGCAACCTTTCCCGCCGCCCCCTGCTGAGATGCCGGGCGCCACCGTCGATCTCACGGTGCCGGTGCGATTCAACTTGAAATGACGACTCCCTTCCCGGCCCGCCGGCTCGGCGCCGCTATTGTGGGGACATGGCAAAACGCATATTTCTCCTGCTGAGGTGAATAATGGCGGATGTAGCAGTCCGGGCGCCAAACCGATTGTCAGGGCCTCTCGTGCTGGCCGCGTTCGCGGGCGCACTCCTCGTCGTCGCCACCGTCGCGCTTTGGGCGCATTATGGCACGGCCGTGTTTTTCGAGATGATTGTTGCCGGTGTTGCCAATTGCCTGTGATCATCTTCTGCTCGTAAACGCCGCGCCATGACCGCGCGCACCGCCAGGCTTCTGATCTTGAGCACGGCATTTCTCGCATCGCTCGTGCTCTGCCTCGGTATCGTGCTCTTTCTGGTCGATCGGCTTTCAGCACCGGGAGCGCAACAGGTCGCGGCGGTCGGCGGGCCGTTCCAGCTCGTTGACCAGGATGGAAAGCCAATAACGGATCGGGATCTCAGGGGCCGACCCTTCCTGGTGTTCTTCGGATTTACCCATTGTCCGGAAATCTGTCCGACCGCGTTGTTCGAGATCTCCGAGGTGCTGCGAGCGCTCGGCAAGGATGCCGACCGCACACGCGCTCTCTTCATTACGGTGGACCCGGAGCGCGATACCGCGCCGGTCCTGAAGGACTATCTGTCAAATTTCGATCCGCACCTGGTCGGCGTGACGGGTGACCCGCTTGCCATTGCGGCGGTGACCAAGGCGTATCGGGCCTATTACAAGAAAGTACCGCTGCCGCAGGGGGGCTACACAATGGATCACACGGCCATCGTCTACCTGATGGATAAGGAGGGGCACTTCGTATCCCCCTTCAAGCTCGACCGCTCGGCCGATTCTGCAGCCGCCGACCTGCGCCGTTACCTCTGATCACGCCTGCTGCGCCACCGAATCCATTTTCTCTAATGTCGACTGCAATGACTCGTAAGTCGCTCGCCTGCCTTGGGCTGCTCGTGCTCGCCTCGTTTGCAAGCGCTGTATCCGCACCGGCGCAAGTGCCGGCCCCGGATGCGGGCGTCAGCGTTCCTGCCTTTTGGGACCCGCGTCGCCGGCCGGAAAAGCCCGACCTGTCGCGGGTAAGCGTCATCCGTTTTCTCACCGAGCTCGATTACCCGCCTTTCAACTTCGCGGGCCCGGACGGCAATCCACAAGGCTTCAATGTCGATCTCGCCCGCGCGATGTGCGAAGAGCTCAAGCTACAATGCACGATTCAGATGCGCCGCTTTGAGACGCTCATTACGGCGCTAAACGCAAATCAAGGGGATGCGGCCATCGCCTCGATCGCCGCGACCACCGAGACGCGCGGCAAGGTGGATTTTACCGATCCATATTACCGCACGCCGGCACGTTTTGTGGCGCGGCGGGACTCTCCGCTCGATGAAGTCGTGCCCGAACGGCTCGAGGGCAAGAAAGTCGCGGTCGTTGCGGGTACCGCCCACGAAGCCTTTCTGAAAGCGCTGTTCACCGAAGCCGAGCTGCGCAGCTATCCCAGCGCCGATGTAGCGCGCCTCGCTTTGCGGCGGGGTGACGTGGATCTGCTTTTCGGCGACGCCATCTCGCTTGCTTTCTGGCTCAACGGCACTGACTCCGAAAATTGCTGCGCGTTCCGCGGCGGCCCCTACATCGATAGCCGCTATTTTGGGGAAGGCGTCGGAATTGCGGTGCGCAAGGGGAATGATCTCATGCGCCTTGCCCTGAACTGGGCCTTATTTAGAGCCTGGGAGCAAGGCCGGTTCACCGACCTGTGGCTGCGCTACTTCCCGGTCAGCCCGTTCTGACTACAATCGTTCCGATGTCGATTGTGGAAGCGGATGCGGACGCACTGCGTCGCATTGCCGAGAATTCGAGCGCCTGGCCTTTCGAGGAAGCGCGCAAGCTTATCGCGCGTCTGAACAAACATCCAAAAAATGAGGTGGTTTTTGAGACCGGCTATGGTCCTTCGGGCCTGCCGCATATCGGGACGTTCGGCGAAGTGGCGCGCACCACGATGGTGCGCCACGCCTTTCGCGTGCTCACGGGCGACCGCGTCAAGACGCGGCTCATCGCCTTCTCTGATGACATGGACGGGCTGCGCAAGGTGCCCGACAACGTGCCTCACCGCGAGATGATGGCGAAACACATCGGTAAGCCGCTCTCCCGCGTGCCCGATCCGTTCGGTAGCGGGCACGCTTCCTTCGGTGCGGCAAACAACGCGCGCCTGCGCGCCTTTCTTGATCACTTCGGCTTCGACTACGAGTTCTTGTCCGCAACTGACTGCTATACGTGTGGGAAGTTCGACCGCACGCTGCTGCGCATGCTTGAGGGCTTCGATCATGTGATGCGCATCATGCTCCCCTCGCTGCGCCAGGAACGGGCGCAGACCTATTCGCCGTTTCTTCCGATCTCGCCACGGACTGGCATAGTGCTGCAGGTCCCAGTGATCGCGCATGATGCCTCGGCGGGCACCATTACGTATGCAGATCCGGACACGCGGGAAGAAGTCACCACGCTCGTGACCGGCGGGCGCACCAAGCTGCAGTGGAAACCTGATTGGGCGATGCGCTGGGTGGCGCTTGGGGTGGACTACGAGATGGCAGGCAAGGATTTGATCGATTCCGTAAAGCTTTCAGGCGAGATCTGCCGTGCGCTCGGCGCCCTGCCGCCGGAAGGATTCAATTACGAGCTGTTTCTCGACGAGAAGGGCCAGAAGATTTCCAAATCCAAAGGGAACGGACTCACGATCGAGGAATGGCTGCGTTATGCCAGCCCGGAATCCCTGTCACTGTTCATGTATCGCGACCCGAAGGCCGCAAAGCGGCTCTATTTCGATGTCATTCCGCGGCACATGGACGAGTACCAACAGCTGCTCGACGGCTATCAGCGGCAGGACACGCGCGGCCGTCTCGCCAATCCGGTCTGGCACATTCATTCCGGTAACCCGCCGAAGACAGACGTGCCGCTCTCGTTCTCCATGCTGCTGACGCTTGTGGCGTCGTCCAATGCGGAGAATGCGGAAACGCTTTGGGGGTTCATCCGTCGCTATCGACCGGGCGTGACGCCGCGCACACATCCCAAGCTCGACGCGCTTGTCGGCTATGCTTTGCATTATTTCCGGGACTTTGTCCTGCCCCATAAACATTTTCGCGAGCCCAACGAGAGCGAGCGCGCAGCGCTCATGGACCTGCGCGATGCGCTGGCTCAGTTGCCGCCTGGCGCGGACGCTTCCCAGATCCAGGAAGTGGTTTATGAGGTGGGTCGGCGGGAGCCGTTTCTCGATCGCAGCGGCAGGATAAAGACGAAGGATGGAAAACCCGGCGTCTCGCTCGACTGGTTCAACATGCTGTACCAGGTACTGCTCGGCCAGGAGAAAGGCCCGCGTTTTGGCTCCTTTGTGGCGCTTTATGGCATCCAGAACACGATCGATATGATAGACGGCGCGCTTGCCCGCTCGGCTTAGTTATCAAGCCGAGCGAAGCACGAAACGGCGTTGCAGGTTCTGCACCGGGCGCGCGTTCATGGGATACAGCTGGGCGAAGCGCGCGATATCGGCTTGCGCAACCTGGATCGGCTCCATGAAGAGAAGCCAGTCCACAGTCTCGCTGCAAGGCGGGGTGGTGAGCGAACCCGAATAGCGATAGTACCTGCGGCTCTGAGGCAGTAACGCATTCGGGTTTACCGTTGGGTCTACCGGTACCGCGGGACCTTCCTTGTCCGGCATGGTCGCAACGATCTTACTGAACGTACCATTCGCCCGTCCGGGCGTCATCATGATCCCGATCACCGCGAGCGCGCCCGACGCGTTGGCGTGCACGAAGTGCGCCTCCATGGGAAAGGCCTTGCCTGCATAATGGTGCTCGCTTGGATGATGGAAGTGAAATTGGATCAGCCGATAGGGGGCGCCATCATGCGTGAGGACGCTGCCTTCCGCGATGTTCACCTGAATCGTATGCCCATTGTTGAGGATACTCTCGGCGTGCGCGCTCCAATTTATTCTGAGCTGAAGGAGAGTCGCTTCGAAGGTGTTGGTGATGTCAATGGGCGATTGCTGCCCGCCCGCAGCGCAGATCCGGCTCGCCGGGTCGATATTACCCCAGTTCTCGGGCCCTTCTGCGCCTTCATAGCCCCAGTGCAACCCCGCAGCGAAAGCGTGCGTGGTGCATAAGGGGCAGAGCGCAAAACCGGCGAGCACCTGCAGAACTTGGCGACGGTGCATGCATGACCTCCCGGCTGCTCGACGCGAAACGGTGTTCCATCGACGGTTGAACCTTCCAATGGAACGGCAAAAATTGAAACCGCGCGAAACGTCGCTGTTGCCAATGCATACAAGCATTGCGTCGTGATCAGCCTGTTGGAGGCCCTGGCACGCCCGCTTCTTGGGTTTCTCGATGCCGAGGATGCGCACCGCCTGGCTATTCGTGCACTCGCGATTCCACCTTATGTGAAGCTTGTCCAGGACGACGCACGGCTCACGGTGCGCGCCTTGGGCCTGAATTTCCCCAATCCGATCGGCGTAGCCGCGGGCTTTGACAAGCATGCGGAAGTGCCGGACGCGCTGCTGCGGCTCGGATTTGGCTTCGTGGAAGTAGGGACCGTGACGTTGCGCCCGCAGCGGGGCAATCCGCGCCCGCGAGTGTTTCGCCTCGCGCGCGATCACGCCGTAATCAATCGGCTCGGCTTCAACAGCGAGGGTGCGGATGTAGCGCTGCGGCGGCTTGCCGCACGGGTGCGGCTCCGAGGCGTTGTTGGGATCAACATCGGCGCCAACAAGGACAGCGCCGATCGCGCCCGCGATTATGTCCGCCTCGTCGAAATGTTTGCACCAGTGGTGAGCTATTTTTGCATCAATATCTCGTCGCCGAACACGCCGGGGCTGCGCGACCTGCAACGCGGGCGCGCGCTGGATGAGCTGTTGGACGCTGTGACGGAGGCGCGTGCACGTGCCGCGAGGCCGTCGGGCATGACGCCCGTTCTTGTCAAGATCGCACCCGATCTAACGCTGGCCGAGCTTGACGATCTGGTAACTGCCGCGCGTAAGCACCGAGTCGACGGCATGATTGTCGCGAACACGACCTTGAGCCGGCCGCGAGGCATGCACGACCGGCATAACGCGAAGCAGGCCGGAGGGCTTTCCGGCCGGCCCGTGTTTGCGCTTTCGACCCGCATGCTGGCAGAGACCTATGTGCGGGTCGAAGGCGCGTTTCCGCTTATCGGGGTGGGCGGCATCGATTCCGGACAAGCGGCGCTGGCGAAAATCAGGGCCGGGGCTGTTCTCGTCCAGCTCTATACCGCATTCATTTTTCACGGCCTGCGGCTTCTTCCGACCATGAAGGCCGAGCTTTCGCAGGCGGTCACGCGCGACGGCTGCGAAAACATTCAAGCCCTGGTGGGCACGGATGCCGCGGCGCTCACGGCAGAGAGGTGGCCGGACTACGGTTGTAAATAACAACGAAAAATACAAGCTCCTGAAAGCGATCCCTTTGAAGAGCCGAGCGAAAATCACGAAGGCGGGACGGAATAACAAGCATTATCAAGCGATGCATTTGATTCCAGTGAAGAAGTTGGCTCTCGTTCCGCTGCGGAATGATGAGCGCTGACCGCCTCGCAAAGAGCTCTCGTCGGCTCCCCGGGCGGGCGGGCGGATTTCCGCCGCAGCGATGTCTCGCAGCGGCGCGCAAAAAACCCGGCACGGGCTTCCGGCCGGGTGGACACAGTTTGAGATACTAAGCCGAAAATACCATGTTCCCGTGCAGCGTCAAGGAGCGTGTGCCAATTTTTTACAAATAAAGACGGCGTGTGCGCCATTGCAGGCCTGCCGCAATTGTTCTGTCGGTGTAAATTCAGCCCGAATCAGGGCTCGCGCCGCGCGTATCAGCGCGTGCGAGCGCCGATCTACCGTCCCTTTGCGGCGTGAGCCAGTCGGAGCAGAAGCCATACCGGCACCACCACGGCGGCGCCGAGGACAAGATAGCGCCACATCCAGCGCACGGCGTCAAAACCCATGTCCCAGATGCGCAGCACGAGAGTGCGCAGGCTTTCCATGAGATGAAGCGGATCAAGCCCCAGCACTTCGAGGATCACGCCGATGATGATGGAAAGGAGCGCGAGGCGGAAAACCACCGAAAGCGGCGGACCGCCGAAGAAGCGGGTCAAGGGGCTCGGCTCGCCGCGGTGCGGCTCGCGCTCTCTGCTGTCCGCGATACGGGCCCGGTCGGAAGGCGTGCTCATAAGGCAAGGTTAGCACGAAAGTGGAGCGTTGTGCCGAGCTTTAGCGGATCGGTGCAAGGCCGAGCTTCTCGAACAGGAGCGCATCGCGATCGCACCCCGGATTGGGTGTCGTGAGAAGCTTCGGTCCGTAGAAGATCGAATTTGCGCCGGCGAGAAAACAAAGCGCCTGCGTCTCCTCGCTCATGTCCTCGCGTCCGGCGGAGAGCCGTACGACGGATTTTGGCATGGTGATGCGCGCAACCGCGATGGTGCGAACGAAAACCAGCGGCTCGATGGCATCGGCATCGGCCAAGGGAGTGCCCGCGACCTTCACCAGCAAGTTGATGGGCACACTCTCGGGATGCGGTTGCAGGTTCGCAAGTGTGACGATCAGCCCGATGCGGTCCTGCGCATCCTCGCCCATGCCGATGATCCCGCCGCAACACACCGCAATGCCCTCCTCGCGCACGCGCTCGAGCGTTTCCAGCCGGTCGCGATAGGTCCGGGTGCTGATGATACTGCCGTAATATTCGGGCGAGGTATCGAGGTTATGGTTGTAGTAATCGAGACCGGCGGCTTTGAGTTGTTGCGCCTGCCCTCGAGTGAGCATGCCGAGCGTGGCGCATGTCTCGAGGCCGAGGGCTTTGACCTGAGATACCATTTCGCAGACACGATCGAGATCGCGCGCCTTGGGCTCGCGCCAGGCCGCGCCCATGCAGAAGCGGCTTGCGCCCGCGTTTTTCGCGGCACGCGCTTCAGCGACGACGGCATCGACGGGCATGAGCTTCTCGGCGCGCACGCCCGTCGCATAGCGCGCGCTTTGCGGACAGTAGGCGCAGTCTTCGGGACAGCCGCCGGTCTTGATGGAGAGCAAGGTGGAAATCTGCACCTGCCGTGGATCGAAATGCTCCCGGTGCACGGTTTGAGCGCGGAAGATCAACTCGGGGAAGGGCAGCGCGAACAACGCGCCCACCTCGACTGGCGTCCAGTCGTGCCGAATCGCAGGCCCACACCCGGCCGCCTTCGGCGGCGACCCTCCCCCTGCGGGGGAGGGATTCCTCACGCCGAGCCTTTCATGGCGGCGAGCACCTTCTCAGGCGTGTACGGCACGGAGCGCAGCCGCACACCGATCGCATCGAACACCGCATTGGAGATCGCGCAAGGAACGACGGCTGCCGCGGGCTCGCCCGCTCCCCACGGTTTCTCGTTGGGACGGTCGATAAGGTCGTACACGATCTCCGGAATCTCCGGAAAGCGCAGGATCGGATAGCTGTCCCAATCCAGGCTCGTCACCATGGCGCGGTCGAATTTCAGCTCCTCGATGAGCGTGCGGCTGATGGTCTGGATGACGTTGCCGTCGAGCTGGTTTTTCAGCCCGTCCGGGTTGATGATCTGGCCGCAATCGTGCGCCACGTAGAATTTGGTCACACGGATATCGCCGGTCGAGCGCTTCACCTCCACGTCCGCGACTGCCGCGATGTAGGTGCGCACAAGCTCGTATTTGCAATAGGAAACCCCGCGGCCGCTCGCCACATCGCCGCTCTGCTCGCGCTTGCCAGAAGCGTGCTTCTCCCACTTGGCGAGCGCGGCGACCCGATTGAGCACCTCGATGCCACGCTTGTCCGCCGGGTCGAGATATTTGAGACGGAACTCCACCGGATCGGCGTCCGCTGCCGCTGCGAGCTCGTCCATGAAGCACTCATTCGCATAGGTGTTCTGCATGCGGCCGGGCGTGCGGATCCATGAGGGCCGGAACGGCGTCGTCTCGAGCCTTCGGCAGACCGTCTTCACGTTGGCGAATTTGTAAGGGATCGCCGAGTTCTGAAAGATATTCCCCGGCGCTATATCATTGCCCGCGGGCATGCCGGAAAGCGTTGCCGCAATCAGCTGAACGTTGAAGCTGCCGGCGGTCTGTTGGGGAATGAAGAATTCCGATTCCCAGGCCTGGATATTGCCGGACTCATCGAGCGCGGCGCGGAGGTCGATCAGAGTGGGCGGTCCCTTCGGGTCCCACCCGTGCTCGTCCTCGCGCATCCATTGCACGCGCACTGGCCGGCCCACCGCCTTGGCAAGCAGCGCCGCATCCGCCGCCGCGTCCTCGTGCCCGTTGCGCCCGTAGCAGCCCGAGCCCTCGATATAGACACAATGTACATTCTCGGCCGGCATCGCGAACATGGTCGCAAGCTGCTTTCGCAGATCATGAGTTGCCTGCGATGCCGACCACGAGGTCAGTTTTCCTTCCTTGAACTCCGCGATTGCGCAGGAGGGCCCGATCGAACCGTGGGTATGGATGGCGAAGTCGTAGGTCGCCTTCACGAGCTTGGCACCGTCTTTCTCGAGCGCCTCGCTCGGGTTGCCCACATTGCTTGTCACTTCTTCCTTAACAACCTTGCTCTCGCGCACATGCTCCCAGAGTTTGTCGGCATCCGGCAGCGTCTCCGATTTTGACCAAGATGTCTTGAGTCCTTTCGACGCTCTGATCGCACTCCACTCACTTTCCGCGACGACGCCGAGAAAGTTACCCTGCCGTACGACCTTGACGATGCCAGGGATGTCCTTGAGCGAGCCCTCGTCGACGTTCTCGAGATTGGCCCCGAATGCCGGGGGGCGGACCACGCGTCCATGCAGCATGCCAGGGACGCGGAAATCCTGCATATAGGTGAACTGGCCAAAGATCTTCGCCGGAATGTCGAGTCGCGGTACCGGCTTCCCGACGATCTTGTAATCCTTCGCATCCTTGGCCGCGGCGGGTTTCGTATGATCGAGTTTAAGATTGAACGATTTGTTGCCAATGAGCTCGCCATAGGTCACCCGTTTATTGCCGGTGCTGATCACGCCGTCCGTAACCCTCAGATCTTCTTTTTTCGCGTTCAGACGCTTGGCTCCCTCTTCGACGAGCGCGGCTTTTGCCGTTGCGGCGGCGTTGCGCAGCTGCATGCCCCCAACCTGTATGGACAGGCTGCCCCATGTCTTGCCCTGGTCCGGCGTAAGCGCCGTGTCGCCCTGCACGAGACTGACCGCCGTAAGTGGCACATCGAGCTCCTCGGCGACGATTTGCGGGAGTGCCGTTGCCACGCCCGTGCCGAGATCGACCTTGCCGGAATAGACGGTGACCATGCCTTGGGGATCGATGATGAGGAAGGAATCCACCTCCGTCAGTGCAACCGGCTTTGCCGGCGCGTTTTGCGCCAGCGACTGATCTAATGCACCAGAAAGCGAGAAGCTCACGATGAGCGCACCACCGCTCTTGAGCACTTCGCGCCGAGTCGTCTGCATGTTCATCGTCCCCTCCCTCACGCTTGCGCCGCGCGCATCACGGCTTTGACAATGCGGGCATGTGTCCCGCAACGGCAGAGGTTGTTCGCAAGCGCCTCCTTCACCTGCGCCTCGGTGGGCTTCTTGTTGGTGGCGAGGAATGCCGCCGATTCCATGATCATGCCGTTAATGCAGTAGCCGCACTGCGCCGCCTGCTCCTCGATAAAGGCGCGCTGCACCGGATGCGGCTTTTGGGGAGTGCCGAGACCTTCGAGCGTGACGATCTTTTGCTGGGCGGTCAGGCGCGACAGAGGAGTAACGCAGGAGCGCACCGCCTTGCTGTCGATATGCACCGTGCAGGCGCCGCATTGCGCCAATCCGCATCCAAAACGTGGGCCATGCAGTCCAAGATTGTCGCGCAGGGCGTACAGCAGCGGCATTTCCGGATCATCGATGGTGATCTGGACAGCTTTGCCGTTGACGTTGAGCGATTTTCGTTGCGGCATGATTTTCCTCCCCAGGTGCCGTTTTTGCGTGCTCTTGGCCGCGGAGCTTAGCAGCGCATCTCTGAAGTGTCATTGTCGGCGCAAGTGGCCGATCCAGTCTCACGGGAGTTGGCGAGCTGAGGGCGGATACAAAATGCTCCGCTTTTGCGGGGCAAAACGTGCAGAGAGCTCGCTACTCCGCGGCGACGGGGACGGGCGCCTGCACGGGTTCGACCTTCGCGGCGCAGTATTTGAACTCGGGGATCTTGCCGAACGGATCGAGGGCAGGATTGGTGAGGAGATTGGCCGCGGCCTCAACAAACGCGAACGGAATGAATATGACGCCGTCCGGAATCGCATCATCCTGTCGCGCGGCAAGCTCGATGCTGCCGCGCCGCGTCGTTACGCGCACGAGATCGCCGGGGCTCACGCCGAGCCTCTGGAGGTTGCCGCGGGAGAGATACGCGACGGCGCCGGGCTCGAGCGCATCGAGCATGGAGGCACGCCGTGTCATGGCTCCCGTGTGCCAATGTTCGAGCTGGCGTCCAGTTGAGAGCACGAAGGAGAATTCGGTATCCGGACGTTCGTCGGGCGGGCTGATCGCCGCCGGCACAAGCTTTCCGCGTCCGTCCTGGGTCGGGAAGCGATCGCCGAACACAACGGCGTGGCCGGGTTTGTCCGGAGCATCCGACGGATACGTCACCGCGCTATCACGCTCGACGCGCTCCCAGGAAATGTTATCAAGAGCGGGCATCAGTGACGCCATCTCGGTATAGACCTCGCTCACATGCTGATAATTCCAGGGCAAGCCAATTCGGCGCGCGATCTCCTGGATGATCCACCAGTCAACCTTCGCCTCGCCAGGCAGAGGCAAAGCCCGGCGGCCCATCTGCACCTGGCGATTGGTGTTGGTCACGGTGCCATCTTTCTCGGGCCAGGCGGAGGCGGGGAGGATCACGTCGGCGTGGAACGCCGTTTCCGTAACAAACAAATCCTGCACGACGAGATGCTCAAGGTGCGCGAGCGCCGCGCGCGCGTGGTTGAGGTCGGGGTCGGACATCGCCGGATTCTCGCCCATGATGTACATGCCCTTGATCACATCGGCATGGATCGCGTGCATGATCTCGACGACCGTCAGCCCGCGCTTGGGATCAAGCCGCGCGTTCCACACTTTTTCCACGCGCGCCCGGATTTCTGGATTGTCCACCGCCCGGTAGTCTGGGAAAAACATCGGAATGAGACCGGCGTCGGACGCGCCCTGCACGTTATTCTGCCCGCGCAAGGGATGGAGACCCGTACCGGGCCGGCCGATCTGGCCACAGATCAGCGCAAGCGCGATCAGGCATCGCGCATTGTCCGTGCCATGTACGTGCTGGGACACGCCCATGCCCCAGAAGATGATCGCGGAGCGCGCGCGCGCGTAGGCGCGCGCAACGGCACGGAGCGTTTCCGCCGGAATGCCGCAAATGGGAGCCATCTCATCGGGCGTAAAATCCTTGATGTGCTCTGCGAACGCCGCGAAGTTTGAGGTCTGCGCCTCGACATACTGGCGATCGTAGAGCTTCTCCGTGACGATGGCATTGAGAATGCCATTAAGCATGGCAACGTCGGTGCCCGGCTTGAACTGCAGCATATGCGTCGCATGGCGCTTGAGCGCCTGGCCACGCGGATCCATTACGATAAGTTGCGCGCCGCGCTTGGCCGCCTGCTTGAAGAACGTGGCGGCGACCGGATGATTTTCCACGGGATTGGCGCCAATGACGATAATGACGTCGGAGTTCTTGCACTCGTTGAATGTGGCCGTGACCGCTGCGGAGCCGATGGTCTCGAGCAGCGCCGCGACCGAAGAGGCGTGGCACAGACGCGTGCAGTGATCGACGTTGTTGGTGCCGAAGCCGGCGCGCACCAGCTTCTGAAAAAGATAAGCTTCTTCGTTGGTGCCCTTGGCGGAGCCAAAGCCGGCGAGCGCGCGCGAACCGTCCCGGTCGCGGATTGTCTTGAGCCCTGATGCCGCGCGATCGAGCGCCTCCTCCCAGCTGGCGGGGCGGAAGTGGGTCCATGGGTTTGCCGGATCAACGAGGTCATGAGCATTCTTGGGCACCCCGTCCTTGCGGATGAGCGGCTGCCGCAAGCGATGCGGATGACTCACGTAATCGAATCCGAAGCGGCCCTTAACGCACAGCCGTTTCTGATTCGATGGCCCGTTTCGCCCGCTTACATACAAGAGCTTGTCATCCTTGATGTGATAGGTGAGCTGGCAGCCGACCCCACAGTAGGGACAAACGCTCTGCACCTCGCGATCGGCAAAGTGAGTGCGCACATTCGCCTCGTCGACGAGCGTCGCCGGCATCAGCGCACCGGTGGGGCAGGCCTGCACGCATTCGCCGCAGGCAACGCAGGTCGACGCCCCCATGGGATCGTCGAAATCGAATACGATCTTTTCGGCAAAAGCGCGCCCGGCCATGCCGATAACGTCGTTCACTTGCACTTCGCGGCAGGCGCGGACGCACAACGTGCACTGGATGCAGGCATCGAGATTGACGGCCATCGCCGGGTGGCTGCGGTCGGACACGGGTGCGCTGCGGCGGGGGAAGCGGCTCATCGCAACGTGCTGCCCGTCGGCCGTGCGCCAGAAATGAGACGCCGGGTCGTGCGCGATCTCGCGCGCGGGCTGATCGGCGAGCAGGAGCTCAATGACCATCCGGCGCGCTGTCGTCGCGCGCTCCGTCCAGGTATGTACTTTCATGCCGGGCGTCGGGGTGCGAATGCAGCTTGCTGCAAGCACGCGCTCGCCCTCGATCTCCACCATGCAGGCGCGGCAGTTGCCGTCGGGGCGGTATCCGGGCTCGGGCGAATAGCACAGGCGTGGCAGCTCGATGCCGAGCCGTCGCGCGATCTGATAAATCGTCTCGCCCCCGCGCGCCTCGACCTCGCTCCCGTCGAGCGTGAAGCGAATTAGATTATCCGCATCTTTATTTGCAATCGGACCGAACTGAGAGGGCTGCGCAACCGCGTCGCCCATGGCGGCCCCTCTCTTATCATGACCGTAGCCCAACGGTGCCGGCGCTTTTTCGTCGCTCATTTCTTCATCACCACGTCCCGAGAGGCGTTGCTAAATCCTCGGGAAAATATTTTATCACACAGGTCAGCGGATTGGGCGCCGCCTGACCGAGACCGCAGATCGACGCGTCTCGCATCGCTGCCGAGAGCTCATTGAGCAGATGCTGGTCCCACGGTGCATTGGCCATGAGCTTGACCGCTTTTTCGGTGCCGACACGACAGGGCGTGCATTGGCCGCAGCTCTCATCCTCGAAGAAGCGCATGAGGTTGAGCGCCACCGCTTTCATATCATCCTTGTCCGAGAGGATTACCACTGCATGCGAGCCCACGAAGCAGCCGTAGGGCTCGAGAGTTCCAAAATCGAGCGGCAGGTCGGCCATGTTGGCCGGGAGGATGCCGCCCGAAGCGCCACCCGGCAGATACGCTTTGAACGTGTGGCCATCAGCCATGCCCCGGCAATATTCCTCGATCAGCTCCCTGGCAGAGACTCCTGCGGGCGCGAGCACTACGCCTGGTTTCTTGACGCGGCCTGAAACCGAGAAACTGCGCAGGCCCTTGCGTTCGCGACGGCCGTGGGAGGTGAACCAGTCGGGCCCCCTCTCGACGATATCGCGCACCCAGTAGAGCGTCTCCACGTTCTGCTCGAGCGTCGGCCGGCCAAAGAGGCCGACCTGGGCGACGTAAGGGGGCCGATGGCGCGGCAGTCCGCGCTTGCCTTCGATGGATTCGATCATCGCGGATTCTTCGCCGCAGATATACGCACCGGCGCCGCGGCGCAGATGAATCCGAATTCCGCCTGCAATGCCGGCATTGACCACCTTTGCAATCTCATCGACGAGCATGAGCCGCAGCTCGGAATACTCGTCGCGGATGTAGAGATAGACGTCCTGCGCCTCCACCACCCAGGCCGCAATCAGCATGCCTTCGATGAAGCGGTGAGGATCGCGCTCGAGATAATAGCGGTCCTTGAACGTACCGGGCTCGCCTTCGTCGGCGTTCACCGCCACGAGCCGCGGCGCAGGTTCGGCGCGCACCAGCGCCCACTTGCGGCCGGTTGGAAAGCCCGCGCCGCCGAGGCCACGCAGCCCCGCATCGCTCACCAGCCGAATGATCTCTTCGCGCGTGCGTGCTCCTGATTGACAGGCTTGCAGGAGCCGGTAACCGCCGGTGCCGCGATACGCCTCGAAAGCATTCTGAGTGGGATGCGAACGCCCATAGGGTGGCTGCACCACTGCTGCCGCAATGCGTTCCATGGTTGCATGCAGCACTTGCACGTGCCCGATCGCGCAGACCGGCGCGCGGTCACAGCCTCCCATGCAGGGCGCGCGAATGACGCGGACGTTCGGCTCGAGCCTGCTCGGCAGCTCGTGCAGGAGATGCTCGGCACCGGCCATAGCGCAGGAGAGAGAATCGCAGACGCGCACGGTAATGGGCGCGGGCGCCTGGTCGCCTTCTTTCACGACGTCGAAGTGCGCGTAGAAGGTTGCAACTTCGTACACCTCAGCGAGTGCAAGACGCATCTCATGCGCGAGCGCCACAAGATGCGCAGCCGAAAGGCATCCGTATTTGTCCTGAATGAGATGCAGGTGCTCGATGAGCAGATCGCGTCGCCGCTCGCGATTGACAAGAAGTGCGCGGACCTCATCGAGCGCCTTGGGGTCGACCTGTCGGCCCTTGGGCGTGCGCGAGGGACGGCGGCGGCCGCTTGCCGCTCTACTACTCTCCACCACGCTCATGGGCACAAAACCATAGGGTGCGCAACGGCATGCTTTTGCACGCCGTGCGCGCCATCAACGCCTGACCGCGTGGGCACGGCGCGCGCGATCACGCTCACATGGCCGATACAAATCTGCTCGGGCGCGCTTTTGCCCACCCTGCGGAACCTCCTCAGAACAAT
Organism: Pseudomonadota bacterium; assembly: GCA_046733355.1. GTDB lineage: Bacteria > Pseudomonadota > Alphaproteobacteria > Rhizobiales > Xanthobacteraceae > VAZQ01. The sequence continues at coordinate 13,189 of JBKPOZ010000083.1, read as the reverse complement.
CCCACGATCCGCCCGTCTTTGCCAAGATTGATATGGTTGGCCGCTGGCACCTTCGGCAGCCCCGGCATGGTCATGATCTCCCCGCAGATCGCCACCACGAACTCGGCGCCGGCGGAAAGCCGCACTTCCCGCACCGGGATGACGTGATCGGTCGGAGCGCCCTTCACGTCGGCATTCGTCGAGAAGCTGTATTGGGTTTTGGCGATGCAGACGGGGAGATTGCCGTAACCCATCTGCTCGAATTGGGTGAGCTGCTCGCGCACGGGCCGCTCCGCCGCGATGTCCTTGGAGCGATAGATCTCCCTGGCAATCGTGCGGATTTTCTCAAAGAGCGGCATGTCATCCGGATAAAGCAGCTTGAGCTTGCTCTTGCCGCTGTCGGCGATTTTCACCACAGCGCGCGCGACGTCGGAGGCGCCTTTGCCTCCCTCGGCCCAGTGGTCGGCCATAAGTGCCTCGACGCCGAGCCTGGCGCAGGCACTCTTCACCAGCGCGATCTCAGCATCCGTGTCCGCGCTGAACCGATTAATCGAGACCACCGGCACGAGCCCGAACTTTTGCACATTTTCCACATGCCGTGTCAGGTTCGCCATTCCCAGTTCGAGCGCCTTCAAATTCTCAGCCTTGAGGTCTTCCTTTTTAACACCGCCGTGCATCTTCAGCGCGCGGATAGTGGCGACCAGCACGGCGCAATGCGGCGCCAGCCCGGTCTTGCGGCACTTGATGTCGAGAAATTTTTCCCCGCCGAGATCGGCTCCAAACCCGCACTCGGTCACCACATAGTCGGCGAGCTTAAGGGCCGTAGTGGTGGCGAGCACGGAATTGCATCCGTGCGCGATGTTGGCAAACGGCCCGCCATGCACGAACGCGGGCGTGCCTTCGAGCGTCTGCACCAGATTGGGCGCCAGTGCATCCTTCAACAGCGCCGCCATCGCGCCATGAGCGTTGAGCTCGCTCGCGCGCACCGGCTTGCGGTCCCGCGTATAGCCAATGACGATATTCGACAGCCGCCGTTTCAGATCATCGAAGTCGGTGGCAAGACAGAAGATCGCCATCACCTCGGATGCGACCGTGATGTCGAACCCCGCCTCGCGCGGATATCCGTTGGCGACGCCGCCCAAGGAGGTGACAATCTCGCGCAGCGAGCGATCGTTCATGTCGATGGCGCGCCGCCAGGTGATGCGGCGCGAATCGATGGCGAGCGCGTTGCCCCAGTAGATGTGATTGTCGATCATCGCGGCGAGCAGATTGTTCGCCGTGCCGATCGCGTGCAGGTCGCCGGTGAAATGGAGGTTGATGTCCTCCATTGGCACCACCTGCGCATAGCCGCCGCCCGCCGCACCTCCCTTCATGCCGAAGCAGGGTCCAAGGCTCGGCTCGCGGATGCACAGCATCGCCTTTTTGCCGATATGATTGAGCGCGTCGGTCAGTCCCACGGTCGTAGTGGTCTTGCCCTCGCCGGCAGGCGTGGGCGTTATCGCGGAGACCAGGATGAGCTTGCCGTTCGGCCTGTTTTTGAGCGACTTGATGAACTCCATCGACACCTTGGCCTTGTGGTGGCCATAGGGCTCGAGGTTCTCAGGCGAAATGCCGAGACGCTCGCGCGCAACCTCGAGGATGGGGCGCAGCTTGGCCGCCTGCGCGATCTCGATGTCCGACTTGGGTGCGGCGTGTTGGGAAGCGAGCGGGGCGACTTTCGCCGCCGTAGCAGAGGAGGGATTCATGCGAGCCTCATGCCGGGAGTGAGCCTTGCCTGGCCGGCAAAATCGCCGGCCGCGATTTTCGGACCTTCGGCTTGCACGCGCGAAACCTGCACGCGCCCGTCAGCGCACACGACCGTGAAGCCCGACGGGGTCACTTCGACGATCTCGCCCATCTTGCCGCCGATGCCCTTCGGATCCTTGGCAGGCAGGGGCTTCCCCTCGAATATCTTCACGGTCTTGCCTTGGAGGCTCGTCCATGCGCCGGGAGCCGGATTGCAGCCACGGATCAGCCGATCGATCTGTTTCCATGGTTTGCCCCAGTCGATGCGCGCGTTGTCCGGACCGCAGCGGCCCTCGTACGTCGCCTGCGACTCGTCCTGCTTGATTCTTGGAGCTTTGCCGCGTTTGACGAGGTCCACCGATTCCAGCGTCGCGTCGACGCCCATCGGAAACAGCCGATCGAAATAGACGCTCCCCAGCGTGTCCTGCGGCCCGATTTGTGTTTTTTTCTGCAAAAGCACGTCTCCGGTATCGAGCCCGTTATCGGGCCAGAAGATCGACAGGCCCGTTTCACTCTCGCCCTTGATGATCGGCCAATTAATCGCGCTCGGGCCCCGGTACTTCGGCAGGAGCGAGGGGTGATATTGGATAGATCCCTTCGACGGAACGTTTAGAAACTCCTCGGGCACGAACAGGGTCACGAAGGCCATCACCTGGAGGTCGGGCTTGAGCGCCTTGAACTGCTCCCACACTTCCGGATTGCGATAGGATGCGGGCTGATGGACCGGAAGCTTGGCGGCCAGTGCTGCTTCCTTCAGCGGATCTGGCTTCGCGCCAGGTTTTTCCGGCGCGACATAAACGCCGATTACCTCGTCTCCGCGCTTGAGCAGCGCCTCCAGCACAGCCTTGCCGAACGCCTGCTGCCCATGCACCACAATACGCATTCACGCCGCCTCAGCCCGTGCGGCTTTCGCAGGTGCAGTGACCGCTCCGGATGACTTGATCTCTGCCACCTCCCTCTCGCTATAGCCGAGCTCCTTGCGCAGGATCTCCTCGGTGTGCTCGCCCAGAAGCGGCGAGCGCCGCACTTCCGTAATCGAGTCCGACATTTTGACCGGATTGCCCACGGTCAGATATTTGCCGCGTGTGGGATGATCGACTTCCACCACAGTGCCGGTCTGGCGCAGTGAGGGTTCCTCGGCGATCTCCTTCATCGACAGGATGGGGCCAACGGGAATATCGAGTGGATTGCAGGTATTCATGACCTCGAACTTGGTTTTGGTCATGGTCCACTGCTCGATGGTGTTGAAGATGTGGCGCAGCCGCGGCAGCCGTGCCGGTGGGGCGGCGTAATCGGGATCGGTTTTCCAGTCAGGCTTGCCAATCAGATCGCAGATCTTTTCCCAGACCGGCGCCTGCGTGATGAAATAGACGTACGCATCCGGGTCGGTCTCCCACCCTTTGCATTTGAGAATCCAACCGGGCTGGCCGCCGCCCGAATCATTGCCTGCGCGCGGCACCGCCTCCCCGAACGGAATGCCCTCGCCATACTGGCTGTATTCGGTCAGCGGCCCATGCTTGAGCCGCTGCTGATCGCGCAGTTTTACGCGCGCGAGATTGAGCACACCGTCCTGCATGGCGGCGAAGACGCGCTGGCCGCGGCCGGTGCGCACGCGCTGGTAAAGCGCGCTGACGATGCCGAATGCGAGGTGCAACCCCGTCCCTGAGTCCCCGATCTGCGCGCCGGTCACAAGCGGCGGGCCATCGCGGAAGCCGGTGGTCGAAGCAGAGCCTCCCGCACACTGGGCCACATTCTCATAGACTTTGCAGTCCTCATACGGGCCTGGGCCGAATCCTTTCACCGAAGCCACGATCATGCGCGGATTGGTCTTGTGGATGTAGTCCCAGGTTAACCCCATGCGGTCGAGCGCGCCGGGGGCGAAATTCTCGACCAGCACGTCGCAATGCCGGATCAACCGCTCGAGAATCTCCTTTCCCTTCGGGTGCTTGGAATCGATGGTTATGGATCGTTTGTTGCCATTGAGCATCGTGAAATAGAGGCTGTCGGCGCCTTTGACGTCGCGCAATTGCCCGCGCGTGATGTCGCCCACACCCGGCCGTTCGATCTTGATGACATCGGCGCCCATGTAGCCAAGGAGCTGCGTGCAGGTGGGGCCGGACTGCACGTGCGTGAAGTCGAGAATGCGCACGCCCTCGAGCGCCTTGCCCCCCCGACCCCAGGGCCTGGTGGATGGCTTGACCAAACCGCTCGCCACGACTTTCTGTGGAGCGTGTTTTCTGCCTTTCAGTTTAACGATCGTCTTCACCAGGCTTTTGGCTTTGGAGCGAGCCTTCGCCCTGGGCTTAGGTTGCTTTCTCATTGGTTCCTCTAAGAGTTCAATCGAAAACGCCAGGCCTTATTTGCTTGCGGATCGCGCTCTGCGGATTGAGCTTGCCGATATTGCCGCTCTCGCTGCCGGCCGCGGGATCGATGGCCGCATTCACCAGAGTTGGCTTGCCCGAATCCATTGCCTCGCCGACCGCGCGCTTGAGCTCGTCGGGAGTCGTGACATGTACGCCGATGCCACCGAAGGCCTCCATCAGCTTCTCGTACCGAGCGTCTTTGACGAAAACCGTCGTCGCGACGTCAGGCCCGTCGCCCGGATTGACGTCGGTCCCGCGATAGATGCCGTTGTTGTTGAATACGACGACGCAGACCGGAAGCCTGTACCGGCAGATCGTTTCCACCTCCATGCCGGAGAAACCGAAGGCGCTGTCGCCAACGACAGCGAGCACGCGCTTGCCGGTCTCGACGACGGCGGCAACCGCAAATCCCATGCCGATGCCCATGATGCCCCAGGTGCCCACGTCGAGGCGCTTGCGCGGCTGATACATGTCGATGATGCCGCGCGCGAGGTCGAGCGTGTTGGCACCCTCGTTGACCAGGATCGCATCCGGGCGCTCCTTGATGACCGTGCGCAGCGCACCGAGCGCGCTGTGGAAGTCCATGGGCGCCGAGTTCTTCATCAGCCGCGGCGCCATCTTGGCAATGTTGGCTTCCTTCTTCGCCTTGACCGCATTGATCCATTCGGCTGGCGCCGCGGGCCATTTCCCGCCAATACCGTCGAGCAGCGCGGACACGCACGAGCCGATATCGCCCACCACGGGGGCGGCGATCGCGACGTTGCTGTCCATCTCCTTGGGATCGATGTCGATCTGAATGAATTTCTTCGACCCGAGCTCGCCCCAGGTCTTGCCTTTACCGTGCGACAGCAGCCAGTTGAGCCGCGCACCGATGAGCATCACCACATCGGAGTCCTTGAGCACTGTGGAACGTGCGGCCCCAGCCGAGAGCGGATGGCTGTCTGGCAACAAGCCCTTCGCCATGCTCATGGGCAAAAACGGAATCCCGGTCTTCTCCACGAGCGCACGGATTGCATCGTCGGCCTGGGCGTAGGCCGCGCCTTTGCCGAGAATGATGAGCGGCCGCCTGGCGCTCTTGAGCACATCGAGCGCGCGCTTCACCGCGTCGGGAGCGGGAATCTGTGCGGGCGCCGGATCGATCACCTTCACCAGAGACTTCGCTCCGGCATGTGCGTCGATCACCTGCGCGAACAGTTTGGCCGGGAAGTCAAGATAGACGCCGCCGGGGCGCCCTGAGACAGCCGCGCGGATGGCGCGCGCCACCCCGATGCCGATGTCGGCCGCATGCAACACCCGGAACGCCGCCTTGCACAGTGGCTTGGCGATGGCGAGCTGGTCCATTTCCTCATAGTCGCCCTGCTGCAGGTCGACGATCTCGCGCTCGGACGAGCCGCTGATCAGGATCATCGGAAAGCAGTTGGTGGTGGCATTAGCGAGTGCGGTGAGGCCGTTGAGAAAGCCGGGCGCGGATACGGTCAGGCAAATGCCTGGCTTTTTGGTCAGAAACCCAGCGATGGCGGCGGCATTGCCGGCGTTCTGCTCGTGCCGGAACGAAAGCACGCGCATGCCGGCGGCCTGCATCTTGCGGCCGAGATCGGTGATCGGAATGCCCGGAACGCCATAGACCGTGTTGATGCCGTTAAGCTTGAGCGCATCGATCACAAGATGAAAGCCATCGGTTTGCTCCTGCTCAGGTTCGGGGGCGATGGCGGGTGCGGCCTTCGCCTGAATTGCTGTATCGGACATGGGACATTCCCTGATTTATTTGTGCCCGGACGTGCTTGCGATCCGATGCCTTCGTTCAGCTAGTCCAGGTAATCGGCGTATTTCTTCACGTGCTCGGCGAGCCCGAGCGCGTGGTCGCGCACGAGCTCCTCGGCGCGCCGGGTGTCGCGCTTCTCGAGCGCCTCGATGATGCTCATGTGATCGCGAATGGAGCGATCCGCGCGGTCCTGCTCGCCGATCGTCCGGCGCCGGATCATGCGCATGTGGGTGAACAGATTCTCGGCGAGCGAGATCAGCACGCCGTTGTTGCTCATCCGGATGATGGCCTGGTGAAACTCGATGTTCACCTCGGAATATTCATCGAGCTTGGCATGCACGCCGCCGTTCTCGAAACGCGCGAACATCTTGCGCAACGAGGCAATTTCCGCTTCCGGTGCGTTTTGCGTGATAAGCCGGGCGGCCATGCCCTCAAGCGCCGCCCAGGCGGTGATCATCTCGATGACTTCTTTCTTGGTCTTGCGCACGATGTAGATGCCGCGCCGGGGCACCGCGCGCACGAACCCCTCGCGCTCGAGCTGCGCCATGGCCTCGCGCACCGGCGTGCGGCTTATGCCGAAGTCGGAGGCGAGGCGGCGCTCGTCGAGGCGGATGTCGGCGCGGCTGCGGTAGATATCCATCGCCACGATGGCGTCCTTGAGCGCCGTATAGGCGCGGCTCTTGTAGCTTTCGATGCTGGCGATGGGGGCGAGGCGAGGGGCAGCCGCTCCCGCCTGTGCAGGGACGGGATCAGGGGGACGCGCACTGGCAGCGGGACGGCGGCTCATCTGGTATACATTATGCCACTACGGGCCGCTGGCGGCAACAAGCGCATCGCGCGTGTGAGCCCCTTCACACTGCTGCGCATGCCGCGCGGCTAGAACTGCAGCCGGAGGACCGAAGGGAGACGCACATGTCCAATGTCCTTGTCATCCGGCGCGTTCCCGTGACGATCTCGCCGGACCTTGTTGCGGTCGTGCTGTTCAGCCTTCTCGGCTTTGCTATCACCGCTGCGGTGTTCCCGATGCTTGCCGCATACGACCTGCAATCCTTGCTGGCGTTGCCGGGATAAGCAGAGCCGCGCCGCGGCTCACGGCTCACGGCTGCGCCATGTGGCGCCTGCGCAGCGGGCGCAGCACGGCAATGGCCATGACCGCGGCGATGATGTTGAGGATCGCGGCGACGATGAACACGGCGGTCCAGCTCTTGCCGCTCGCGTCGTAGAGCACGTTGGCAAGCGGCACGAGCAGCGCCGCGGTGCCTTTGGCCGTGTACAGCATGCCGTAGTTCGTGGTGGCGAATTTCCGCCCGTAGAGGTCGGTGCAGGTGGCGGGAAAGAGCGAGTAGATCTCGCCCCAGGCGAAGAACACGATGCCGGAGAGGATCACGAACAGGAACGGGTGGCTCGCATAGAGCAGCAGGACATAGATGCCGATGCCCTCGGCCAGAAAGGCAAGAAACATCGTGTTCTCGCGGCCGATCTGGTCGGAGACCCAGCCGAAGAAGGGGCGCGTGAGCCCGTTGAGCACGCGGTCGATGGAGAGCGCGAAGGTGAGCGCCGGAAGCGTGAGCCCCAGGATCGACACCGGCACCGTGTCGATCTTGAAATCGCGCGCGATGGGGGCGAGCTGGGCGGTGGCCATGAGGCCGCCGGTGCCGACCATGACGAACATCGCGTACATCACCCAGAACGGCGCCGTGCGCAGCACCTCGGCGGGGCCGTAGTCGCGGCGCGTCTGCTGCACCGTGGGCGCGCTCGGGGCGGGCGCCTCGCCGGCCTCGGGCGCGCGCACGAAAAGCGCAAAGATCAGCACGATCACCCCCTGGCCGATGCCGAACCAGAAAAACGCCGCCTCGTAGCCGTGCGAGACGATCATATTGGCGATGGGGATGACGGTGAGTGCCGAGCCCGCGCCGAAGCCCGCTGCGGTGAGGCCCGCCGCGAGCCCGCGCCGGTCCGGGAACCATTTGAGCGCATTGCCGACGCAGCCGCCGTAGATGACGCCCGCGCCGATGCCGCCGATGGCGGCCGCAAGATAAAGAGTAAAGAGCGAGTTCGCGTAGGCGTTCATCACCCAGGCGAGGCCGACAAGGATGCCGCTGGCGAACACCATGATGCGCGGGCCGAACTTGTCGATGAGGTAGCCTTCGATCGGCACCAGCCATGTTTCGGTAAGAACGAAGATGGTGAAGGCGACCTGAATGGCGGCGCGCCCCCAGTGATATTTCTGGTCGATCGGATTGACAAAAAGCGTCCAGCCGTATTGCAGGTTGGCGATCATCACCATGCAGATGATGCCGAAGACGAGCTGGCCCCAGCGGGTGGCTTCGGAGGCGGTCGCGCGGGCGGGCGCCGCGGCGGCGGTGGTGCTGGCCATTTCCTTTCCCTGGATCGTTCTTGTTCCTGGCATGCCAGGCTGTGTGTCTCGTATACCAGAATATGGGCCTCCCCCCAATTCCGCCACGGGGCGCAGCGTCGCAGCGGGGGGGGCACGTAGGGGAACCGTAACCCGCATGAGCGCCAGCCACAGGCGGGAGAGTCGAGATCCCGGATTTCGCTGCGCTCAATCCGTGCTACGGGCCGATAAAAAGCCTTGAGTATTGGGTTTGTGGGCCGAACGGCCTCGGCACTCAAACCCGGGTTCAACGTCACAAGTATTCACAAGTATTACGTGTGCAATTAAAAGTTGCCATGGGTAAGGATCACTACCTTTTTTCTTATACGAAAGTATGAGAACGTTGAGGCAACTTCCGCTTGCACGGGTAGGAGAATTCCATGCGCACGCTGATAGCAGTGTCCGCCGCAGCGCTCATTGCGGCGGCCATAGGTGTTTGGTCGAACGCCGCAAGCCGTTCTACGACGGACACTTCCGTCTCGAAGGGTACGCTCGCTCCTTCAATATCTCTTGTCTCCGACGCGACGAAACTGGCCGGTGCAATATCTGTTTGGGAAATACACAACCAAGCGCACCTGGAAAATCTTCCGGTACAGGAAGTCGAAGACCAGTCCATAGTCTTTACTGCGGCGCGTTAGCGCAACTCTTCACAGAGTAGAACAGCGGGGCGAGAGGCTGCTAAATCAGCAACCGGCTCGCCTGAAATGTGGTAATTGACTTCCTGACACTCCCCTTATGGGTGGTCATTTCCAAACTCAGCCGCTCGGCTCACCACCGGGCGGCTTGACGCTGCACGGAAGGTGCGGTATAGGTGGGCATTCTCCAAAAGTGTGTCGTGGTGAGGCGGCGGGGTTGTCCGCGCCGGCGCAACAGGCGTGCGCGCGCGTTCTCTGGACATCGTAGCCCGGCTTGAGCGACCCGCCTTCGCTCGCTTCGCGAGCTGCGTCGGGCTGGAGTCCGCCGAAGCGCGCGAGCGCGCAGGCGGAAACGAAAGCCGGGACCGGCCTTCCCGGATTTCGCTGCGCTCATCCGCGCTACCCGGGACCGGTTTCCCCGGATTTCGCTGCGCTCAATCCGGGCTACGGGCCGATAAATAATCATTGACAGTGTACAGCAAGTGGGGTAAGAGGGGGGCATCATCCGGGATTGCGCGCGGATGAGGGAAAGACGCGGAAGGCCGGGCCGAGCCCGGCCTTCGCGATTCCTGTAACCCGTCCAAAACCCCAGCCGCAGACTCACGTCGCATCCACGGTCTTTTGATGCGCAATTCAAGACGTGGATGGCCGGGTCAAGCCCGGCCATGACGAGGTGCGGCTGCGCAAACAATCACAAGGAAAAAAATGATGCAGTTTCAAAAGGGACAGAGCGGAAATCCGGCCGGCAAGCCGAAAGGCTGCCGCAACAAGCTCACCATCCTGCTCGAGAACGTGCAGATCCAGGAGGGCGCGCTCGCAGAGATCCTCGAGGTGGCCACCGGGCTCGCCAAGAAGGGAAACGTCGGGGCGATGCGCATCGTCATGAGCTACATCTTCCAGGCGCGCCGCGAGGTGCCCGGCAGGATCGATCTCCCCTCGCTCAACTCGCCCGACGACGTGCTCGCCGCGATGCAGAAGGTCGCCTCGGGCGTGGCCGAGGGGGAGCTCACGGCGAGCGAGGGCGCCGAGTTTGCCAAAGTCTTTCAGCTGTTCCTGCAGGCGCTCGGCTATCTCGATCTGGAACGGCGCGTGCGCGCCTTGCAAAGCCTGGGTCGCGCCGACCCGTCGCTGCCGAAGCCGAATTGATGTCCTGGCGCTCCGAGCTGGCTTTGGTCAAAGCCATGTGGAAGGTCGTCGACCTCCAGGGGTGCCGGCTCGAGGCAGCGCCAGGCGAGCACGAGGAGGGGGCCGGCTACGTGCCGCGCCCGCAGTTCGTCGCCTTCCATGCGCGCGCGCAGCGCTTTGCCTGCATTGTCAGCCACCGGCGCGCGGGCAAGACCGTCGCCTGCATTGCCGAGCTGCACGCCGCCGCGCTCGCTTGCGCGAAGCAGCGGCCGCGCTTTGCCTATGTGGCGCCGTTCCTCAAGCAGTCGAAGACGGTCGCCTGGGACTATCTGCGCGAGGCGGCGCTGCGCGCGCGCCCGCGCGCATCAATCCATAACGGCGAGCTGCGCGTCGATTACGGCAACGGCGGCCAGGTGCGGCTCTACGGCGCCGACAATCCGGACGCGCTGCGCGGAATCTATCTCGACGGCGTCGTGCTCGACGAGTACGCCGACATGGACCCGCGGCTGTGGTCCGAGGTGGTGCGCCCCGCGCTCGCCGACCGCGCCGGCTGGGCGGTGTTCATCGGCACGCCGCGGGGCCGCAACGATTTTTTCCGCACGTTTACGCGCGCCAGCGCCGATGCGGAGGGCTGGTTCTCGCTCATGCTGCGCGCGAGCGAGACCGGGCTCATTCCCGAAAACGAGCTCGCGCTCGCGCGGCGCGAGCTTTCCGAGGAGCAGTATGCGCAGGAATTCGAATGCAGCTTCGATGCGGCAATCGTCGGCGCCTATTACGGAAAGCTTGTCGCCGACGCGGAGCGCGAGAGCCGCATCTGCGGCGTCGGCTACGAGAGCGCGGCGCCGGTGTGGACGGCGTGGGATCTGGGCATTCGCGACGCTACCGCGATCTGGTTTGCGCAGACGGTGGGGCGCGAGGTGCACCTGATCGACTATTACGAGGCGTCGGGCGTCGATCTCGGCCATTACGTGCGCGAGATTTTTGCGCGGCCCTATATTTATGGCGGGCACATCGTGCCGCACGACGCGCAGGCAAAGGAGTTGGGCACCGGCAAGAGCCGGCTCGAAGTGCTCGAATCGCTCGGCCTGAGGAATCTCACCGTCGCGCCGGAGCACCGGCTCGAGGATGGCATCAATGGCGTGCGCGTGTTTTTGCCGAAATGCTGGTTCGATGCGCAAAAATGCGCGCGCGGCATCGATGCGTTGCGCCTCTATCGCTCCGGCTATGGGCTCTTGCGCGAGCTAGTGCCCACGGCGACCGCGATAGCGTTTCTCGTCAATCCAGGTAATCCGATCACCGAGCGAAATGTTCGGGACGCGCTTGAGGCCGCCCACAAACTTGGTCAGCAAATTGAGGTCGTGCGTGCAAGCAGCGAAGCCGAGATTGAGTTCGCGTTCGATACGATGCGTGCGATGCGTCCTGGTGCACTGCTCGTCCAAGGTGATGCATTTCTTATAAACAAACGCATTGTGGTGCTTGCTCAACGCGATGCGATCCCAGCCATGTACCAGGTTCGTTTCTTAGTCACGGCTGGCGGGCTTATGAGCTATGGACCGGATAACTCGGACATGTACCGTCAGATGGGCGTTTATGCCGGGCGGATTCTGAAGGGCGCAAAGCCCGCGGAAATGCCTGTTTTGCAGCCCACGAAATTTGAGATGGCGATCAATCTCAGAACCGCCAAACTGCTTGGGCTGAAAGTCTCTGACAATCTGCTTTCACTCGCCGACGACGTGATCGAATGAAACGGCGCGAGTTCATACGCTACTCGGTAGCGCGGCTGCGTGGCCACTCGGCGCGCGTGCGCAGCAGCCGACGATGCCGGTGATCGGCTTCCTCAGCAGCGGGTCGCCTGAATTGAACAGAAATCTTGTCGCCGGGTTCCAGCAGGGCCTGAGCGAAACCGGCTATGTCGAGGGACGCAACGTGGGGATTGAATACCGCTGGGCGGAAGGCCAAAACGATCGACTGCCGAGTTTGGTGGCCGATCTGGTGCGCCGCCAGGTGACCGTCATCGCCGCGGTCACCACCCCGGCGGCCGTGGCCGCCAAGGCAGCGACCGCAACGATTCCGATCGTTTTCGTGACTGGCGCCGATCCGGTCGCGGAAAGATTTGTCGCAAGCCTAAATCGACCGGGCGGCAATCGCACGGGCGTGACCTTCTTGGGCGTGGAGATTGGACCGAAGCACTTCGAACTATTGCGCGAAGCGGTGCCAACGGCGAGCACGATTGCCTTCCTTCTCAACCCAACCAATCGCACGCTAGCCGAGCCCTTCACGAGAGGCGCGGAGGCAGCGGCCCGCAGCCTCGGGATAAAGCTCCATGTCCTGCATGCCAGCAGCGAAGGGGATATCGATGCCGCCTTCGAAACATTGGCCGAACTGCGGACGGACGGTCTGGTAATCGGCCCCGATTTACTTTTTACGAACCGAAGCAAGCAGCTCGCTGTGCTGACAGCCCGGCACGCGGTACCCGCGATCTATCATGATCGCGGGTTCGCGGCGGCCGGTGGCCTGATGAGCTTACCCGACGCGTACCGTCTGGCCGGCATTTATGTCGGCCGCATTCTTAAAGGCGGGAAGCCTGCCGACCTGCCGGTGCAGCGGGCGACCAAGACCGAGCTGATCGTGAACCTCAGGACTGCCAAGGCACTGGGCCTCAAAGTGCCGCTGCCCCTGCTCGGCCGAGCCGACGAGGTCATTGAGTAGGCAAGCGTTGTGCTGCGACTGCTTACAGCCGCTTGTGGCACTCATGCGACTTCAGAAGTGCATCGCCTGATGACTGCTCATTGGAATAAAGCAGACCTACTGCAGATGTGCTTGGAACGGCAGAATCTGACCCGCTGCGGTCATTAGCTAGATCGAAATATCGCACTGCGGCAAGCCCCTGACTTGCTGTTCGCCAATCCGCTATGCTGCCTCTCTCGTTAGGGGCAGCGGATAGGGACCCGATCCAGACATCGGTCTTTAGTCTCTAGATGACTTGAGCGGTCATTAGGATGTATTCACTGATTTGCGAATTTACGAAAGTTTTGGGTGCCAATCCGAGGTGATATCCGCAGCTTATGCGAATAAGGCGTGGTAACGTCGCTCAGTTGCACACGTATGAGCCCCGCGGGAGGGTCACATGGCAATCCACAAACAG
>JBKPOZ010000082.1:0-6491 GCA_046733355.1 Pseudomonadota bacterium | reverse complement strand
GCCGTCCCACCGCATGAAATCTTTAGTTGGCAGGTCCTTCATGTAGCCCAGCTCCGTCAGGCGCCAGTGCGGCGCCTTGCCTACACCTTCGACGCCCAGGCAGCCGGGCGTTGTCATGACAATGAAGCCGTAGTGCTGCAGCTCGCGGAACCAGTTGCCGATCTCTTCGAGGCCAGACCCCAGCTCCTTCGCTGCATCGCGCGTTCCTAAATAAATCTTGCCGTTGTTCTTAAAATTAGTGCTGTAGCGCCTCTTGAGAGCCACATAGAGGGACCGAGCCCCATGGGACATTGCTCGCCACGCCGGCGAGTCCAGCGTGTCGTTCAGCAGCGGCAGGAACGGCGGTAGCCGCCCTTTGTCTCGCGCCCTCATGGCACGTCACCATGAGCTGCAAAGTCAGGAATGGGGGCATGGCCTATTCGTAAATCACCCCCTTGTATGCCCTTGAACGCGCGGCTTTATTTTTCCTGTTTTTGCGCTGTTCGAGTTTCCGACGCTTTCGCTCAGAAGAGTCAATAACGGCCTGCCAAGGGTTGCAGCCAACAGTGCCAGCCGGCCCCGCAAGGGTGCGCCAGCCCTGCAGCTGCGGCGTCCATAGGTGAAGGTTCTTCTCCTTGGATTCGTCCCATGTGGGCGCGCCGGCATCGAAGCCGTCACGGCAGGGGCTCAGCAGGCGTTCGGTGTATCGCTCACGCCTTGAGCAGAAGCGGCCGCTGTCGTCGCCATTGGCGCCTTTGTAGAGATGGGGCCTTCCGCACGTGAGACACCGCGCCGCGCCATTGAAACGTTCGCTGGGCTCGCGCAGTAGATCCGCTTCAATGATCTTCGCGAGCGTTTTGGTCGAGATGGCGCCGCTCATGATAGCCCCCACAAGTACGACAGCGAGAGGCGGCCAGTTCTCGACTCGCGAAATTCAAGATAGGTTATGCCGCGCCGCAAAATTACGGCGGCGGCGTTTCGCCTTCTGATAAACTCGTGTTCTTTTGCTAGAAAATTTGTTGACGCGATTACGTGAGTTGTCGCATATTTCCCGTGCATATCTTCCTTTTAAGGGCCTCGGCATTCCTCCCAGAATCGCGCCGAGGCTCTTTCCTTTTAGGTTGCGTGGTTTTCAGGTCCGCTCCTCCCGGTTTCTCACAAAACGCTGTCACTGAGTCTGCGCGTCACTGGATGCCCTTGGCCAACGCCGCTTCTGATCTCATAAGGCCTCTCCGGTTTCGGCATGTGCGAGATTGACGTTGACCACGGCTCGAATTCGGTTCGACAGTATCGTTCCAAAATAGAGCCACGATGATCGCCAATCGGTGTTAGGACGTCCTTATCGAGTGTGCGGGCCGTATGCTCAGCCAGCTCTTCTGGCATTTGCTCGCGCATCCAGCGGACGAATGAGATCAGGCGCTTATCGGCTGCTGGAATCCGCACGATGAGGATGCGGCGGCATTTGTCGAACGAGCCCCACACTGTCGGAATTTCACGGCCATTGCGGGTAAGCCAGACGCAGTCGCGGGGCCAATAAAGGAGGCCAGTGAGGGTGCTTGTTGCACAGTCCCTGCGGCACTCGTTGCGTGGCTCAAGGCCCTGCGCAGCGATTGCGTCGGCCCTATCGGGCGACGTGAAGTGATATAGCTCCATGTTGGCAGATCACGCAGACGGCGCAAGTTCCTGGCTGTGCTCTTTGCTTGGATGAAGCCTATACGGCTCGTGCCGCAGACGCTGCTTCGCCCAGGCGAGACCTTTCTTCACTGAATAGAATGGCCGGCGACCGATGTACCCTTCAACTTCAGGCCCCTCGCCGCGCGCGGGGCTGCAAAGCTGGTTCATCGTCCCCGGGGTGAAGGTGAGGCCGGTCACCTGCTTGATGATGTCGAGAAGCTCGCCACGCGTGACGAATTTGTCAGGAAGGGATGCATCATCCTCGAAGTGAGTGGCTTCGCATTGATCGGTCATGATTCATCTCCAGAGTAGAGCGGCATTGCGCGCCGAATTCTCTGGAAAGAACCATGCCCCGGTGTATTTAAAAAGCCCGGAGGAATTTAAATAATTTATTTCAATTTGGGGTCAGAATTAGAATACACGCCAGCAGTCGGCGGCCCTTTCTCTAGGCGCGCTGCTATATAGCGCCGAATCGCTTCCTTCCCAGCCTTCGGCGCGATGGTTCTTATAAGTGATGCGAGCCGCTTCCCAACCTCCTCCGCTGTCTTGTCCTCGTCAACGATTGCCTTGAAAGCCGCCTTCGTAAAGCGCGCGCTGTCCTCAAGACTCCATCCAAGCAATGTCGCAAACTCGTGTCCCGCACGGAACAGCTTGATCATCGCACGCCGGGGCCTGCGCTCTCTTTCCGGCAGTTCACGCGCGTCGTTTTCATACCTGTCAAATAAGCGACTGATTACTTGCTCTCGGGATGGGATCTCCGATCGAAATTTGTTCTTCTTCTCCTCGTTGCTATAAATGTCGCGCAGGTGTGCATTAGAAAACATGCCCCGCACTCGTTCTGGGTTCTTGTACTTCTCTGGATAACGCGCCACCAGCAGTTCTGCCCATTGTTTTTTTCTTAGCTGGCCTCGGCCGCGCGTTACCATCATCGCGTCCAGCCAGAAATCGATATGCCTTTCTGCGTTCCACTTCTGCTTGGGTCCGCGCTTCTTCTTATTGCCGTCAGCTTCGCGCAGGGACTGAATTAAGCGTGCGGCTGCATCAGCCTCATCGGGATCAATCCCAAAATGCTTGCACGCGTTCTTGAAGCTATAGCGAACGCTGGCCATCACACCGCCCCGCGCAGCGCGATGACGTTCTCCTGCGGATTGACGATGCGCTCGATCTGCGCGGCCAGCGCCTCGTACGCGTGCAGCATTTCGTCATAGTATTGGTGCCGATCGTAAACGCCGCGCACGCCGGGGATGACGTGCCCAAGGCACCGCTCGGCAATGTCTGCATTGACGCCGGCGCGGCTCATGAGCGAACGGGCGGTGCGACGGAGATCATGCAGGGTCCAGTCGGTGACGCCGCAGTTCTCATCAAACGCCGCCTTGAACTTGCTGAACCCGCTGATCGGGCAGCGGGCATTGCTTGTAAAGACAAACTCGCACTCGTTAATGCGCGGCAGGCTGGCAAGTATCTCTTGCGCGGCCTTGCCCAAGGGGCGCACCAGCTCGACCTTCGTCTTGTTGCGAGCAGCCGGCAGCACCCAATCGTTTCCGTCGAATTCGCTCCACCGCATACTGGCAGCCTCGCGCCGACGCGCCGCCGTGAGCAGCAAGAACTTAACGAAGGCGGGGAATGCGCCGTTGCCCTCACTGGCCGCCTTCCAGACCGCGCGTAGTTCATCATCCGTCAGGATTCGCGACCGAGCCGTCTCTGTTGGTTTCACACGCGCCATGCCGCGCACGATCGGAGACAGAAAGTCATCATCGCGGCTTGCGTGCCAATTCAGCAACCGACGCAGCGCAGCCAGCGTATGCTGCGCAGCCGTCGCGCCATGGTTGTCCTCGACATAATCGAGCAGGCGCACGATCTCGCTGCGTTTGATGCTGCCGATTGGCCGTGCACCTAAGCGGCTGAAAATGTACCGCCGGAATATTGCCCTTATCTCGTCAATCGAACGCAGCTTCTTTCCTTCGCGCTTGAAGTACTCTTCGGCGACTGTCTTCAATGAGTTGGTTTCAGCGGCGCGCTTCGTGCGCAGCTCGGTGAGCGGATCTCCGCCGTCGGCCACTTTCCCTTGGAGCTTTTTTGCTTGCCGCTCCGCGGCGCTCAGGGACAGCTTTCCGTTTATCGTCATGCGGCGCGACTTACCGTCGGCGCGGTACTGCACCACGTAGCTCCTGGCGCCATTCTTCGTGACCATAAGGCCGAAGCCCTCGCGCTTGGTATGCCAATAGACCGTGCGCTCAGCGCCTTCCTCGGCGGTAGCCTCCAAACAGAATGCTGGTGTGAGATTGATCCGCGGCATATTCCCCTCCGACATTTCTGCTTAGTCCGGTAAGCGCCCGGTAAGCAGTAGCCTCATAATACGCCGAAAACGGCGGGAAACAAGCGGAAACCAGAAGGGCCGATAAACGGCGACTTCGTTGGGCTACCGTGCAACAGTCGGAAAGCAGGGAGGGGTTTAAAAACTAGAGCACCAGACTTCGAATCTGGGGGTCGGGAGTTCGAATCTCTCCGAGCGCGCCATTTTTTCATTTTGGGCCGCTTACCAAGGGCACAATTTCGCACCATTAGCGATGTTAAGGGGAGGGTGGCCCGAACGGTCGGCTGGAGGAACAAAGAGGGGGCACTATGCGGGCGAGTTCAGTATTGGTGGCATGCGTCATTTCCGGCGCGCTGGGAGCCGGGATCGATCATTATTGGGACGACCTGGTTCATCTGGCACGGTCAAAGATGCAGATGACACAGACAGCGTCGCCTGCCGTGGAACAGAAGAGGGAGGCCGAAGTCCTGGGCGATCGCGTGAGGTGCGATGTCCGCTTCGGCGAGCTGCACCTGCCCGACGAAGAATACAGGTCATTCTTCGATCGCTGCATGGGTCATGCAAAAAGCGCCACCGCGCAATAAGCGAGCCGCGCAGCGCATCCTGAGCTTCTGCACCTGAAGACGCGAGTGGCCGGGCGCAACCCCGCCACCATGCGTAAGGACCTCGTGCGTTCGAGACGCTTCAGCGCCGGAACGGGTTCTGCGAGCAGAAGCCGCCGGTTCCGGAGACTGCCGCCTGGCACTGCGCAAACGAGTGGAACCCGCAGTTCGTGCCGCCCTTGCCGCCGTAGTGCGCGCACCACGTGCCGTCCGCCTGCGCGGCCACGAGCGAGAGGGACAAAGTCGCGAGCGTAACCGCGATCAGTGAGATCGTTCGCATCTAGTTCTCCTTCCTTTGCCGGCCTGTCGGTGCCGGGATGCACGCAATGTAAGCGGCGCGCCGCAACCGGGCCGTGACGGGCATCACAAAAAAACCCGCCGGACTGCGCCGGCGGGTTTTTCAGGAAAGCCTAGCTTGCTTGCTCTGGCTCATCGCCAATGGCGCTGCGGGCCGAAGCCGAACCTGAAATCCACTCCCGGCCCCGGGTCGTAATAACCGTAGGCGGGCGGCCCGTAATCGGAATCATAATCGCGATAGAAGCGCTGCACGTGCCGCCGTGTCTCGACGCAGCGCCCGCGATCGTCACAGATAATGGCCGTCTTCTGCGCGAGTGCCGGTCCCTGCGTTGCGATATCGTTCATCGGCATCGCAGAGGCTGTTGTCGCAATTCCGCCTGCCGCGGCAGCGGCGAGAAGAACGGGCTTGCTCATGTTTGTTCCTCCTTCCTTGTTGCCCTCGTGGTTCCCCGGCGTTCTCACGTTTTCGATTCCTCCAGACGTCAACGACGCACCCATGACGGCGTTCCGCCGCGAACCTATGTTCACTTCGGCGGAAGCAGCTATAAGATCGGAACCTCGAAACGGAGCGCGGTAAAATGTCGTCGAGCCAGTGGGAACTTCCGGCCTCTGTTCAGCCGAAGCCCGAGCATTACGACTATGACCTCGACGCCGCGCTGAGCTCCGTCGTCGGGCTGCGCGCGGTTATCCCGAACGACGCTTTCACCGCCGAGATCCTTGGCACCGAGCGCGCAGGCAACGGCGTCCTCATCGGGCGCGGTGTCGTGCTCACGATCGGCTATCTCATCACCGAGGCGCAGACGATCTGGCTGCATCTGTTCGATGGCACTGCGGTTCCCGGCCATGTGCTCGCCTATGATCAGGAAACCGGGTTTGGCCTTGTGCAGGCGCTCGCCTCGCTCGATTTGCCGGCTTTGCCGCTCGGCGAATCGAGCCGCGCGCAAATCGGCGATCCAGTTGTCGTGGCCGGGGCCGGCGGGCGCAAGCATTCCATTGTGGCGCGTATTGCCGCCAAGGAGGAATTTGCAGGCAACTGGGAATATGTGCTCGACGAGGCAATCTTCACGGCGCCCGCGCATCCGTTCTGGGGCGGCACCGCCATGATCGATCATTCCGGAGGGCTCCTCGGCATCGGCTCGCTGCAGGTGCAACAGGTGCGCCAGGGCGGCTCGCCCGATTCGATGAACATGATCGTGCCGATCGATTTGCTCAAACCCATTTTGCAGGATCTGCTCACGCGCGGACGACCGAACCGGCCGGCGCGGCCGTGGCTTGGGCTGCATGCCACCGAGGTCGAGGACAAGATCGTGATTGCGAGCGTGTCCGATGGCGGCCCTGCCCGGCGCGCGAACCTGCAGCAAGGCGACTTCGTGCTCGCGGTCGCCGGCACGGAGGTCAGCGATCTTGCCGGATTCTTCCGCAAGGTCTGGTCGCTCGGACGCGCAGGCGTGGAAGTGCCGCTCACGATCGTCCGCGACGGCCGCGCCTTCGAGGCGCGCGTCGTCTCAGGCGACCGCAACGATTTCCTCAAGCGCCCCAGCTTGCACTGAGGCTTCGTCATGCGCGGGCTTGTCCCGCGCATCCACGTCTTGGGTTGACAAGGAAGACTTGGATGGCCGTGACAA
>JBKPOZ010000081.1:0-6149 GCA_046733355.1 Pseudomonadota bacterium | reverse complement strand
GGCACGCGCGAGGTCAAGGTCGTCGCCTCGGGCTTGCATCGCCCCCACGGCATTGTCCTGCACAAGGGCACGCTCTATATCGCCGAGCTGTCGCAAATCTCGAAAATCGATAACATCGAAGACAAGCTGGACAACCCGCCGAAGCCGACAGTCATCTTCAGCGACCTGCCGAAGGACGAGGCGCACGGCTGGAAATATCTCACCGTCGGCCCCGACGAGAAGCTTTACTTTCAGGTCGGCGCGCCGTGCAATATCTGCATGCCATCCGACCGTCACGCGAAGATTTATCGGCTCAACTTGGACGGCAGCGGGCTCGAAGTGGTTGCGACCGGCATTCGCCAGATCGTCGGCATGGACTGGCATCCCGAGCTAAAACAGCTCTACTTCACCGAAAACCAGCGTGATTGGCTGTCGGAAGACATACCGGAAGACAAGCTCAATCGAGTGACGCAGCCCGGTAAGGACAACTTCGGCTTCCCCTACTGCCACCAAGGCAATGTTCCGGACCAGGAATTCGGGTGGGGCCATTCCTGCGAGGAGTTCACCAAGCCCATTGCGCTGCTGGGCCCGCACTCAGCGCCGTTGGGCATGCGCTTCTACACGGGCAACATGTTCCCGGCCACCTACCGCAACCAGATCATCATCGCCCGGCACGGCTCGTGGAACCGCAGCACCAAGGTCGGCGGTGATCTGGTCCTGGTGACTTTGGAGCGCGACGGCAGCTTCAAATCGATGGAGCCATTCGTCACTGGCTTCATCCAGAACAACAATTATGTCGGACGGCCCGCCGACGTGATGGTCATGAAGGACGGCTCGTTGCTGATCTCCGACGACTACAACGGCGCAGTCTATCGGGTGAGCTACGGTCCCTAGCCCGCTGTTGACAGCTCTGATCGCTTCGAGGGCGGCACGCCCGCCCTCGATCGCTGCTTCCTCGGGCGTCCGCCCACTTCCGGAGGCGCCATGCGCAGCCTAGTTCTCGGGGCGATCATCGCCGGTTTGCCTGCACTGCCGCTTAGCGCGCAATCGCTCGACGAGCGGCTGCCGACATGCTTTGCCTGCCACGGCGAAAAGGGCACGTCGCAGGTTCCCGAAACACCTTCGCTCGGCGCCCAACCCGCCTTCTACACGACGGTGCAGCTGCTCATGTTCCGTGACCGGCTACGCGTCAGCGAGCCGATGAACGAAATGACCAAAGGGCTGAGCGATGGTGACCTGCAAAAGGCGGCGGACGTCATTTCCAAATTGCCGCCACCTGAGCCCATGTCCGGCAATTCCAATTCCGCCCGTGTGGAAAGAGGCCGCTCGTTGGGCCAACAACACCGCTGCAATTTCTGTCACCAATCCAACTATGCCGGGCAAGAGAACGTCCCCCGCCTCGCTGGCCAGCGCGAGGATTATCTGGTCAGGGCGTTGCGCGGCTACAAGGAAAAGTCGCGGTACGCCTACGACGCACAGATGGCGGATGTGGTCTACCCGCTCAAGGAGGAGGATTTCGTGCGCCTACTTCCTCGCGCGGCTCAAATGACGTCGCAGCAAAGTGTGGTGCTCAATGCGCGCCGCTGCGCCGCGCCGATGGCAGTGCTGCAAGGTGGGGGGCCTTGCTCAGGAAAATGCGGACCCTCTGCAGGGAATCAGTCAGCCTCGTGAAGTCAATCTCAACATTGGTGCCGCGACCGACGAATCGCAGTGGCATGACAAACCAGCCGTGACGGGTGTAGGAAGTGTCCGAACTCTCTGGACCAAGAAAAGTGTCCGAACTCTCTGGACCAAGAAACACGCAATCTTGCGTTGGACAAAACTTCTTCAGGTACCGGCTCAGGCCGATGCAATCTCCCTTAGATAGAACGGTCACTTCGAGGCACTCCCTGTCCCAAGCTTCATCCAGATCAGCCTCAGTAGCTCTGAAGCGTGGATTGAGGAGCGGGTAGTCACCATAACTTGTGGGGTAAACCCGCAGGGTCGTCTCATGTGCCGATTTCTTCGCAAGTTTGTATCCCAACTCCTTCAGGACATCCCAGAGTTGCCTCAGGGCAAGGTGTGAAGCCTCAGAATCGCGGTGTACAGGCTGCCCTTCGCCCCCTTGATGGTTCGGCGTCATTCCATTCGCTTTCAAAGCGGTTTTGAAGTCTGCGAGAATATTGGCAGCCAGGCTGTTCTTCTTGAAGTAGCTGTCGAACGCTGGCCACAATTCCACCCATGATCTTGAAACACAAACATTACGGCCCGTGTCATCGCCAGGGAAATAAAAACGAACGTTGGGGAAGAACGGTACCGGCAGTGGCGAATTATGCCAGCCCACGCGGCCGCCGATATTGGTGACCACGTTGTACGGTTGGTAGGTCGCCGGATAGGCGTAGTCCACAAATTTGCGTTCGCCGGGAGACATTTGCGTACCGATGTCGAGATAGGAGGTTCGCAAAACGACGATCCGCGTGCGCGGACGAAGTACCCTGGCTTGTCGCGTTGGGGTCGTCTGTTGGTTTCGGCGTTGGCGGGCTGCGAAGGCAGAATCAGAAGCGGACACCTGCATGGGGCAATGAAGACGATGTGAGGCTGAGTTCTTTATCTTGACGCTGCCCCAGGGTACTATTACTTCTTCTCCATCACGCATTGCAGAGGGTGCTGATGTTGCGGGAGCGGCGGGGAAGGTGCCCGGCCCCGTCCCTGTAGCGAGAGACCTGGCGCTTCTCCTCGGCCACATCCAAGCCTTGGGCGCGCTGGTGCGACAGCCGAGCGGCCAGCTGCCGAGCTTCGACACGAGACCTGACATGCCGACGTTTTCGCGCAATCTCGAGCAGTCCCTCCACCGCGCACTGGCTTTGGCCAATGAGCGCCATCACGAGTATGCCACGCTGGAGCATCTGCTGCTGGCCTTGATCGACGATCAGGATGCGGCCGCGGTGATGCGGGCGTGCAATGTAGATCTGCATAAGCTGCGGCGCAGTCTTGCCGCCTATCTCGAGAGCGAGCTTGAGAATCTGGTAAATGACGGCAACGACGACTCCAAGCCTACGGCCGGATTCCAGCGCGTGATCCAGCGCGCCGTCATCCACGTTCAGTCATCGGGGCGAGAGGAGGTGACGGGGGCGAACGTGCTCGTGGCGATCTTTGCCGAGCGTGAGAGCCATGCCGCCTATTTCCTGCAAGAGCAGGACATGACGCGCTATGACGCCGTCAATTACATCAGCCACGGCATTGCCAAGCGGACCGGCATGTCCGAAGCGCGGCCGGTCCGCGGTTCCGAGGATGAGACCGAGACGAAGACCGGCGACGACAGCAAGAAAAAGGGCGATGCGCTCGAGGCCTATTGCATCAACCTCAACAAAAAGGCGCGCGAGGGCAAGATCGATCCGCTCATCGGGCGCGGGGCCGAGATCAATCGCACCATTCAGGTCCTCTGTCGTCGGCAGAAGAACAATCCGCTGTTCGTGGGAGATGCCGGCGTCGGAAAAACAGCAATTGCGGAAGGGCTCGCGCGCCGCATCGTGCATGGGGAAGTGCCTGACGTTCTGAAGAACTCGACCGTATTCTGCCTGGACATGGGGACGCTACTCGCGGGCACACGCTATCGCGGCGATTTCGAGGAGCGCCTCAAGCAGGTGATCAAAGAGCTCGAGGCCTATTCCGGCGCCATCATGTTCATTGACGAGATCCACACCGTAATCGGGGCGGGTGCGACGTCTGGCGGCTCCATGGACGCTTCCAACCTGCTCAAGCCCGCGTTGGCTTCCGGCACGCTGCGCTGCATCGGCTCGACCACCTATAAGGAATACCGCCAGTATTTCGAGAAGGACCGTGCTCTGGTGCGGCGCTTCCAGAAGATCGACGTCAATGAGCCAAGCGTCCCCGATGCCATCGAGATCCTGAAAGGCCTAAAGCCGTATTTCGAAGATTATCACAAGCTCAGATACACGACGGAGGCCATCAAGGCCGCAGTGGAGCTGTCCGCGCGGTACATCCATGACCGCAAGCTTCCCGACAAGGCCATCGACGTGATTGACGAATCGGGGGCTGCGCAGATGCTGCTGCCGGAAAGCCGGCGCAAGAAGACGATCGGGCTCAAGGAGATAGAGACGACGATCGCGACCATGGCGCGTATCCCGCCCAAGACCGTGTCGAAGGACGACGCCATTGTGCTGCGGCATCTCGATCAGACGCTCAAGCAGGTTGTGTACGGGCAGGACAAGGCCATTGCGGCATTGGCAGCCTCGATCAAGCTCGCCCGTGCCGGCCTGCGCGAGCCGGAGAAGCCCATCGGCTGCTACCTGTTCTCGGGTCCGACCGGTGTGGGCAAGACCGAAGTCGCCAAGCAGCTCGCTACCGCCTTAGGCGTGGAGATGATTCGTTTCGATATGTCCGAGTACATGGAGCCCCACACCCTGTCGCGACTACTTGGCGCTCCGCCCGGCTACGTCGGCTTCGACCAGGGAGGTTTGCTGACCGATGGCGTCGACCAGCACCCGCACTGCGTGCTTCTCCTAGACGAGATCGAAAAAGCCCATCCGGATCTGTTCAACGTGCTCTTGCAGATCATGGATCACGGCAAGCTCACGGATCACAACGGGAAGCAGGTTGATTTCCGCAACGTGATCCTGATCATGACCACCAATGCGGGCGCAGCCGATCTCGTCCGCCAGGCCTATGGATTCACCCGCATCAAGCGGGAGGGCGACGATATCGAGGCGATTAATCGCCTGTTCGCCCCAGAATTCCGCAATCGGCTAGACGCGATCATCACTTTTGCGCATCTCACACCCGAGATCATTGCCAAGGTGGTTGAGAAGTTCATTATGCAACTCGAAGCGCAACTTGGCGATCGAGACGTGACCATCGAGCTATCCGAGAATGCAACCAAATGGCTCATCAATCATGGCTATGATGAGCAGATGGGAGCGCGACCGATGGCGCGTCTCATTCAGGAGAACATCAAGAAGCCTTTGGCGGACGAAGTCCTTTTCGGGAAGCTCAAGTCCGGAGGACATGTACACGTGATCACTGCGACTGAGGAATCAGGCGAGAAACTTGCCTTCGAATATCTCGATGGTCCGGTCACTCCGAAGCCTGACAAGATTCCTGAGTCCGGAGCAAACAAGCCGAAGCAGCGCGCTCTTCGCCGCAAGCCTCCCAGTCCGCCTTCTTCCCGCGGCTCCGTGCCCAAGGTGCCGCTGGTCAAGGTCTAATTTAGGGCGGCGTTTTGACCGGTTTAGGCGCCAGTTCGGGTCGAGCCCGAGCGCTCACCACAAGCATTGCCTTCCCGCTGGCGCGTTGCCCAAACGACCGCCACGGGGTCCCACACTAATCAGTTGACCGTTAAAAAGCCGATTTGGCGATCGGTCGGATCGCGAAGGTGTGGAGACGCGGCGCGGGTTTTCTACGTCATGGCCATGGTAGCCCTTGTCGACATAGGCGCGCTCGATCTCGCGGCCGGTGAGCCTCTGCGTGTCTTCGATAATGCCGCGCAGCGTGTGGCCGTCATAAGGATTGCCGGGCACCGCTCTGGCGTGCAGCACGAACTGGCCTCCGGGTGCTCGCCCATTGGTGGTGACGACGGAAGCCTTCACACCCAATTCGTAAGGCGCGCTAGCTTTGCCCTTACCGATTCACTCGACCTCCGGAGCATGAAACGAATAGAGCTTCCATCCGCGCTGGCGCTGCTGCTGTGAGCGGATCTGATCGGCGCGAGATAGCGGCCCCGAAAATGCTGCCTGAAGCCGCTCGTCGCCGGCGATCTTGCGCCGGATGTCGCGAATGAAGCGCCGCAGTCGGATGCGGAAAATGCGCCGCAATTCTCGACGGTAGCGGTTGAATTGTTTGGCATGGGCATAGCGTCCGGCCATCATCGCCGCGCGCTTGGCGATGCGCACATACGACTGCCGCAGCCGCACCCCGTGCTTGCTGGCCAGCCGGGTCAGACCCTTGATCACCGCGTGCAGCAGCTTGGCGGCCGTCGGGAAGGTGATGTTCTTCGGCTGCACCGTGGTGTCGACAGTGACCGGCGCCAAGTCCTTCGTCCGTAGAGCGCCGCTCTCGTGCGCCACCCGCAAACTCTCGGCCAGCAAGAGTTCGAGCTTGTCACCGAGCCGCCGCCCACCAAACCACTTCCGATAACCCGGGTCTACTGCCCGAACAGATCCTCGGGCCGGTGG
>JBKPOZ010000080.1:0-4833 GCA_046733355.1 Pseudomonadota bacterium | reverse complement strand
CTGAGTAATTTTTTGGACTCACCCGAACCGCGTCGCAAGGGACGTGTTACCGGGCCTGAGATCTACGCCGCGCACAGGCGCGCTGGATTGGTGCCCTCCTCTGGATCGAAGGGATGTCCTTGCGATGTTAAAAGCACTTGTCGTTTTGCTTGCGCTCACCGGGGCTGCGAATGCAGTTGAGATTTCGGAGGGTAGTCAATGGGTATTGATCACCTCCGCCGAGCCAAACTTTACGAACCAGACGCTTGAGACTTGGCCAATCAATCTGCCCGGCTCAGAGGCATATCTATCAAGCGGGCCATTCGTCGGCCTCCAATACGCCGACGCGACCGTCCATTATCAAGGCGAGAACACGTACATTCCGTGGTCGAGCTTCGGGACGGGCAGCCAACTATCGTGCGGTAGTAGCTGCGTGGTGCAATACACCGACCCGAAGAACACGGTCTCGATCAGCTTGACGGGCCCCGTCACCACGGCGCTCAATTGGCCAACGACCGGGCAGCTGAGCCTGACCGCTCCAGGGACGGTGTTCTTTCCGGGCTACGACCCCACGCCGGGGACTTGGGTATTCAACGTCGCGCAGACCATGGGCGCGGACGACTATGGTGCTATTCGTGGTTGGTGGGCGGCCGACTATTTCGTGGCGCATCCCGATCACCATGCCACCCCCGGCCCGATTGTCGGCGCGGGTATCCCCGGCCTCGTGGCGGCCTGCGGCGGTCTCTTGGCCCTCGCGCGCAGGCGAAGGAAGCAGCGCCTCGCATGATCGCCCCGCGGCCAATCGACTGGGACTGGAACAGGCGTCTCACTCGAAGAAGCCGGTCAGAAGACATCATGTCGTATGATTGCGGCGGGAGAGGTTGGCTGCAAGCTATTAGAGGTTGAGGCCGCGCGTGGAGCTTGGCGGCTGTTGTATTCGTGCCGCCATGTCAGCGGAGGGCATTCTGTTTCCGATCTCGGGGGATCACATAAGGTGCGGTGCGTTGATGCAGAGCTTGCCGTTCGGGCGCAGCACGCGCGCACACTCGTTCCAGACCGACTGCATATCTTCGAGGTAAGCGTCATAGGACCGCCACGGACTCTTTCCACCGTCGTATTTGACGGCGTCCCAGTAGGGCGGGGACGTGATGATGAGATCGATGCAGGCATCGGGAAAGGTCACGAGCACTTCCGCGGCGTGGCCGACGAGCAGGCGATTACTGACGCCCATTTTGGTCTCACTGCTTGGTCATCGGCGGCAACAGGTCGAGCCACCAGCCTCTGGCTCGGGCGTCAGTGTACCTAAGCGCCTCTAAATAGGGTTTGCCCGCCGCGGGGCGGACGATTTCACGCAGCCCCCCAGTGTCCCCTCCACTAGATCGCTAATGGCGATTACGATGACCTCGGTCCGGTCCGGATGCTCTGACGGGTGCAGGCCGCCGAGCGCGGCTGGCGCCGCCATCACCGCCCACGTTTCCATGGCGCACCCGTAACGGATGACGCCAAACTCCTCGAACATTGTTTTCAGTTTTTCCAAGAGCGCGTGCTTTCCTGCATCGTCAAAAAAAGGTGTTTGCAAAAATGCTTCTTGCCCGTCGCGCGTATGGATCCACCACAACGGGGCTGGCAGCTCGCTTTCTTTCTTAAATATTTTCTCCGTATGCCACGACAGACGACGCAGCAGCTCGGTGAGAGGGACGCCACTGGGCATCACAATCTTTTCGCGTGTCCAATCCCCGCAAATCATCGCGCTGGGGTTGGTTCGTTCATCATTATCAGAGTCAGTCATAGTTGCTCTCCTCTTTTAGTTACGATCCACCCCTAATTCTGTCGAACCGTCATCTCACGACCGCTACACCGCTACATCGCAACGCCGCGCTCACGGCTTGCTGCGTTGTTTGCTGCGTGGTGTAGCGGTGTAGCGGTTGTTTGGTGGTGGTTTTCCGAGATGATGCGAGAATGCCGTTGCGAAATCCTCTTCCACATAGCTGCGCTCGGGCTTGCCGCCCGACGGACGTACAAAACGAGGGTGGATGTCGTGCGGATCAAACAGCTTGGCGATCTGCCACTGTGAGATCGGCCCTTGGCTGTAGTTGGCCCACTCGCTGTTCGGATCAGCCGTAAGCAGTTCTTGCACCTTGGCCGTAGCGATTATTGAGCCGTGCAACTTGAACATGTCCCAGAGCGCTGACAGCAGACGTTTGCCTTGGCTCGGTTCGCGACGTTCACGCGCGAACTTGACTGCCGCCTGCCGCGCCGCCTTGGGCCAGTCACCACCGGCGAGGTCGGCGATAGCGAGCAGCAGCTTCCAGTTCATCTTCAGGCGATTGTTGAACCCGGTGGGTACTGCCGGCTGCGCGTCCTTGATCGCTGCGGCATTATCAGAGGCCCAACGCAAGAGCTTGCGACGTAGAGCAATGAATGTCTCATCATCGACGTGGTTGAAATCGGCTACCTTCTCGTGCGCGAGCTTCGGCAACAGCTTGACGGATATTTTGCGTGTGGCCGTGGCCCGCGGCAGGTGCACACTCACACCGGCGATGATTTTTGGGCAAAACGGATCAAACCACTTTGTGACACCGCGCTCCTGTCGCGGGACTTTCGTGCCGCGTGTCCAGCTGATGTTGATGATGTGAACCAGGTCCGGCTTGCGCGCGAGCAGCCGATCGGCATCATCGATAATTAGGGTCGGGTGCAAATGGTCGACGAACCGAAAGAGGTTCGGCCCGGTCAACTCGGCGGCGGCGAACGCGCGGGGCGTTAGCAGCCCCAGGATGCCGCACAGGGTCGTCTTTCCGGAGTCGGGCTCCGCGCTGTCGAGCACCAGCAGCGGCGAGTGCACGGCGATCGCTTCGTGCAGCCACGCGAATGCAACCCATAGGACGATGGCGGTCACACCTGCATCGTCGTGAATGACGACGTAGCGGCGCACCTGTGCCGCCATTTCGGTGAGCAGCTTGCGCGTGTTGACCGATTTGGGCCACGGCTCCAGCTCGCCAATCCCGTACCCAGCGGAGGCATCGTCGGAGAGGCCTGAGAACTCGGCCCTCAGAACCGACAGGTCCTCTCCGAGGCGTGTCGCCAGTTCGACGAGGCGCCGCTCCTGCTCCGCCTTCGGCAGCTTCAGCAGCGCGGCGAACGTTCGCCGCTTCTCTCGCTCCGCCCGAGCGCGTGCTTTCTCTTCCTTCCGCTCCTGCTCGCGACGCTCTTTCTCTTCCCGACGCTCGGCGGCCGCGCGCTGCTTCTCGGCTCGCTGGTCGCGCTGCCGCTCTTCGGCCTTGGCCTCGCGGGCTGACTTCTCGTTTGCTTTGATCTGCGCGGCGAGCAGCGACTGAAGTTCAGCGGGCGTGACACCGAACAGTGCGGCATGGTCTTCTCGACTGGCGTAGAACTTCGCCTCGATCAATGGCAGGCGCGCGAGGCGCTCGACTTCTGCGCGCAGGCGACGGGCGTCGCTGTCGGGGTCGCGCATCATCGCCCCCGCGGAGAAGGCGGACGCAGGCGCATGGCCGTCACCAGAAAATGCTGGCGCGCCGCGCAAATGCGGATATGCTGGGGACTGGTCATCGTTCGCTGCCTTACTCAGCGGATGGCGACTGCAGGCCCGCCATTTGGGGGAAACCGGATGGCGGGCCGACTCGCGTCTATACGCCGATCACCGTGGCCTGTGAAGGCAGTTTCGGGGTTCCGGCTTCCCTGCGGTGCATGAAGTGGCACGGCGGCGGCGCGAACGGCCTCTTAGCGCCTCGCCTGGATCACGGCGCGCAATCTCGAGCGCGAGATCCTCGGCGCCGCCGTCCTCTGGTTCCCGTCCTGGAAGTCGCGCATCCGCGAAAGCGGCGCCATGGGCTCCGCTCCGCTTCGCTTCCGCCCTCGCCTATGCGCGCGCCGCAGTGCTCCCCGCGACTCACCTCCGTGTGGCCCCGTGGCGCCGCCCGCGATAGACCACGCCGCGGCTATCACATCGGAGTCGGACGGGTGAAATCCGATCGCCTTCACATCGGAGTCGGAGTCGGACTGGGGATCGCCGGCAACCGGCCGAGCACCGGACCCTGCTCTCGGCGCCATGCACGAGAATGGACTGGTAAGGTAGCTGGTAATGTAGCTGGTAATGTAGCTGCATTGAACACGAGCTAGGGAGCTGGAGCTCGTGGCCGACTGGGACTTGATCTTCAAAGGAGTTGGAGCAGGGGTTGCGCTCGTTGGAGTGCTTGTCTCTCTCTACGTCCTTCGGTTGCGGAATTGGCTCAGTCCTCCCCGATTAGAGCTGGCCCTCGTTAATCCCGAAGGATGGCAGGGAGCGGTTTACTTCCTGGATGAAAGCAATAAGGCAGCTCCCGCGAGAGAGGTAAAGGGTATCTGGTATCATGTTCGAGTATCTAACAAGACGCGCTGGAGCCCTGTGGCTGGGGTGCATGTTTTTTTGCTGTCGATTGAAGCACCTGACGCCTCAGGTGCATTCCAGCAAGTTTGGCGCGAGCCTCCGACTGCTCTAGTCTGGAGATTTGAAGCAGGTAATTCAGAGCCGAAGACCATCGGTCGCGCTGAAGAGTGTGAGCTTTGTCTCATCTTGAAGGACACACGCGTGTTGCGGCTTAGTCCAATCAAAGAAAATCAAGTGCCAAATACCTTCAGCCCACCGGTCACGCTTATTCTGACCTTACAAGCTAGAGGCGTTGAAGCGGACTCGGAACCATATCGTCTGCGGATTAATTGGCAGGGGCAGTGGTCTGACGATCAGAAGCAAACAAATGAGGCATCATCTCGTAGTCACCCCATTATGAAGCGCGATGCCCCAGGCAGACCGAGGAGTTAAAAAGGTCAGCTAGGTCCGTTGCGGGCCCGCTTCTGTTC
>JBKPOZ010000079.1:0-7903 GCA_046733355.1 Pseudomonadota bacterium | reverse complement strand
CGGCTTTCTTAAAAGCGTGATCTTACGCGTTAACGAAGCGCGCGACCTGGGCGAGGTGGACCGCTTCGCGTTCTACGATCACATGAAAGCGTACATTGCTGCGCCTCCGGACGTGCTTCGGGTTGATGAAAAGCATTTGCGCGAGCACTCGGTAATGAACGTGCGTAGAGTGGTGATTACTACCAACCATAAAGCTGGTGGCATCTATCTCCCCGACGACGATCGGCGCCACTTCGTTGCGGTTTGAGACTGTCCAGCGTGGCTCAAGCCTTGTGTCTTGCGAGAACGCGGCAGTCGGCAGGCTTTGCATCTGGGCTGTTAAGTATGAGCCCATACGGGACAAAGCTCACGCCGTAGATCAATCCCCTACCGACGACTTGTTCGGTGTTTTCCTGTCCCGGCTCAATTTGAAGGGTCGGATCGGCATTTTTCACGCCAGCGGAGCCGCTCTTTTCGTAGCTGACCTCGTAGACCAAGTCGCCTCGGAGCGCGGATTGGGTCTGGCACACGGTGGCGCCGCTATTGATGTTTATCTCGATCGCTTCCTGGCACGCGCCAGTCACAACGTCTCTTTGAATCTGAATCAATTCCTCGTCGGTAATTTCCAGAATGCTCGAGTTGCGCAATGACAGAGAGACGTTTCTGACCCTTGCGCCCCTTATCTCAATTGGCAGAAGGTTTCTCGCAATGCTAAACCTTTTGGCGAGTTTCTCTGCCAAGCTGCGATCGACAGTTCGTGACTGCACCGTAATCCGACCAAGAAGGTCAAGGCTAATTTTACAAGTAGGATGCAGTGTTACTCGTCCATCGTTTGCGACTTCCAGCGTATTTATGGTGCCGGGCAGGTAGTATTCGGCAGGGGGCATCGTCTCCCAATAGCCTTGGTCGCGCAGCAAGTCCGTAAGCGCGAATTCGTGGTAAAATGGAGAAGCAAACCATATTAGCGCCCCAACAGCGGTCAGTATGCTGACCGTTGTCTTTTTATTTGTTTTAACAAACGACATCAGTCGTCGAACGCTTTCGGTGATAGCTCCGCCATTATGATCCAAAATGCGTGCATCACCGGATGCGAGCGCCTTGGGAGCAGTTTTCAGGACACGCTTGGCTCGGGCGCCCGGATGCTGGAGCAAATGTGTCGCATTTAAACGGTGGTATGACATGATGCTGACCTTGTATGCCGGAGAGCCTTTTTCGTGCTTGCCTCGTGGTTAGCGCGCTGGACAGCAGAGCTGGTTCTTCTCACCGCATGCGACGTACCCCTTAGGACAGGCCTCAGCCGTCACGGTGGTAAAGATCAGGAGAGCCACTGTACCGAATGCCCAAATACTTCTTGAGCGTTTGCTTCGTTTGGACTTTGTGGTGCTCATGGTGACACTCCAAATGCAAGGCCAAGGGTCCATCCGCTGACGATTGAATACCTGCGCCAGCGCAAAATCTGTGATGCAAGTCACACTTTTTGACACGCTATTGTGATGCAAATCACACTTATTCGCAGTTTCACTGGACGCCTCGGAAACAATTGATGCCCAGACGGAGGTGGAAGGTCGCTCCGGGGAGGAATACCGGGACGCCTTTCTGGGGCGTTTCGAGGCCGTGATACGGGCGGAGGACATATCCCTCGCCGGCGCTGCTCAACCTGATCTCGGTGTGCTGATCGGGCACGCGCTCGAACCCGCAGGGCATAACCGTATTCGCATTGACCCCGGCCCTGCCGTTTCCCTCAAGCGGGAGCAGACGGTGCCGATGACCCTCATTCTGCACGAACTCGTAACCAATGCGTCCAAGTACGGGGCTTTGTCCACTGCGCAAGGCGTTGTGTATCTAACCTGGCGGGTGGCAACTGACGCGGGCCGAAGCGCGCTCCACCTCCATTGGAACGAGGAGAACGGCCCACCCGTAACTTCACCTGGCGGATCGGGCTTCGGAACCAGACTCATTGAGTTCAGCGCTGCCCAGTCCCTGGGCGGCTCGGCCGAACTAAGGTTCGAGCCTGGGGGTTTACACGTCCGTGTGACCGCGCCTCTGCATTAACTCAAAGCGTCTCTACGAAGCTCGCCGTCGCTGTGGGCCCGACTTACCAAATCCTGGTGGTAGAGGATGAGTTTCTGATAGCCATGGAGCTTGAGCAGACACTTCTGCGTGCTGGCTATCGGGTGGTGGGTCCAGCCCCCAGCCTCGGGACGGCCCTTGAATTGCTTCGGCAAGTGCGCCCACATGCAGCCATTCTTGATGTGAATCTCGCCGGCGAACGAGTTACGCCTGTCGCCGAAATGCTCCGAGCGATGGCCGTCCCCTTTGTTCTGGCGAGCGGGTACGGTGCGGCGGACCTGAGCGATGAAGAAGTCCTCCGGGATGCAGTAAACCTCGGAAAGCCAACAAGAGCTCGGTGACTCCTTTGTGAACTAAGTCATCTGCTCCGTGCGGACGAGAGGCACTGAGTATCCGATCGTTCACGTATCGCGTCCTCAAGGGCGAGAAGCCTTCCGGTGCAGGCGCCGATCAAATCGAGGCTCGTCATCAACGTCCGCCAGGGTGCTCGGTCGACGTGACGATCACAATGGAACAGTGAAGAAGAAGCTCGCGTTGTTACGAGTTGCCAGCGCGGAAACAACGGGAGAGCGAACATGTCTACGTGCGATGTCTGCGGAAACGACTATGACAAGGCGTTCCGGATCACACAGGCGGGGAGAACAATGACCTTTGACAGCTTTGAGTGCGCAATTCATGCCATGGCTCCTCATTGCGCTCATTGTGACTGCCATATATTGGGCCATGGCGTCGAAGCAGGAGGCAAAATTTACTGCTGTGCGCATTGTGCGAGACATTCGGGTGAGCACGGCATAAGTGATCGGGCGAGCTGACCGCGAGCCGACCGCTGATTGCCCCCGGGCTGCTTGTAACACCTCATTAGTATGGAGCCGAAGCCCTCGCTAAACTGGGTTATGCATATGCCCTCTCAGGACGAGAGAGCGCATATCCAGCCGCCATCAGAGCGGATGGCATGAACAGGGAGGACGCCCATGCTGGTCAGGAACACCGGCCGCCCCATCACCCGGCGCAAGCTGCTCGCGCACTCCGCGCTCGCGGGGGCTGCTATTGCTATGCCGTCGATCCTTGCGAGCAACCGGCCGGCCGGAGCGCAGAGCCTTTCCGCCTCCGCCTTTGCCAAGGCGAACATCGACTGGAAGCAGGTCAAGGGCGAGGAGATTACGGTCGCGGTGATCCCGGCTGGATATTTCAACAACCTGATCGATGTCGCCGGGAGTTTCGAGGAGCTCTCGGGTGTCAAGGTGAATTTCGACAAGATCCCGCCGGGCCAGATACGGCAGAAGGTGATGCTCGACCTTTCGAGCAAGACTGGCGTCTACGCCACGCACGCCGCGGACCCGATGTACTATCCGCTTTACATTGCCAATAAATGGGTCGAGCCGCTCGACTCTTATCTGACCGACCCGAAGATCACCGATGCGGCCTGGTTCGACTACAACGATGTTCCCGCGGGCTGGCGCGGCAGCTGCGCGGTCGGCGGAAAGACGTATGGCGTTCCGTATGACGGCGAAGCCACCGTGCAGGTCTATCGCCGCGACGTCTACGAGAAGGCCGGCATCAAGCCTGCCGAGACGCTCGACGAGTTTGTCGCCAATGCCGCCAGGGTTCACGACCCTTCGAACCGGCTCTGGGGCGCGGCGCTGCGCGGCTTCCGCGGCGCCGGTCAGAACATGTACATCTATCCTTCGATCTTCCGCGAGTTCGGCGGCGACTGGTACGATGCCAACAAGAAACTGACGGTGACGAGCGAGCCGGCCGTCAAGGCGCTCGAATGGTATACCGACCTTCTGCGCCGCTACGCGCCTCCCGGCGTTGAGAACTGGAACTGGCCCGACATTGCAGATGCGTTCGGCCAGGGCACGCTCGCCTGCTATATCGACGCGCATAACTCGGCGGGCGTGATCAATGATCCGCAGAAATCAAAGGTGATCGGCAAGATCGGCTTTGCCCGCTGGCCGAAGGGCCCGACGGGAAAGCGCGTCACCTCGATATGGACCTGGAGCTTTCCCATCAACGCCGCGCTGCCGGAGCGCAAGAAGAGGGCGACCTGGCTCTTCATCCAGTGGGCGGCGTCGAAGGAGACGCAGCGCGCGACGAGCTACGAATTTGCCGGCGCTTACAAACGCACCGACGTCAACCGCACCTCGCTGTGGCAGGACCCGCAGTACCGCAAGCTGATGGACGGCTACGGCGAGAATTTCGTCGAGGCCGCGACCGCCTCGTTCCGCGATGACATCGATCCCGAGTGGCGTCCGCTCATTCCGCAGTGGCCCGCGGTCGGTGAGATCATGGCGACGGCAGTGCAGGCGGCGCTTGTCGGCCAGGCGACACCGAAGGATGCGCTCGCCGCCGCGCAGAAGCAGATCGATCAGGCCATGCGGGGGATAGGTCTGGGAAATCATGATTTCCCTGAGTCGCGCGTACTCCCCTCCCCCGCGAGCAGCGCGCTTGCGCTGCGAGTGTGGGGAGGGGTTGGGGGTGGGGGGTGTTCGTTTTCCTCGTTGAATTGTACCCCCACCCCTAACCCCTCCCCACAAGGGGGAGGGGAACGCATCGAGTTTGCCGCATGCAGTCAGCGAGCCAGACACGACGAATGAATGACGAGCGCTGGTTTGCTGCACTGCTCGTGGCGCCCGGCGTGCTCGTGCTTCTCCTCACCACCACCGCGCCGCTCGTCTATCTGATGTGGACCTCGCTGCATCAGGCCAATCTGGCGATGCCGTGGATGAGCGGGTTCGTCGGCCTCGATCACTACCTGCAAATGCTCGAAGACGGCCGGTTCTGGCACTCGCTGCAGCTCACCGCCATCTACACAGTGACGACGGTTGTGCTGCAGCTCGTCATCGGGCTCGGGCTCGCGCTTCTGGTGCTGCAGATTCCGCGCGGCCAGTGGTTGTTCCGGCTGGTGGCGATTCTTCCGCTCGTGCTCGCGCCGGTCGTGGTCGGCCTCTACTGGCGGACTTTGATCCTGTCGCCGAGCTTCGGGCTGTTCGACGTGTTCACAACCCAGTTGCTCGGCGAGTCCTATAACTGGCTGGGCGACCCGACGCTGGCGCTGATCTCTGTCATCCTCATTCACACCTGGCAATGGACGGCGTTCGCGTTCCTGGTTTTGCTCGCCAGCCTCGCTTCCATTCCGCCGGACCTTTACGAGGCCGCGCGCATCGATCGTGCCGGCGCGATTGCCCGTTTCCGCCACATCACGCTGCCGCTCATCCGGCCCGCGATCATGATCGTCATCATCATGCGCGCGGTGGTGGCGCTCTCGGCCTTTGCGGCAATCTATGCGGCGACCGGCGGCGGGCCCGGCACGGCGACGCAGATACTCAATCTCCTGGCCTACCAGACATCATTCGTCGCGCTCGATTTCGGCTATGGCTCGGCGCAGGCGGTGGCGCTGCTAGTCCTGACACTTGCGGTCTCGGCCGGGCTGTTCCGGCTGCGGCGCCGCGCAGGATCAGCATGACGCAGCGTCGCCGGGTTCTGCGCCGCGGCGCACGCGCAGCCCTGGTCACCGCCGGCGCGGCGTCGATCCTCACGCTCTGGGCGTTCCCCATCTTCTGGGCCGTCGTTGTCGCACTGAAGACCGAATCCGAGGTACTCGCGTTTCCGCCGTCGCTGGTATTCCGGCCCACGCTTGCCAATTTCGCTGACGCCCTCGTTGGCCGGTTTTCCGTGTTGCCCGCGATGGGAACGAGCCTTGTCATCGCCTCCGTGACCACGCTCCTGACCATCGTGCTGGCGGTGCCGGCATCCTATGCCTTTGCCCGCCTTCGGCTCCCTTCCGGCAGGTTTTTGGGATTTTATGTCCTTGCCACCCAGATGCTGCCGCCGATCGGGCTGGTCATCCCATATTTTCTCATCCTCAACCGCCTGAGCCTGCTCGATACCTACGCCGGCATGATCGCGATCTATCTCACCTTCTCGCTGCCGTTTGCGATCTGGCTGATGGTCTCGTTCATGGAGGATGTTCCGCGCGAGATGGAGGAGGCGGCCGCCATCGACCGCGCGAGCCGCCTCAAGACGCTCTGGTACATTATCCTTCCCCAGGTGCGCGGCGGCATCGCGGTCACCGTGGTATTTGTTTTTCTCAACTGCTGGGACGAGTTTCTGTTCGCCGTGCAGCTCAGCGGCAACCAGGTGCGACCGTTGAGTGCGGCGGCGCTGATTGCCATGGTGCCGGTGATCGCCATCGGCTTTGCGGCGCAGCGCCACATCGTGAAGGGCCTCACCGTCGGGGCAGTGAAAGGCGGAGGACGGCGGTGAAGGGCCTCGGCCGCGTGCGCCTTGCCGGCGTCGAGAAGCGCTATGGCGCGGTGAGCGCGCTCAAGTCGGTCGATCTCGAGATCAAGCCGAACGAGTTTTTTGCGCTGCTCGGCCCGTCTGGCTCCGGCAAGACAACAACGCTCCGCCTTATTGCCGGCCTCGAGACCCCCAGCGCCGGGCGCATCCTGTTCGATGAGGAGGATGTCACGGATGCTGGCCCGGGCGAGCGCGACGTCGCCATGGTGTTCCAGAGCTATGCGCTCTATCCACATATGACGGTTGCGGAGAACATCGCCTTTCCCCTGCGCATGAGCCGCGTGCCGAAACGCCAGCTCACGGGACTCGTGCGCGAGGCCGCCGCGCGCGTGCGCATTGATCATCTGCTCGACCGCCGCCCCGGGCAGCTATCGGGCGGACAGCAGCAGCGCTGCGCGCTCGCCCGCGCGATTGTGCGCAAGCCGTGGATGTTCCTGCTCGACGAGCCGCTGTCGAACCTTGATGCGAAGCTGCGCGTCGAGACGCGCGTCGAGCTCAAATCACTCCAACGCCAGCTCAACGTCACGGCGGTCTACGTCACGCACGACCAGGAGGAAGCGATGTCGCTTGCCGACCGCATGGCTATCTTCATGGATGGCGAAATCGTGCAGGTCGGCCGGCCGGCAGAAATTTTTGCGCGTCCGGCGACGCTCGCGGTAGCCGGCTTCATCGGCTCACCGGCGATGAACCTCATTCGTGCGCATGCCGATGCCGGCGCAGTTCGGGTGGGCGAGGCGGTCATCCCGGTGCACACCCGCATTCCGGGTCCGCCGCGCGACATCGTTCTCGGCGTGCGACCCGGCGACATTGCGGCGGACGGTAAGGGCTTGCTGGCGCAAGTGTATGTGAGCGAGCTGCTCGGCGAGAGCACGATCGTCAACCTGAAAATCGGCTCCGACCTCCTGAAGATGCGGGTGAGCGGCGCGTCACCGTTTTGCGACGGCGAGCAGATTCGCGTGTGTCTCGATCCCGATCGCCTGCATCTTTTCGAGCGCGACAGCGGCAAGCGGATCTTGTAGGGGCGGGTTTTAAACCCGCCCTCTCTCCGTGTTCGCCGAAACAGGACGGCTTTAAACCCGCCCTCTCTCCATGTTTGCCGAAACAGGGCGGCTTTGAAACCCGCCCCTACAAGCATCACGACCTGCCAGGGTCGCGACGTCATCGTTTGCAGCATCTTCCCTGATCATGTCCGCGGCTTTTTCGGCGAGCATGATTGTCGATGCGTTCGTTTGCGCTGAAACCAGGAGCGGCATCACCGATGCATCAACAACGCGCAAACCATTGATCCCGCGTACGCGAAGGCGCGCGTCCACGACGCCATTCCGGTCGCTGCCCATCCGGCAAGTGCCCATCGGATGATACCCGCTCACACCGGAATTGCAGACATAGTCGAGAAATTCGTCATCCGAGCGGCAATTTGCGCCCGGTCGGTGCTCCTCGACAACGTATGGCGCCAGCGACCGGGTTTTAGCAAGCGCTCGAGTCAATCTGCCCCCTGCCGAGGTGAGCGAGCGATCGTGCTCGGAAGAGAGATAGTTAAACTGAATAGCGG
>JBKPOZ010000078.1:0-58991 GCA_046733355.1 Pseudomonadota bacterium | reverse complement strand
CCTTTGAACGGAGTTGGAGGACATTATGGGCATTATCTGGACAATCATCATCGGCTTCCTGGCAGGCCTGATCGCAAGGTGGATCCATCCGGGAGTTTCGAATGAGCCATCCGGTTTCGTGGTCACGACGCTGCTGGGAATTGCCGGCGCATTCGTCGCCACGTTCCTCGGCCAGGCGATCGGCTGGTATCGGGCCGGCGAAGGTGCCGGGCTGATCGGCGCCACCGTTGGCGCGATCATCGTGCTTGTCATCTGGGGGATGTTTGCGCGCCGCAATCCGTCGGGAGCCTGACCGGAACTCCGCGCCGAATTCCCCGTTTAACTCGACCGCACCCCGGACCACCTGAAAGGAGCATCCCATGAGTAATCGCGGTTATCCGTCTATGACAGCTCTGTTGGCGCTCCTGGCCATGGCGGGTTATCAGAACCGCGACAAGGTCGCGGAATGGCTCAAGTCAGCACAGGGCAAGATGGGCTCGCCAGGGCAAGCGCCGGCGGGCACCCCCGGTGGCGGCCTTCCCGGAAGTCTGGGTGGAATGCTGGCCGGAAGGAGCCTCGGCGATTTGCTGAGCAACGGTCTGCGCGATCTGGTCGATAGCTTCAAACAGGCGGGTCAAGGCGAGGCAGCCGATTCATGGGTCGGCACCGGACCAAACAAACAGATTGGACCCTCTGACCTGGAAAAAGCGATCGGCCCGGAGGTATTGGCCGCCTTATCCGAGCAGACCGGGTTGTCGCGGCAGGAGATTCTTGCGCGATTGTCAAAAAACGTTCCAGAGGCCGTGGACAAATACACGCCGCAGGGCCGAATTCCGAGTGCGGCGGAGCTTGGGTAGACAAGCTCGCGCGAGTCGAGGAGCGCGGGCCATCTCACGCTACACAAGCTGAAGCTTCGCGTTTTTTAAATTGAATTTGAGCCCGAAAAAGCCGTTCGGTTGCCAGCCGGCATAGGCAAGGATACGCGCACCGGCATAGGAAACGAATGGTAGTCGTAAACAACCGAGCCTGATGATTGACCATTTGAGGCTCGTGCATGGCGGGTCGAGGTCGTCGTACGTCGTCCACATGACCGGGATGGGACCGCGAACGGTGAAGTTGCAGTCGCATACGCCGAAGACATAGTTGCCGGCGTTTTGTAAAGGATTGCGCAGATACCATGAGAGCAATCGCAGTAACCTATTTTGCCCAGGATGATACCAGTCGGGCGGCGTAGGCTCGTATTCGTTGAGGAACCACCACACCAGGTTCAATTTCTTATAGAGCGGAAAGAGCCGCCGGCCTTGGACGAGAACCTGCTCGATGCCGTTCTCGATTGTCAAGGTGGTGTAGGTCTCGGTCAAACCCGGCGGCGTGTCCCGCGGCTGGAACAGGCACGCCCCCATACACAATCCCAGGTACGCCCACAGCATTATCGCAGTCGATTCCATTCGTCATTTCCTCGCAGGGTGCGGTACCTCTGCACGGTCTTATATGCAAACTGCAAACCGACTATAACCCGGGATCCGCCGCAAACTCACGGGAAGATCGATGCTCGAGGTGCGCAGCCTTGCGGTACGCTATGGCGCGATCATCGCGGTGCGAGGCGTCGATCTTGCCGTGCAAAGGGGTGAAATCGTCGCGCTGATCGGCGGCAATGGCGCGGGCAAGACCACCATCACGCGCGCCATTGCCGGGCTACTGAGCTACAGAGGCGAGATTCTCTACGAGGGCCGCACCATGCGCGGGGCTCGCGCCGACGATGTCGTGCGCGCGGGGATCACGCTCGTTCCGGAAGGCCGGGGGATTCTGGCGCGCATGACCGTTCGCGAGAATCTCCTGATCGGCGCATATTGCCGCCGCGACCGGGTGGCGGCTCATGCGCAGATCGCAGGCATGCTGGAGCGCTTTCCTGTTTTGGCGGAACGGCAGCGGGTCCTCGCGGGGCTGCTCAGCGGCGGCGAGCAGCAGATGTTGTCCATTGCGCGCGCGCTGCTGAGCCGGCCACGTCTTTTGATGCTCGACGAGCCTTCGCTTGGCCTCGCCCCAAAATGGATCACGCAGGTATTCGCGTTGCTCACTGAGCTGCGAGCGGAGGGAGCCACCATCCTGCTCGTCGAGCAAAAGGCGCGACAGGCTTTGCGCATTGCCGACCGCGCTTATCTGCTGGAAACGGGACGGGTCGTTGCCACAGGTGAAGCGGCCGCACTGGCGCAGGACAGCGTGGTTTCTGAAACTTTTCTCGGCGGCCACTCCATACAGCGCAGCGGGCCGGCGCAGCCGCCACCCGCAGCTTCCAGGGCGGAGTAATTCTGATAGCTGACGCCATCGCCGAACCAAGGAGCATCGATGATCAAGATAAACGGCTTCGAACACGTGTCCTGGGCCGCTTCCGATCTGCAGGCGGGACAGCGCACGCTTGCGCTTTTCGGCATCAGGCCCACCGGTTATGAGGAGATTCACGATCAGGACGTTACCGCCAACTATTTTGAAGGCAACGGCGGCGTTCGCTTCGAGATCATTCGCCCGCTTGGGCCGAACTCGCACTTGCGAAAATTTCTGGAGACTCGCGGCTCAGGCTTGCATCACGTCTGCTTTCAGGTGGACGACTTGGATGATGCGTGCGCACAGATCACCGCTGCCGGCGGGGAGCTCGTCGGCCATACGTTCAGCGACTCGCGCGGGCGGCACGCCTTCGTGCACCCGAAGAGCACCGGAGGCGTGCTGATCGGCATGATCGAGCTGCATCCGCATCTGAAGAACGCGAAGCAGAGTTGAGTGCGCGCCTCTTTCAGACCTGCTTGAGCAGGGCGTCGCCACCCGAAACATCGACCTTGCCGGGCGCCTCCTCGACATTGAGCTTCTTCACCACCCCGTCCTCAACGAGCATGGCATAACGTCGCGAACGCATGCCAAGTCCGTTGCCGGAGCCGTCGAATGTCAGGTCAACGGCCTTGGCGAACTCGCCGTTTCCATCGGCGAGGAACTCGATATCCTTCGCGCCGGTGGCTTTCTTCCAGGCGTCCATCACGAACACATCGTTGACGCCGGTCACCGCAATGGTGTTCACGCCTTTGGAGCGTAATGCGTCGGCGCTGCGCATAATGGAAGGAACATGCGTGCCGTGACAGGTCCCGGTGAAGGCCCCGGGAACGGCGAACAGAGCGACCTTCTTGCCCTTGAATATGTCGCTGGTTGTCTTCCAGGCCGGGCCGTCAGATGTCATCACGCGAAATTTCGCTTCCGGGACTCGATCCCCGACTTTGATGGGCATGACGCTGTATCCTCCACAAAAACTCGCGTGTCTTAGGCTTGCACCCTACGCCTCGCAAGGTCGCCTATGAGCGCGGCTCCGACCTACTCGAGCGGGGTGGAGACTTCGATCGGATGCTCGCCCGCTACGGTGAACGTGAGGATGGCGCCCTCGTAGCTCGCGCCCGGCGGGGCACCGTCGAGATCGAAAGCGAAACGCTGCATGCCGGCGCCAGGGGCCGCGACGGGTTTTGGCAACGGCAATGCCCAATCCGAGGTCGGACCTTCGGCGAACAGATCGAGGCGCGCGCCGGCGGGTGCCGCGATATCAACCACCACCTGCGAGCGGCTCGCATCCCGCCGAACCGATTGAATCGAGGGGGGTTTGTCGTCGCGCAGCGCGCGTTTCATCGGCACCAGCGCCTCCGCCCCTGCGAGCGCGCCATCCCACTCCGATGCGCCCTCCGCCAGTTCGAGCTCGGCAACGGCTTGCACCGGCACGCATACGTTCTGACAAATCGCATAGTCGAGCTTGAGATGCAGTTTCACCGGCTGGTCGGGGCGAAGCGGCGCGACGCGGAGCGGCAGGACGACGTCACTCGTGTACCCGATCACAGAGAGGCCGTGTTCCGGAATGCGATGGGGTGCAGGCCACAGGACGTGCACCGCCGCAATGTTCACGGAGTCTGCGAAATCGAACCGGGGCGGCACTCCGGCATCGCCCGGATAGCGCCAGTAGGTATGCCACCCCGGGTTGAGGCGGATCTCGACGCCCGCGCGCCGGAAACCGTTGGCAGGCTGGGAGGCGGAGCCGGCAATGAGCCGCATTGCGCTGCGCGCATCGCCGCTCCAGGCCGACGCAAAAGCCTGGCCTTCGGCCGCCGCACTGCTACCC
Organism: Pseudomonadota bacterium; assembly: GCA_046733355.1. Classification (GTDB taxonomy): domain Bacteria; phylum Pseudomonadota; class Alphaproteobacteria; order Rhizobiales; family Xanthobacteraceae; genus VAZQ01. The sequence continues at coordinate 54,868 of JBKPOZ010000078.1, read as the reverse complement.
GAGTACGCAGACAATAAAAGGAAGATTGCCACCCGTGCGACGGTGCGTCGCGGCGGATTATTCCCGACACGCATGGGGCGGTTTAGGCACGAAACTTTTCGCATGCCATTGAATTCATCGTGAGCGGAAGAAGACGTTAATCAACGCATTCTGGAATGTTTAATCCGACACTCTATGTCAGCTGCTGTTAGCGAGACGAACTGGCAAGCGCATGGCTTCGGCGTCTATGGCACAGATTTGCATTCGCCCTGCAATCAGGTAGCATTTCCACATGAAAATGCCGCGCAAACCCGGCTTGCCCGCTCCTGACGCGCCCGGCTCCTCGCCCGAAGACGACGGGCGCTCGGGGACGTTTTCGTTCGGGGCTGCGGCGCGGGCCAAGCCGCAGTCACGAAGCTCGAAGCGCGGCTATCTCGACGGGCAGATGCTGATCGCCATGCCAACCATGGGTGACGAGCGGTTTGCCCGCAGCGTTATCTATGTCTGCGCCCATTCTACCGAAGGCGCGATGGGGATCGTGGTCAATCAGCCAGCCGCGAATGTCAGCTTTTCCGACCTCCTCGTGCAGCTCGAAGTGATTCCCGCGACCGAGACCATCGAGCTGCCCAGCCGTGCCGGCGGCGTGAAGGTGCTGAAGGGCGGTCCGGTCGATACCCAGCGTGGGTTCGTGCTTCATTCGAGCGATTTCTTCATCGAGAACTCGACCCTGCCCATCGACGAGGGCATCTGCCTCACGGCAACGCTCGACATTCTCAAGGCAATCGCCCGCGGGAAGGGACCCCACAACGCCATACTGGCGCTTGGCTACGCAGGTTGGGCTCCGGGGCAGCTCGAGAACGAGATCCAGCACAACGGCTGGCTGCACTGCGCGGCCGACTCCGAGCTGATATTCGGACAGGATACGGGCGGCAAATACGAGAAGGCGCTCAAGAAGATCGGTATCGATCTCGGCATGCTTTCGACTGAAGCCGGCCACGCGTAAATGGCGCGGTCAGGCGCGGGCTTCACCCTGGTGCCCGGCAAGGACGAGTGGAGAGGGGTGGTTTACTTCACCTTCCGCTCAGACAGCGGCGGCAGGTACGAGAGATCAAATACCTCGTCGGCCTTCGGCTTTGATTTGAAGCTGTAGATCAGAGACATCTGCTCGATCGCCTGATCGAAGCGGGAAATCTCTACGGCGCCGAGTCCATCGTTCTTCACTTCCGGCGTGACAACATTGTCGCTCAGCATCATGCGAATGCGCTCGAGCTCGACCTCGTCTCTTGCTGCATCGTCGCGCTTGACGATCAAATCGACCGTTTCTTGCGGGTTCTTGATCGTCACCTTGAGGCCTTCGATGAAGGCACGCAGGAAGCCGGTAATGGCTTCAGGTTTCTGTGCCGCAAATTTGGCGTTTGCCACAATGGCGCTGCCATAGAGCTTGAGTCCGTAATCCGCCATTGGCATGAGCACGATGTCCGCCGCCGGCACTCCGCGATCCTTGAGATCGACATATAGACGGAAGGAAGCTCCGACCGCGGCGTCGATCTGCCCTGCAGCGAGCATCGGCGCCCGCAACGGAATGCCAAGCGTTTCGACGCTCACCCGCGCAACGTCTATGCCATTGAGTTTGGCGAACAGAGGCCAAGCCTGCAGGGCGCCCCCGCTGGCCGGCACGCCAAGCTTCTTATGCTCAAGGCGCTTTGGCTCGGTGACGCCGCGGCTCCTGCGCGCCACGATCGCATGCGGCGGCTTGTTGTAGACGACGAACACGCCTTTTAACGGCGCGGCCGGGTTCTGGTCGCGGTAGCGGATGAGATCGGAGAAATCGACAAATCCAATATCCGACGACCCGGAGGCAATCTTGGCGATTGGCTCGAGCGGCGCGACCATCTTGTTGAGCTCGACATCGAGACCGGCGGCTTTGAAATAGCCTTTGTCCTGCGGCAGCAGCAGCAGTGTTTCCGGGCCCTCGGCCCGCGTATCGAGTACGAATTTGAGGCTGGTTTGCGCAGTAGGTGATGCGACAAAGGTGGGAGAGGCCGGAGCCAGACTGATCAGTGCTGCCGTGGGTACGACGGTCGCGGCACAGATAAGACGGCGCATGAGACGAGCCGAGAAGCGCATCGAAGTGCCGTTCTCCCGTGGCTCCGATCCCGATGTCTTTTGCCGCCGCGCCGCCGAAAGAGCAAGGGAGCCACGATCAATCAGCAGGGGAATTCCCATATTCAACTGTAATTCGATCCATCCTCGATGAGTTCACCGCGCCATAGGGAGCCGCTATCGGCCAATTGACCAGACCGGGTGCATTGAGATTCGCAGCAGACGATCTCGAGCACGGACACGGCGTGTTGCAACGATCCGGCAATGTAATTATTGGTTTCAATCCGGCCCGGAGCTCTGCTAGCGTGAGCAGCGGGGGCTGGATCCGCTCACTCCTTTCAAAAAGCATCAGGCAATTCTGCCATGGCCATCAGCAACCCGTTCGCCGAGCTTTCTGCGTCCGTACCTCCGACCTTCATGAAGACCTACGTCGTCTTTATGGCGCTCCTCGTCGTTGCCGGGACGCTTTTTGACGTCGTGCATAAAAAGAGCGCGAGGTACTTCTTTGAGAATTGGCGGAACTCCACCAGGAAGGCGAAACAGCGGGTCGGCAGCGCACAGATGGTGGCCCTGGCGGTGCAGACCGCCGTCGTAGACGTCATGGCTTCAGCTGAATTCTGCAACCAGCGCCGCAGAATTGCGCATCTGCTCACAATGTGGGGTTTTGTGATCTATCTCGTGACAACTGTGATGATGGTGTTCGGTTACGCAAGGCCCGGCGACCCGACCCCGGCTGCTTTACTGGTCTTGTGGTACATCGGCGCGCTGCTGGTCTGCGCCGGCGGCTATTGGTTCTGGTTCTTCATCCGAGCTGACGTGGCCGCAGAGGGCAATTCACCTTTCCGTTTTATGCAGGCTGACTTGTTTGTCGTGTTTCTTGTACTGAGCGCGACATTTGGCATTCTTTGGGCGCTGGTCCAGATGACAGGCAGCCCTGGTTGGACATACGTGTTTCTCGCTCTCTATCTCATCGCCACGACCGTGCTGTTCGGGTCAATTCCGTGGTCCAAATTCTCGCACATGTTCTTCAAGCCTGCGGCGGCCCTGGAGAAAAGAGTGTCCGAGGCAAATGGCACGCGGAGCAACCTGCCGCCTCCTGCCGATATGCCGAGGATCTTCGGGAGCGTCCCGAAGACAGCTTCCCATTATTGATTCGGCCCCACACTGCGCTCGCTACGAAAGGATTGAGGGAAGATGCCGACGTTCGTTTACATGACGCGCTGTGACGGCTGCGGGCAATGCGTGGACATTTGCCCCTCCGACATCATGCATATCGATAAGACGTACCGCAGAGCGTTGAACATCGAGCCAAACATGTGCTGGGAGTGCTACTCGTGCGTGAAGGCGTGCCCACAGCTCGCGATCGACTGCCGCGGCTACGCGGATTTCGCGCCCTTGGGGCACAGCGTGCGGGTGCGGCGCGAGGAGGAGAAGGGAAGCATATCGTGGAAGATCAAGTTCCGCGACGGGCGGGAAAAGAATTTCGTTTCCCCGATCAGAACAACGCCCTGGGACTCGATCAAGTCGCCGGCTGAATACGCGGTGCCCAGCGCCGAAGAAATGAAATCGCCGCGGCTCGCGCACGAGCCCGAGGCGCTCAAGATCGCTGCGCTGCCGACGCTTGCTCCGGACCGATTCAGGCGAGGACTGGTGTGATGCGCCGCCGCAGGAGCCACCTTGTCGATGCCGATATCCTGGTGGTCGGCGGCGGCATGAGCGGCTGTGGGGCCACGTACGAGTCCAGATATTGGGGTCGCGATCTGAAGGTCGTGTGCGTCGAGAAAGCGAATATCGAGCGCAGTGGTGCGGTGGCGCAAGGCCTGTATGCCATCAATTGCTACATGGGCATGCAGTGGAACGAAAATCAGCCCGAAGACCACGTCCGCTACGCGCGCAACGATCTCATGGGCCTGGTGCGCGAGGACCTCGGCTACGACATCGCGCGTCACGTCGATGCCACGGTGCACAAGTTCGAGGAATGGGGCCTGCCCATCATGCGCGATCCGCAGACCGGCAGGTATCAGCGCGAAGGCAAATGGCAGATCATGATCCACGGCGAGAGCTATAAGCCCATCGTCGCCGAAGCCGCGCGCAAGGCCGCGAGCGAAGTCTACAACCGCATCATGGTGACGCACCTGCTGCTCGACAAGCGGCGCAAGCGGGTCGCAGGCGCCGTCGGCTTCAACGTCCGTACGGGCGACTTCTACGTGTTCCGCGCCAAGGCGGTTATCGTGACGGCGGGCGGCGCGTCGCACATCTTCAAGCCGCGCGCCGTCGGCGAAGGCATGGGGCGCACCTGGTATGCCCCGTGGAGCAGCGCATCCGCCTATGCGTTACCGATCCTGATCGGCGCCACGATGACGCAGATGGAGAACCGAATCGTTCTTACCCGTTTCAAGGACGGCTACGGTCCGGTCGGCGCCTATTTCCTGCATCTGAAAACGTACACGCAAAATGCGTATGGACAGGATTACGAGGCCTTCTGGCGCGATTCCATCGAGCAGCTGGTCGGTGATTACGTCAACAAGCACCCGGTGCCGACATGCCTGCGCAATCATGCCCTTCTTGAGGAGGTCAAGGCCGGCCGAGGTCCGATCCGCATGGTCACGAAGGAGGCGTTTCAGGACCCGCACAAGGAGCAAGTCGGTTGGGAGAACTTCCTCGGCATGACCATCGGGCAGGCGGTCGTGTGGGCCTCGCAAAATATCGATCCCAAGGAAATAAACCCGGAGCTCACCACGTCGGAGCCTTATGTCATGGGCTCGCACGCGACGTGCTCGGGCGCATGGGCGAGCGGTCCCGAAGACTATGCGCCCGCGGAATATCAATGGGGATACAACCGGATGATGACCGTCGAAGGTCTCTTCGGCGGCGGCGATGCGATCGGCGGCAGTGCGCACAAATTCTCATCGGGGTCTTTCACGGAAGGCCGCATCGCCGGCAAGGCTGCGGTCAGGTACGTGAACGAGCGCGGCAAGGAGCGGCCCGAGGTCAGCGAGGCCGAGTGCGAGGATTTGAAGAAGGCGATCTACAAGCCAATGGAAAACTATCAGATCGGACGCAACGAGATCGTCGCCGGGACCGTCTCGCCGAGCTACATCTTGCCACTGCATGGCCTGCAGCGGCTCGAAAAGATTATGGATGAATATGTCGGCGGCATCAGTGCGTACTATACGACGAACGAGCCGCTGCTCACCCGCGGGCTGGAGCTGCTCGGCATGCTCAAGGAAGATCTCGAGCATCTCGGGGCCGAGGATCTTCACCAGCTGCAGCGCGCGTGGGAGCTGCATCACCGCGTGCTGGCGTCGGAATGTGTCACGCAGCACACGCTATTCCGCAAGGAAACGCGCTGGCCCGGATACTACTACCGCGCGGATCATCCGAAGCTCGATGACAAGGATTGGCATTGCTTCACCCTGTCCCGCTACGATCGGGAGTCCGGCAAATGGGAGATGGAGAAGGCTCCCGTTTATCACATCATAGACTGATGATAGCATGTGGGTTCAGAAATCATTCTTGCGGCGACTCAAACATGCGGACTTCTGAACCAAAGCCACACTAGTTTAATAAGTTAAGTGTTCTTCGATTCCGAAGTTCGCAAATGGTGGGGCAGCAGGACTATGCGAACTTTGGAATTGGGACACTAGCCCTGCTCAGACGCTGAGCGATGCCGCAACTTGTCCCGCCGCATTGTTCGCCGCAGGTCAAACCGCTGCTGCTCGTCGAGACGCAGCGGGCGGATGAACGCAAGCGGGCGGAGAAATTCAGGAAAATCCCGCTCGACTCTCGCACCATCTCCGACGTGTTCATGCTGGCCATGGGGGCTTATACGCCGCTCGATGGTTTCATGGGACACGACGACTGGCGCGGCTCATGCCTGGACATGAAACTGACCAGCGGCGTGTTCTGGCCGATCCCCATCACGCTTTCGGTAAACAAGGACCTTGGCGGCAGCATAAAGCCCGAAGAGGAGGTGGCGCTCGTCGATGGCGAGAGCGGCGAAATCCTCGCGGTGATGCAGGTGCGAGAAAAATATTCAATCGACAAGCAGCTCGAGGCGCAACACGTCTACCGTACCACCGACGCAAGGCATCCCGGTGTGGCAAAGGTGCTGCAGCAAGGCGATGTGAATCTCGCCGGCCCGGTCATGGTCCTCAGCGAAGGTGAATATCCTGCCAAATACCCGCACCTGTACATCCGCCCGGCCCAGGCACGGGCAATGTTTCTCGAACGCGGCTGGTCCAACGTCGCCGCCTTCCAGACGCGAAATCCGATGCATCGCAGCCACGAGCACCTGGTAAAAATCGCTGTGGAAGTGTCAGACGGCGTTTTCATCCACCAGGTGCTTGGCAAGCTGAAAGCAGGCGATATCCCGGCCGACGTCCGCACCCGGGCGATCCAGGCAATGATCGACAACTACTTTCGTCCCGGAACGGTGATCCAGGCGGGCTATCCGATCGAGATGCGCTACGCCGGTCCGCGCGAGGCGCTGCTGCATGCACTTATTCGCCAGAACTTCGGCTGCTCGCACCTGATTGTCGGGCGCGATCATGCGGGTGTGGGGGACTACTACGGCCCATACGATTCCCAGCACATCTTCGATCAGCTGTGGCCGGGCGCACTGCACACGAAGCCCTTGAAGATCGACGTCACCTTTTACTGCCGCAAATGCTATGGCATGGCGACAGGCAAGACCTGTCCGCACGATCCGAAATATCACATTGCGATCTCCGGCACCGAGCAGCGGGCGATGCTCTCGTCGAATGCGGAAATACCGCCCGAGTTCAGCCGACCGGAGGTGGTGGCCGTCCTCAAGGAGTATTACGCAGGCCTGCGCTCGAAAACCGCATCATGATCATCGCGCAAATCTCCGATACGCACCTGACGCTCGATACCCCCGATGCTGATCAGAGAATGCGAGATTTCGCGCTGACGATCGCGGACATAAACGCGCTCGATCCGCAACCCGACCTCGTCGTTCACACCGGCGACATCGTGCACAACGGACGACAAGACGAGTACGCGCGCGCGGTCGCGACGCTCGCGAAGTCCCGTGCACCGGTTTATGTGCTGCCGGGCAATCGAGACGACAGGGAGAACTTGCGCGCGGCGTTTGCGGCAGGCGGATATCTCCGTGCCGATTGCGAATTTATTGACTATGCAGTTGACGAATACCCCGTGCGGCTGATTGCTGTCGATACGCTCAGCTCAGCCAGCAACAAGGGCGACTTCTGTCCCGAGCGGACGAGACGTTTGCTCGACCTGATCGACGCCGAGACCACGAAGCCGATTGCGGTTTTCGCACACCATCCTCCGTTCGAGGTTATGGTAGGACCGGATCGCCTGCACTTCGAGACAATGGAGGCGATGGCGCGGCTGCGCGGGGCGTTAGAGCACTCCGGTCGTGTTGTCGCTGTGTTGAGCGGTCACGTGCATCGTGCTGCCGAGGGTCACGTCGGAACCATCCCGGCGAGCGTCGTGCAATCCATCGCGACGACGTTGCGCAAGGGGCACTATCCGCCTCATATGAGGCTGCATCCGGTCTATCACGTTCACCGGTTCGACCCGGCTTGGGGTTTTGCGACCGAAACACGCATCGTTGATACACCGCGGTGCGCTCCCTCTCCCCACCGGGGAGAGGGTTGGGGTGAGGGGGTCACAAAATTGGTGGAGAGACTGTAACCCCTCACCCTGCCCTCTCCCTATGGGAGAGGGAAGGCGCCTGAGCTTATGGCCCGAGCGTGCAACACCGAGAGCGGCTACGGCTGTTTCGGCTTGATGTGAAAAATGCCGCCGGTTTCCCCGCGCAAATGGCCGAAGCGTTCGGGGACGGGACGCAGCATGCTGTCCAGGAGTCTGGAGAGCGTTGACCAGTACGGCACGTAATAGCGCCGGTCCACGTCCATGATCAGAACGCGGCCGTTCATGGCATCGTAAGCGCCAACAGGCGAGATGTGCGGGCCATCCCAATCGCCGGTCAGTACCCCCTGGTTGAAATAGACGAGCACGATGTCGCGGCCGGTCTTTTCGTTTTCTGTCAAAAGCTGCCGCATCTTGTCGAGATCATCGGCCGATGCCGCGGCTGGGCGGAACACCTGTATTTCGTAATCCTCCATACCGTAAGCGCGCAGGCTCTGCTCGAGATAAGCGCGCATTTCCGCAAACGTCACGCCCTCGCCGCCTTGCCTCGTTTCGCCGACCCACTGCTGGTTGTTGACCGCCGCCATAAGCGCGCGCGGGGTGACCAGCTCCTCCGCGACCATGGGAATGCCGCGCAGGACGTTGAGCACGATGGTGGCGCTGGCCACCGAACAGTCGCTGTCCGTGTCCTGCGCGATGTAGAACGGACTGATCGCCCAATAATCCGGCGCCGGATTTTTGCGCAAATATTCCGTTGCGCTCTGGACCGGAACAGCGTCGGCACCAAACCTCGGCCTGGCCTCTCTGGCGTGAAGCGCGGGGGCGCACAGCAGGACCAGCAATGCGCAGAGTGATCCGAGAGCTCGTCCTCTCATGTCATGAACCGTAGCCCGGGTTGAGCGTGAGCGAAACCCGGGGACAGTTGCATCCCTGCACCGTTGTCCATTTAATAGGGACAAAGCGCGCAACCGCGCGGCGGAATGGAGGGGTAGACCAATGACCATCCTTTGGCGCGAAAAATTCTATTCGGTGGCTGCCTGCGCGGCGTTCGTCGGCATTTTCGCAGCGTTGGCCGGCAAGCCGGCTGCCTCCCAGCAGATGCCCGCAGTCGACGTGGTGATCGGCAATAATTTCGGCCACCTGCCGATGTTCGTCGGAGCCGAGAAGGGGTTTTTCAAGAAGCACGGGATCGATGTGCGGCTCAAGGTGGTCAACACCGGCAGTGACATGGTCAGTGCCATGCAGAAGCGCGAGGTGCAGATCGGCGACATGAGCGTGACGACCTTTCTCAAAGCGCGTCACGCCGGCGACCCGTTCAAGGTGATCGGCATCATCATGAACGACGCCACGCGCGATAACGCCGACGAGCCGCTTGCCATTGTGGCGCGCAAGGATGCCGGGATTGCTCCCGGCAAGATCGCCGAGCTCAAAGGCAAGCGCGTGGGCCTCGCCAAGGCGCAGACCTCGGACGAATATTTCAAGATGGTGCTCGCGCGCGCGGGCATGAAATACGAGGACGTAACGATCGAGAACATCATGGCGCCGCCGGCGCTGGTGCCGGCGCTGCAAGAGGCCAAGGTCGACGCGGTGGTCTCGTGGGAGCCGTACAACACCACCGTCCTCGAGCAGGTGCCGGGCTCATACGTGGTGCAACGCGGCGGAGGCTACCTCTCCTACATCATGGTCGCGACCGCACACGATCCGACCATCGAGCAATCTCCCAACGTCATCCGCAATTTCGTGGCTGGCCTGGCGGGCGCCTCGCAGTACACGCGCAAGAACCCCGACGAGGCGGTAGAGATTTTTGCGAGGATTGTGCCCAACACCGACGTGAGCATTGGCAAGAAAGCCGTGCGATTCATCAGCTACGATCCGCGCCTTTCCGGGGCGGTGATGAATGCTTTCAACACGGCCGAGGATGATGTGCTCAAGAATACCGTGCAGGGCGGGCAACGGCTGGTGATCGCCGATCAGTTCGTGCCCACCTTCCTCCGCGAGGTCGAGAAGGCGCACCCCGAACATTTTTCCGACCTGCCGCCGCTCAAGAACTGAATCGGGAGGAATAGTAGCCGGCATGAGCGCGAGCGAAATGCGGGAAAGTCTTCGGGGCGCTGCTCCCCGGATATCGCTTCGCTCATCCGGGCTACACGCTCCTCGTAGCTAGCGTGCCGCGGCCGCTTTGCCGCGCAAGTCGCTCTCGATGGTCAGTGGCGCGCTTTTGCCGAAGCGCACGCGATAGACGTGCATGTTCTCCATCACGCGCTGCACGTAGTTGCGCGTTTCCATGATGGGGATGCGCTCGACCCAGTCCACGGGATCGACCTTGGGATCGCGCGGATCGCCGAATGTCTTGATCCACTCCTGCACGCGGCCGCGTCCGGCATTGTAGGCGGCGAATGCGAGGATATGGTTGCCGCCATATTCCTCAAGCACGCCGCCGAGCTCCGCGGCCCCGACCTGCAGGTTGTAGGGCGAATCGTTCTTGAGACGCTTGACATCGTACTTGCAGCCGAAGCGCTTGCAGGTATCGCGGCCCGCGGAGGGGGTCACCTGCATCAGCCCCATGGCCTGCGCGGCTGAGAGGTCGGCGGGATCAAAGGAGCTCTCCTGCCGGATGATCGCAAACAGCAGCGCGGTGTCGATGCGCGGCCCGATGGGCGAGTACTGCGGCACGCCGACGGTGGGGAAAGCAACCGATTCGAGCGAGAGCCCCCGCGCCAAAGCCGCCTTGCCCAGATGCAGCATGCCACGTGCATCCTGGTGTTGCTCGGCGAGATCGCCGACGGCCGCGAGCATACCCGCATCGTCGATCTCGCAGCCCAGACTTGCCAGAAACGAGATCGCCAGCGAGCGCTCATGGAGCGCATAGAGGATGTCGAGCGCGCGAACGAGCTCGGGCCGCTCACCACCCGCATCGGGCGGCGCGGGCGGCGCGGTGAGCGCGAGCGCGCCGAGACCAAGCCGGGCGCGCGCGAGCTGTCCGTAATAGGCGGCTGAGAATCGCGCTGCCGCTTCATACTCGGCACGCGCTTTGTGCGCCTGATGCAGTCTTTCCGCAGTGCGACCGAGCCAATAATGCGAGCGGGCCAGCGACGTGGGATGGAAGCTTACATCCTGGATGCGCAGGAAGTGTTCTGCTGCGGCGACCGGATCATCAAGGTAGCGCAACGCGATCCAGCCGGCCATGAAAAGGCGCTCGACGCGGGAATTCTCCTTGAGCGGGTCGGGGGTCTCGCGCACCGCCAGATAAGCCGAGCGTGCATCACCGATGTCGAGGAGCTTGCGGGCCAACAGCCGCCGTTCGACCCAGCTTTCCTCGGGATCGAGCAGTGCGGCGCTTTCGGAGGAAAGCGAGAGCAACGCCTGCGCGGCTTGCGCGATCTTGTCCTGATGCCGCAGCACGTGCACGCGCGCCAGAATGTAGCCGGGATCCTCGTGCGCTTCCGCCGGCACGCCGTCGAGCGGCTTGCTGCTCTTGCCGCTCTTTCCGCTGAGCGCGATGCGCGCGCGCGCGATCGCGACCTGGGCGCCGCCGAGGCGGTGAGCGGCGCGCAGCGCGGCTTCCTTCTCGCCGGCGCCGAGCCTGCGCTCCATGCGTGCCTTGTGGTCTTCGCGGGCGAGAAGCTCGGAATAGCCCTTGAGCACCTGCTGCTCGAGCTCAGCCGCCATGGAGTCGTTGCGCCAGGCGGTACGCACCTGCGTGCGCGCTGCTTCGATGTCGCCTTGCGCATAGAGCGCGCGCGCCAGTGCAAGTCGGCCGCGCGCCGATTGCGGTGGCGAGTTTTTGAAGAACCGCAGCACTTCGGCTGGCTTGACGTCCTCAACCCAGAGCATCTCCTCCGCATACCGCCGGAAGGCAGAAAGGCTGGGCCAGCCCGGGTTTGCGGCAATGAAGGCGAGATAACGCGAGCTTCTGAAGCGGTTGCCGCTGCGCAGCACGAGCCATTCGACGAGCTTGCGCGCGGCGGGATCCGAAATGGTGCTTTCGATCTGCGTCGCAGTCTCGGGGCTTCGGCGCAGGCTCTCCATTGCCTTGCGCACGAGCGCGATGTCGGCGGCGGAAACATCGGGTAACGACGCTGGCGCGGTCGATTCGGCCGACTCCTCGCCATGGCGAGAACGGCTGGCGGTCTCCTCGGAGCCTTCGTCCTTCTTTTTGTTCGACTTGTGCGCCGCCTTCTTGCCAGCCTTCCGGCTCGCCTTGGCGAAGGCGAGGAACACATCCTCTGTCTGGTCCGCGATCGCCACGCTCTGGGCCGACGCGCAGGAAATGCCGGCAAGCAGGCCAGCCAGAGCAGCAGCGGCGATGGCCGTCCGTCGACTTATCAAATCTGCTGCCCCCGAATCGCGGCGGTATCCCGCTCGCGCCCACACCAATCCTCCTGGCAAAGAATTTGGGCGGAAAAGCGCCGCGGAGGGGCGCTACGGGGCGAGGCCGACCTGGCGGCAGGCGGCGGGCAGCTCGGACATCTTCGGTCCTGGCCGCGGATTGTGGCCGAGCGTTACGTGCGCCGCGTCCTTGATCCACTTGTCGAGGCCCTTGCCGCATCCGTCATCGGCCGGTCGCGCCGGCTGTGCCTCGCATTGGGGACTGTCGGCAGGACAGTTCAGGCGCACGTGGAAGTGCCAGTCGTGCCCCCACCACGGTTGCACCTTGCTGAGCCAGGCGCGGTCCTTCCCGGCGTCGCGGCACAGCGCCTTCTTAATCGCGGGATTGACAAAAATGCGCGCGACGTCCGGGTCCTCTGCGGCGGCCCTGATCAGGTTGACGTGCGCGGGCGTCCACACTTGCCGATCGACGTCCGTACGGTCGGGCGCGACGATCATGGTCGCCATCATGTATTCGCGCTCCTCGCGCGTGAGCTCGCGGTTGGGCATGGGGGTAAGCCATATATCCGCATCAAGCCCTACTTGGTGGCTCGCATGGCCGCCCCGCATGGGCCCGCCGCGCGGTTGCGACATGTCGCCGACGAGCAGGCCGCTCCAGCCGGTTTTCGGCGCCGCATTGGCGAGGCGCTCCAAAAATTCGACCAGCTTGGGATGGCCCCAGTTGCGGTTGCGCGAGAGGCGCATCACCTGCCACGTGCTGCCATTGATCGGGAGCGCCCGTGCACCCGCAAGACAGCCTTTGGCATAGAACCCGATGCTGCGCGCCTCGAGGTCCGCAGGCGTTTTCTCTCTTCCAAAAACTTCCTTGGCGAGGATTTTCGGGCTTTCCGGATGAGCAATCGGCGGCAGCGGCTCGGGACTGAGCGTGCCTACGTCCTGCGCAAAAACCCTGTTGCTCAGGAGTAGCGCGACAGCGCAAACGTAAGCGATTGCCCCGCAACGAGCCGACTTCAACATTTAGGCCCCGCACTCAACATCCCAGCTCCACGCTCAATCCCATCATTGCGGCATCACGCGGGCAAGCCGCCGCGCGAGCTCTAAATATGTGGCGCCTGGGTTCAAAAGCGATACTCTGGCACTCGTGGTCGCCCTCCCATGCTGCAGGACATCAGCCCCACGATGAATGTGTTGCGGCCCGATACTGTCAGACGACGCGAATTCCTCACGTTCCTTGCGTCTGGATGCGCGTGGCCGCGCGTTGCCCGCGCGCAGCAATCAGGCAAAACGTGGCGCATCGGATGGATCTCGGGCGCTTCGCGCGCGTCACTCGAAAGCTCGCTGAGCGGATTTCCCGAGGGCATGCGCGACCTGGGCTACATCGAGGGCAGGAATTTCACGATGGAGTGGCGTTACGCTGAGGGAGTCTACGACCGTTTCCCGCAAATCGCGGAGGACCTTCTGCAGCTGAAGGTGGATATGTTCGTCCTTGGCACCCCCGCGGCAATAAATGCCGTGCGCCGCGCCACCAGCACGGTGCCCATCATCATGGGCTACTCGACCGATCCGGTCGGCAACGGCTTTGTCGAGAGTCTGGCGCGGCCCGGCGGCAACATCACCGGACTGGCAAGCTCGTCCGAAGATACTGCTCCCAAGCAGATCGAGCTGCTCGCGACCGCAGTTCCCGGCCTGGCGCGCATCGGAGTTCTGGTGAATCCAAGAAATCCGAACTCGGATCCCGTCCTGCGCAACGCCCGGGCGGCGGCCGAGGCGGTGCGCATCGCGGTGACCACGGTGCAGGCGCAAACGCCTGAGGAAATCGATGCTGCGTTCGAAGCGGTCGCCAAGGATGGTGCCCAGGCGGTCATGGTGACATCCGATGGATTTTTTACCAGCCAGCGGGAACGCCTTGTTGCGCTCGCGCTGCGCAACCGTTTGCCGTCTATTTTCGCGCAACGGGAATATGTCGAAGCGGGCGGGCTCATGAGCTACGGCGAGAGTCTGAGGGAATTCTTCCGGCGCGCCGCCACCTTCGTGGACAAGATCATAAAAGGTGCAAAGCCGGCAGACCTGCCCATCGAACAGCCGGCGCTGTTCAAGCTGGTGGTCAACCGCCGCACCGCCGACGCACTCGGCATCAGCATTCCGCCGCAGCTCTATCTGTTCGCTGAGGAGGTGATCGAGTGAGGCGCCGCTATCCTCCCCTGCGAAGCGCAGCGGAGCGGGGGACCACGCGAGCTCGCGAAGCGAGCGAAGTGTGGTGGAGGGGGCGCGAAGCCCTTTGAAGGCGCGGGCTTCGTGATCAACGTTTCGCGTCGGCGGCTTGACTTGTGCGATCTGTAAGATCGGCGAATCTGATCTTCCGCCTGGCGGCTCACCGCGCGTGAGCCCCTTCCACCGCCCTGCGCTCGCTTCGGGCGGTCCCCCTCCCCCACTTCGTGGGGGAGGATAAGCGCGCAGCGTTAAATTAGTGCACGCTCTGCTTGCTTGCCGCGCGCGAGGCGCGCTCGCCCGGCTCGCGCGGTGTCTCCGACTGCAGCAGCGCGCGCGCGGCCTCGGCGGTCATCGGCTCGCCGAAATGATAGCCCTGCGCGTATTCGCAGCCGAGCTGATAGAGCTCGACCGCATCCGAGTCTGTTTCCGCACCTTCCGCCACCACTTCCATGCCGAGGTCATGCGCCAGCGCGATGATCGAGCGCAGGATCACGGGCCGCGTGCCCCTGCCGTTAGCGCGCACGAAGGACTGATCGATCTTGATGGTATCGAATGGGAATCTTTGCAAATAGGCGAGTGAGGAGTGGCCGGTCCCGAAATCGTCAAGCGCAAGGCCGGCGCCGAGATCGCGGATGCGCTGCAGCATTTGCGCCGCATGCTCCGGGTTCTCCATGACCAGCGATTCGGTGAGCTCGAGCTTGAAGGTGCCGCGCGCGAGCGAGGCGCGCGAGATCACCGTGCGCAGGTCGTGAATGAGATCCTGACGCAATAACTGGCGCGAGGAGATATTGACGCTGGCAAAGATCGGATCGCGCTTGCGCAGCGTGTTCTGCCACGTGCTCAGCTGGCGTGCCGTGCGCTCCAGCACGAACATGCCGAGGTCGACAATGAGCCCGATCTCCTCCGCAATGGCGATGAACTCGGACGGCGAGGTGCGTCCCATTTTTGGATGATCCCACCGGGCCAGCGCCTCGAACCCGGCCACCGTGCGGTCTTCGAGCCGCACGATGGGCTGATACAGGATGGTGATCTCGTCGCGCTCGAGCGCCCGTCGCAATTCCGATTCCAGCGCCAGGCGGTCGGTCTTGCGCGCGCGCATCGACGGCTTGAACAGCTCGATGCGGTCGCCGCCGATGCGCTTGGCGTGATACATCGCAAGCTCGGCATCCTTGAGCACCTCCTCGTTGCGATGCTGCTGCCCGTCCGGCAGCGCCACGCCGATCGAGGCGGTGAGGAAGATCTCGCGGTCATTGAATGTGATCGGCGCGCGCAGGCCTTTGCGCAACGTCTCGGCGAAACTGATGACGCGCTCCGATTCCCGCTCGGAAAGCAGAATCAGCGCAAACTGATCGCCGGAAAGCCGCGCCAGCGTGTCCTGCGGCTTGAGCAGGCGCCCGAGCCGGCGCGCCAGCGTGAGCAGGATCGAATCGCCGACCGCGAGCCCGACCGAGTCGTTGACCTGCTTGAAGCGGTCGAGGTCGACGACGATGACGGTGGGACGCAGCGCCGGATCGGCCTTGGCGAAGGCGAGCACGCTTTCCAGCCGGTCCAGAAACAGCTCGCGGTTGGGCAGACCGGTGAGATTGTCGTGCACCGCATCGTGCAGCAGCCGCTCTTCGGCGTTCTTGAACTCGGTGACATCGGTCAGCGTGCCGACGAGCCGCACGACCTCGCCATCCGAGCCAACCACCGGACGCGCCTTTACCGCAAACCACAGGTAATGGCCGTCACCCGTGCGCAGCCGGAAATCCTGGGTGATGCGGCCGCGCCGCTGCTCGAGCACGCTGTCGAGCACGGCGCGAAATCGGTCGCGGTCGAGCGGGTGCAGCACATCAAGCCAGCGCGCGGCAGGGCCCTCGAGTGTGCCGCGCTTGACGCCCAGGAGCGCCTCGGTCTCCGGGCTGGTGAAGACGCGATCGGCCGATACATCCCAGTCCCAGATCATGTCGCCAGCGCCGGTCAGCGCCAGCGCCCGCCGCTCCACATCGGAGACGATGCCGCTCGTGATGCCGCCGGCGAACGCGTGCTGCATGACCGTGAACCCGATCAGCATCACGATAAGCACCAGGCCGCCCAAGAGCGCCGGCCCCACGATGTCATTGGTCATTACGCCGGTTACCGCGAGCGCTGCCGCAATTACCCAGATTACGAACAGCACCCAGGTGGGAATCAGCAGCACCGCGCGATCGAAGCCGTGGAAGGCGAGATAGATCACGAGCGCGAGGCCCATCACGGCAACGCTGATCAGCGAAATGCGCGCAACGCCCGACGCGATCGGCGCTTCGAACCAGGCGAGCGCGACGAGCGCTGCGAGGAAGGCGAGCCAGCCGATAGTGATATGCGCATAACGCACGTGCCAGCGGTTGAGATTGAGATAGGCGAACAGAAAAACCACGAGCGTCGCGGCAAGAATCGCCTCGCCTGAGGCGCGCCAGATCTGCTCGGCATCGACCGAGAGCGCAAACACCTTGCCCCAGAAGCCGAAATCGACCCCGATATAGATCAGCACTGCCCAGCCCAGGGCGGCGGCGGCGGGAAACATAATGCTCCCCTTCACCACGAACAGAATTGTCAGAAACAGCGCCAATAACCCGGCAATGCCGATGACGATGCCATGATAGAGCGTGAGGCTGTTGACCTTGTCCTTGTATGCTTCCGGCTCCCATAGATAGAGCTGGTTGAGCTTGTCGGTGCGCAATTCCAGCACGTAGGTCATGACGCTGCCGGGATCGAGCGTGACGCGGAAAATGTCGGCCGTGGCGCTATCCTGCCGCTCGGGACGCTCGCCGCTCGAAGTGATGCTGGCTACGCGCGAGCGGCCGAGATCGGGCCAGAACACCCCTGAGCCGACCATGCGGTAATGGGGAACGACGATGAAGCGCTCGATCTGCTCATCGCCCACATTAGCGAGCGCGAACACCGCCCAGTTCGTGTTGCCCTCGCGCGCGCGCACGTCCATGCGGCGAATGATGCCGTCGGCGCCCGGCGCAGCGGATACGAGAATGCGGTCGCTTTCAGTGCGGTGCCGCTCGGCGGAAGGCGTGAGATCGATGGCGGACGCGTCGCTGCGCACGTTGACCGCATCGAGCGCGCGCGCAGGCGCGAGGCCGAAAGCCATGAGCGCAAGCACGGCTGCTACGCACGCACGGACACAACGCAAGCGTTGCCCTCCAAGGCCCACCCATCCTCCCCCGAAGCTTCTGCGGGCGCGATGCAATCCGCGAGCCGGCCGACGCTAGCCAACTTTACGTCGTTTTCACGACGTGGGCGGACCGCAAAGCTCCCGGCAAGCGTCCTTCGAACGCCCGCATGACGGGGAGAAACGTTAGCAGTTTCAATGTTCTACCGTCAGCACAATTTTGCCGATATGTCCGCTCGCCTCCATGCGCGCGTGCGCCTCTGCGGCCTTGGCGAGCGCAAAGGTACTGTCAATCAGCGGCCGCACCTTGCCGGCGGCGATCAGAGGCAGCACCCGCTCGTTTATGGCAGCCGCGATCGCCGCCTTGTCGGCGACCGAGCGGGCTCGCAGCGTCGAACCCGTATGAATGAGCCGCTTCAGCATGAGGCGGCGGAAATCGACCGTGGCTTTCGCGCTTGCCTGGAACGCGATCTGCACGATGCGCCCTTCCACGGCAGCCGCTTCGTAGTTGCGCTCGATGTAATCGCCGCCCACCATGTCGAGAATCACGTCGGCGCCTTTGCCGCCGGTTGCCGCTTTCGTCGCAGCCACGAAATCCTCGGTTCGGTAGTTCACGGCGACATCCGCCCCGAGCTTGCGGCAGGCGTCGCATTTCGCATGGGACCCCGCCGTGGTGATGACGCGGGCGCCTGAGGCTTTGGCAAGCTGGATGGCCGTGGTGCCGATCCCCGAGGAGCCGCCATGCACGAGCAGGGTTTCGCCTGCACGCAGGCGGCCGCGCTCAAACACATTGTGCCACACCGTAAAGAATGTTTCCGGAATTGCTGCCGCTTCCACGTCCGAGAGGCCTGAAGGAACAGGCAACGCATGGCTCTCGTGTGCGGGACAGAATTGCGCGTAGCCGCCGCCCACCACCAGCGCCATCACCCGATCGCCGAGGTTCCATCTGGATGCATTATTGCCCAGCGCCACGACCTCGCCGGCAACTTCGAGACCCGGAATGTCGGTTGCACCTTTGGGCGGCGGATAAAGCCCCTGGCGCTGCATCACGTCCGGACGGTTGACGCCAGCAGCCGCGACCTTCAGCAGCACCTCGCCGTCGTGGAGCTGCGGCATTGGCCGGTGCTCGGACACGAGCGTTTCGGGCGCGCCCGGCGCGCGGATGGCGATGGCCGTTATCTCAGCAGGCAATTTGGCGCAGGCGGCGCGCATGATGGACTCTAGTAGTTGCTCCGCGCACCTGTGACAATCGCGTTGCGCGCGCTATTTTCCACATGGAAAACGGAGCTCGGACATGCCTGCCGTTGACGAGGACGATCGGCCGAAAAAGAAGATTATGCACGAGGTCGGCCAGGACCTTGCACTGCTTTCGGTCGGCGAGCTCAACGAGCGCATCCAGCTCCTGCAGGAGGAGATCGAGCGTCTGCGAGCCGATATTGCCAGGAAGCAGGCCTCGCGCGGGGCGGCCGACCAGTTTTTTAAGAAGTAGGGGGCAAAGGCGCGGGACCCGCTGTCATTCCGGCCGAGGCCCCCCAGGGCCGAGAGCCGGAATCCATAACCCCAGGCCCGTGGTCATGGATTCCGGGCTCGCCGCTCCGCTGCGCTACGCGGCGCCCCGGAATGACCGCGTCGAGCATTTTGCATTAATCGCAAACCTTAAGGCCTCGTTAATCTTTCCGGTTTATTACTCGGATCGTCCATCTTCTGGACATTGAGTGGCTCCTGTCCACTCTGTTTGACGCCTCCCTGTTACGACTCGAGCCGCCGACACCGGCGGCTCTTTTTTTGTCCCATATCGGCACGCAGACTGCGGAATGCCTCCTGTTTTCCGGCTCGGCCGCGCGGCAACTATGTCGGCAGCTTTGATTTGAGCCGGCTGGACAAGCCCTTGCCTCTGGGCGATGCTTTATTGCGCCTTTTCGGCGCCGACGAAAAGCGTGGGTAGCGTGAGGCGTGGGCGATGTCCGAAAGATTGGTTAACGGCACGGTTTCATTCGGAGAGAAGCTGGCGACTTCACAGGTCTTTGCCGCCCTGTTCCGCGACGGCATGGCGCTCGTGGAGGAAACCGCGGCCTATCTCGATGGACCGGGGCGGCAGGAATCCAAGCGTCTCGAGCGAAACGGCGCCCTTGCCTATGCTACCGAAAGCATGCGCCTGACCACTCGTCTGATGCAGCTTGCCTCCTGGCTCCTGCTGCATCGCGCGGTCAAGGAAGGGGAGATGTCGCTCGCCCAGGCGAGCAAGGAGAAAACGAAAGTCAAATTATCGGCGCTGGAGCATAACGACGAGCATAATCTGAAGCTCGTGCCGGAGCGGCTTCGCACACTCGTTCATCGATCGAAGGAGCTGCAACGGGCTGTCCGGCGCCTGGATGTCACCATGCACGCAGCCCCGGCACGGGTAGAACGCGGAAATCCGGTCGAGCGCCAGATGGGCTTGCTGCGCGCCGCATTCGAGCAGCGGTAAATCGAGCCGCATACGCAGTGCGCTCCCTCTCCCCACCGAACTCGGGCTTACACGAGTTCGGCACTTTATGACTGGGCCCAAGTCGGACAAATCCGACTAAGGCTGGGGGAGAGGGTTGGGGTGAGGGGGTCACGAAATCCAGTGAGAACCTGTAACCCCTCACCCTAACCCTCTCCCTACGGGAGAGGGAACTTAACGGGGGTCATGGGTAGAGCGGAGTTCAGCTCGCGCTACTTCTTCGCCCCGATCCCGGCGAATTTCTTCTGGAAACGCGACAATCTGCCGCCGCGGTCCACCAGCTGTTGCTGTCCGCCCGTCCAGGCCGGATGGGACTTGGAATCGATATCGAGCCGAAGCGTATCTCCGGGCTTGCCCCAGGTCGTACGCGTGAAGAATTCGCTTCCGTCCGTCATCACCACCTTGACCGTGTGGTAGTTCGGATGAATGTCACGCTTCATGCCTTGCCCTTGCACGCCAGCGCTTTGCGAGTAATCAAAGCGGCGGGTCTATAGCCCGTGCGACAGTTTGATACAAGCGCCCACCGCTTGGGCGCAGCAGCGCAAGTGTAGTGCGCCGACAGCAGCAAGGGCGCACTTCGCCGATGCTATTCCGCCTTAAGATTTCCGCTCATGCAGTTTCGCCAGGACGAACGCGAGCATCCGGCAAAGAAGGCTGAGTCCTCGCCGCAGGCGGGGCGGCTGCGGCCCTTGCGGCAGCTGTGGCCCTACGTGCTGCGCTATCGCTGGCACGCAACGTTCGCGGTGCTCGCGCTGCTCACTGCGGCATTCGTCACATTGCTCGTGCCAATTGCGGTGCGCCGCATGATCGACCATGGGTTCTCCGGTCAAAGCGCCGGGCTCATTGACAGCTATTTTGCGGTGCTGATCGGGGTCTCGGCCGTGCTGGCGCTCGCAAGTGCGGCGCGGTTTTATCTGGTGACGACGCTCGGCGAGCGCGTCGTTGCCGATCTGCGCGAGTCGGTGTTCGCGCATCTGGTCTGTCTCTCGCCCGCCTATTTCGACGCCGTCCAGAGCGGCGCGTTGAGCTCGCGCCTGACCGCAGACACAACGCAAATCAAGGCTGCGGTCGGCTCCTCGATCTCTATTGGATTGCGCAACCTCGTGCTGTTCTTCGGCGCCGTCGTCATGATGGTGGTGACCAGCCCGCGCCTCTCGGCACTCGTCCTCGCGGCGATTCCGGTGATCGTGCTGCCGCTCTACGGCTTCGCCCGTGCGGTACGCGCGCGCTCGCGCGGAGCCCAGGACACCCTCGCCGATGCGTCGGCCTATGCGTCGGAGATGATCGGAGGCATCCGCGTGCTGCAGGCGTTCACCAATGAGACGCTTGTCACAAGGCGATTTGCCGCCGCGGTCGAGCGCGCTTTTCTGGCCGCGCGCGACTCCATCCGCTGGCGCGCGCTGCTCACAGCGCTTGCGATGTTCCTGGTGTTCGGCAGCGTCGTGGTCGTGCTTTGGATCGGCGCGCAGGACGTGCTCGCCGGACGCTTGAGCGCCGGAAGACTGTCTCAGTTCCTGCTGTACGCCGTGCTCGCGGCTGCTGGCCTCGGGCAGCTTTCGGAAGTGTGGGGCGAGCTTTCCCAGGCGTCCGGGGCAGCCGAGCGTCTGTTCGAGATTTTGGCGCTCCCTGCCGCGATCGCGCAGCCCGCCCGAGCGCTCGCTCTGCCGGAGGCATCGCGCGGGGAAGTCGCCTTCTCGGCCGTGCGTTTCTCCTATCCGACACGACCGGAGAGCCTCGCCCTCGCAGACGTCTCGTTCCGCGTCGCGCCGGGCGAGAAGCTGGCGATCGTCGGGCCCTCCGGCGCCGGCAAGAGCACGGTGTTCCAGCTCATTCTCCGCTTTTACGATCCGCTCGCCGGCAGCATCAGCTTCGATAACGTGCCGCTCGCAGCCATCGACCCCGGCGATTTGCGCCGGCACATCGCCTTGGTGCCCCAGGAGCCCGGCATCTTCGCCGCTTCCGTGCGTGAAAACATCCGGTTCGGCAAGCCGCAAGCCTCGGACGCGGAGGTGGAACGCGCAGCCAATCTCGCCGTGGCGTTACCGTTCATCAAGCAGCTGCCGCAGGGCTTCGACACGCCTGTCGGCGAGCGGGGCGTCACGCTTTCGGGCGGCGAACGCCAGCGCATCGCGATCGCGCGCGCCATATTACGTAATGCATCGCTGCTTCTGCTCGATGAGGCCACCTCCTCGCTTGATGCGCAGAGCGAGATGCTGGTGAAGACTGCGCTCGAGCATCTGATGCAGGAGCGGACTACTCTGGTCATTGCGCACCGGCTTGCCACTGTACTCTCATGCGACCGCATTCTGGTGATGGAGGCGGGCCGCATTGTCGCCGAGGGCACGCATCAGCAGCTCATGGCGGCAGGCGGCCTCTACGCCCGGCTCGCCAAGATGCAATTTCAGAGCTGACCGGGAGGCGAGCGCGGTGCTGTTCCCTCTCCCGTAGGGAGAGGGTTAGGGTGAGGGGTTTAGATCTCTCAGTACCTTTGTGACCCCCTCACCCCAACCCTCTCTCCCAGAAGCAGAAGGGGAGAGGGAGCGCGCCGGCGTTTGCCGCCCTAGGGGCGCCAGCTCATCTTGTGTACGGGGGAGCCGGAGCGCCAGTTCAGGGCTTCGCCACTGATGGAAAATCCGTGCTTCTCGTAGAAGCGCACGGCGCGCAAATTGTCCTTGTTGACGTAGAGATCGAGGCCGCGCGGGGAGATGCGCTTCGCTTCGGCAAGCAGCGCCAGCGCCACCCCCGAACCCCATGCCTGCCGCACCACCACGATCTGATCGAGCTCCAGGGTGACCGGGTCAACGGTGACGAACCCAACCATCTCGTCATCGGCTTCCGCCACCACGATGCGCGCTCGCGGCACAAGCTCGTTGTGCCAGCGCTGCCGCCACCATTCCAGACGCTCGGCAAAATTTATCGCCGGATATACGAGTTCCCACGTCCGCTGCCAAAGATTGATCGCGGCACCCTCGTCCTCGGCCGTGTAGGAGCGCAGGCGAAAAGCAAGATCGATCATGCGAGGAATGATTTGTAGCCCGCATGAGCGAAGCGATATGCGGGGAAGTTCACCCCGGATTTCGCTGCCGCTCATCCGGCCTACAAGGTTTACCGTGATTCGCGCGCTACCGCTCGGTGAGCTTGAGCTCAATGCGCCGGTTTCGCGTGTAGGCTTCCTCGGTCTTGTCCACATCGATCGGCTGATATTCCCCGAACCCCGCGGCAACCAGCCGCTGCGGCGACACGCCCTTGCCGATGAGATATTGCACGACCGAGATGGCGCGCCCGACGGACAGCTCCCAGTTATTCTTGAACTGCGGGCTGTTGATCGGACGCACGTCGGTGTGACCGTCGACGCGAAGCACCCAAGGGATCTCACCCGGTATCTTCTTCTCCAGGTCGAGGATCGCGGTCGCCAGCGCGTCGAGCTCGGCACGGCCTTCCGCCTTGTCGAGCGTGGCCTTGCCGGTATCGAAGAATACTTCCGACTGAAACACAAACCGATCGCCCACAATGCGTATGTCCGGTCGATTGCCCAGAATGGTGCGCAGGCGCCCGAAGAAGTCGGAACGATAGCGGGAGAGCTCCTGCACGCGCTGCGCCAGCGCAACGTTGAGCCTCTGCCCGAGATCCGCGATGCGGCTTTGCGACTCTTTCTCCTTTTTTTCCGACGCATCGAGCGCCTCTTCCAGTGCTGCGAGCTGGCGCCGGAGCGCTGCGATCTGCTGGTTGAGCACTTCCACCTGGGCCAGGGCGCGCGCGCTCAGCCGCTTCTCCTGGTCGAGCTGGCCGCTCAGCTCGCTGATCTTGCCGCGCGCATCCGCCGCCCCGCTGCCCGCTCCCTCGTAAAGCCCCTTGTAGCGCTCGCGCTCCTCCTCGGCGGCGGAAAGGCTCGAACGGATCTGCGCGAGCTGCTCCTCGAGGCTGAGCTTTCCGGTCTTCTCCAACGAGAGCAGCTCGGTCAATTGCGCGATTTGCGCGTTGAGCCGGTTCAGCGCGGTATCTTTGCCGCTCACTTCCTGGGTCAGATAGAACTGCACGACCACGAAGACAGTGAGCAGAAAGATGATGCCCAGGATCAGCGTGGAGAGCGCATCGACGAAGCCCGGCCAGTAGTTCATCCCGCTGTCCCGGCGGGCCGCGCGTGCAAGAGCCATCTGTTACCTGTTCGCTGCCACCTTGGTCGCGTCTTCGCGCACCATGATCTCGAGCAGGCGGCGGATGTCGCGATGCTGCTGCGCCTGGGAATCCACCCATTCGCGGATCATCTGCTGCTCGGTACGCATGTGGTGAACCAACCCCTGGATCGCTTCCGCGAGATTGGCCATGGCGGTGGTGGTCGCCCGGCTCGAGCCGCCCTCCGAAATCGCCTCGCGCAGCCGCTCAATGGCGGACTTCAGATCGCCCGAAAGCGCCGGCGCCGGCGCAAGCGCGCCGGCCGGCGCTTCGCGATCGACGCCGAGGTCGCGCACGGTGGTGGAAAGCCAGTCTTCCAGCTCCGTGTAGAAGCGGTTCTGTGCCTGGCTCGTCTGCAGATCGAGAAAGCCCAACACGAGCGATCCGGCAAGCCCGAACAAGGATGACGAGAACGATATGCCCATGCCGCTCAACGGCGCCGCAAGCCCCTCCTTGAGGGATTCGAATATCGCCGCGGCATCGCCACCCGGTTTGAGCGAGTTGAGCACGCTGCCAACCGACCCGACCGTTTCGATGAGCCCCCAAAAGGTACCCAAAAGTCCGAGGAAAATGAGCAGCCCGGTCATGTAGCGCGACATGTCGTGCGCTTCGTCAAGCCGGGTCGCGATCGAATCAAGGATGCCGCGCATCATCTGCGTGGAGATCGCCATCCTGCCCATGCGGTCTCCGAGAAGCACGGCCATGGGCGCGAGCAGGACGGGCGGGCGATCGACCGCGAGACCCGGATCGGCAAGGCGAAAGCCGTTTACCCAGTTGATTTCCGGAAACAGCCGGATGATCTGCCTAAACGAGAGCGCAATGCCAATCGCGAGCACGCCGATGATGAGTGCATTGAGCCCCGGATTGGCGAGAAAGGCCGTCCAGATCTGCTTGTAGAGGACCACAAGCACGAGCGCGCACAAGATCAGGAACACCAGCATGCGCACGAGGAAAATGCGCGGCGAGGAAAGTTTGAATGGATCTATGTCTTGCGCCATGGGCTACTGGGTGGTCATGCGCGGGGACGCAGTCAAGCTTGCGCAGACTGCGTAAACTTGTCTGCGGTACCCGCGCATCCACGTCTTAGGTCTCGCTAGCAGCCCGGCCATGACGGCGTCCGGCTCCGCTTCGCCAAACACACGTATAGTTCGGTTGACAATAAGGCAGCGCCGGGGCGGAAGGAAGGATCGCCCGCTTCACAGCTTGGTAAATGCGCGGTGTTCCGCCTGTTTTCGGGTTTCCGGAGGTCGCACGGATGGGTGAGCCTCGTCGATCTCCTTGAGCAGCCGCACGAGCTCGCGATGAATGGGCTCGTTGCCGGCCACGATGCCGGCAGAAGCGAGCGAGATATCTCGGCCTTCCGCATCGGTGACGAACCCTCCGGCTTCGCGCACGAGGACGATCCCGGCCGCGGTGTCCCAGGAAGACAGGCCGCGCTCCCAATAGGCGTCGAATCGTCCCGCCGCCACCCAGGCAAGATCGAGTGCGGCGGCGCCAAACCGGCGCAGGCCTGCGATGCTGTCCTGCACGGCATTGTGCTCGTTGCGCGCAAGCGCGACATCGCCTCTGCTCGGGTGCGGAAGGGCACAGGCAATGACCGCATCCGCAAGGCGCGCCCGGCCGGTTACCCGGATTCGACGCTCGTTGAGAAACGCGCCCTTGCCGCGCTCGGCGGTGAACAGCTCGTCGGTTATCGGGTTGTAGATCACTCCAGCCACGAGCGCCTTCTCGCGTTCCAGCGCGATCGATACGGCGAAGTGCGGAATGCCATGGAGAAAGTTCAATGTGCCGTCGAGCGGATCCACAATCCAGCAGTGCGTGCGGTCTGAACCCTCCTGCAGCCCGCCTTCCTCGCCGAGAAAGCTGTAACCGGGGCGCGCCCGCTCGAGCTCCTGCCGCAACGTTTGCTCCGCCCGACGATCGGCGGCAGTGACGAAATTGGCCGGCCCTTTGACGGAAACCTGCAGCTGCTCAATCTCGCCGAAGTCGCGCTTGAGCGCGCGACTGGCCTTTTGCGCAGCCTTGATCATCACATTGAGGAGGGCGGATCGGAGCATGTGGTCGGCCCGACTAGGGTGGGCCAGGCGGTCACGTCAAGAGTGCTGCTGCTCGCGCGCCTGCTTGATCGCGTCGATCCAGGGCTTTGCCGCTTTCTCGGCGGCGACACGCACTTCATCCGTTTGCTTCGCCGCAAAGGTGTCGAGCGGGATATCGCTCACGCCTCCGGCCTTCGCGATCAGATGCCATTTGATGGCCTCGACCGTATCCGCCGAAACACCGCGCCCAACCGCAAGCACATTGGCCAGCCTGTTCTGCGCAACCGGATTGCCCTTGCGGGCGGCTTTCCTGAGAAGCGTCGCGGCCACTGGCTCGTTTCTTTGTATCCCAAGGCCGTTGAACAACGCGATGGCATATTCCACTTGCGCGTCGAGGTTGTCGGCGAGCGCTGCCGCCTGCAGGAGGCGCGCGGCTTCCGCGAGATCCTTCGGCACGCCGCGGCCCTCCTTGTACAGAGTGGCCAGCGCATATTGCGCCTCCGGGTTGCCGAGATCGGCGGCACTGCGGAAGAGCTCCGCCGCGCGCGTGAAGTCTTGCGGAAACAGCCGGCCTTCCATGTAGAGCAGCGCGAGATCATAGGCGGCCGCCGCGTGCCCGAGCTTGGCGGCAGCCGCGAGCAGCCGCGTGCCCTCTTGCGAACTGGCGTTCGCGATGCGGCTACCAAGATGGAACATGGCGAGAGCAAACATCGCCTCGCGATCGCCGCGCTCCGCAGCGAGGCGGTACCACTCGGCAGCCTTGGCATCGTCGCGCGCAATGCCGTAGCCGCGCGCATAAAGCTCGCCCAGGAGCGTCATCGCTTTCACATCGCTTTTTTGCTCGACGCGCCGCGTCGCAATCGCAAAAGCGGTCATGTAGAAGCCGCGCTGATAGGCCCCGTACGCCATGTCGGCGTCGTGAGCCGGGCTCGGCGGCGCAGCGACGGCGGCGCTGGGTGCTGGCTGCACCGGTGGCTTGCGCGCGGGCTTGGGGGCCGGCTTCGGCGCGACCTTTTTTTCCTGGGGTGCAGGCGGAGTCAGTTGTGTGGGTGCCTGCGCGAATGCGCAGAAGGAGCAGCTTGTGCTCGCTCCGGCGATTAAACCAATGCCTACGACGGCATGCCAGAGCGCCCTCATGCGGCCGCCCCCGCAAGCGCATTTGCCGCGTTTGAGACGATCGAGCGGCAGCGGCAGCGATCGGAGAACACCCAGTCCCCCAGCGCGACGAAGTCAGCGCCGGCCACCGCGAGGCGTCCCACCTCCTCGAGCGAATTCGCGAATCCGACGCACGGCACTTCGAACAGCTCCGCCCACCACGCGACGCGTTCGGCGACTGCATCGAACGCCGGGCGCGAGCCGGTTTGGCTGGGCTCGCCAAACATGACGTAATCGGCGCCCGCCTCGCCGGCGAGCATGGCATCGTGCCTGGTCCTGAGCGCGCCGCAGCCGGCAATGCGGTCAGGCTTGAGCACCGGAAGCGCTGTCTTGAGCGCCTCAAAACCCTCGAGATGGGCGCCGTCAGCGCCGGCGGGCTCGGCCAGATGCGGATCGCCATCGATCAGGAAAGCGGCGCCGCGATCCTGCACCTTAGGTGCGAGCGCCTTGGCGTGCGACAGCTGCGACGCCTCGTCGCCCTCTCTGAACGGGACGAGCACCGCGGCAACCGCTGCGACCTCGAGCGCGTGCGACAGAAGCTCCGCAACACCGGCAGACGCTTGCGGAGCAATCAGATACAGCCTCGGGACAGGGCGCTGCCGTTCAGCCGCTTTGCCTCGGGACGCCATGGGCCGATGAACTGCCTCCCCAATCGGGCGGAAATGCGGGGATTTTGTAATCCATCAAGCCTAACAAGAGGATAAAGGAAGGCCGCGTCCCATTCCGGGACGATCCTCCCCCGCGAAGCGCGAAGCGGGGGGAGGATAAAGGTCAGGCCGCCTTTTTCTCGAGATCCTGCTTCCACTGACCGAGCGTTGCCAGGCTGTTCATAGCGGCGCGGTGGATGAAAGCGCGTTGCGCGGCGGCCACGTTCTCGGTTTTGCCGCCCCATGTCTTTTGCGGGGCTGCCTGCAGCGCGCGGCCGTAGCTGAAGCTGAGCCGCCACGGGAATGGACCGAGACGGTTCATCGCATCGAGATGCGCGGTGGCCTCCTCGTCTGACTGGCCGCCCGACAGGAAGGCAATCCCGGGCACCGCCGCCGGCACGCAGGCCTTGAGCAGCTTCACCGTTTTTTCGGCAACCTCCTCCACCCCGGCGCGCTTCTTCGATTTCTTGCCGGCCACCGCCATGTTCGGCTTGAGCACCATGCCTTCGAGCGCGACCTTCTGATAGTAGAGCTGCTCGAATACCGTCTTGAGCACCCATTCGGTGATGAGGTAGCAGCGATCGGCATCGTGATCGCCGTCCATCAGCACTTCCGGCTCGACAATCGGCACGATTCCTTGTTCCTGGCACAGCGCCGCGTAGCGTCCGAGCGCGTGCGCATTGGTGATGATCGCCGCATAGCTTGGAATGGACGGGCCGATGTCAATGACGGCGCGCCATTTCGCGAACTTCGCCCCCAGGCCACGATATTCCACAAGGCGTTCGCGCAGGCCGTCGAGCCCTTCGGTGATCACTTCGCCCGGAGAGAACGGCAGCGGCTTCGTCCCCTTGTCGACCTTGATGCCCGGAATGGCGCCCGCCTGTTCGATGACTTTGACCAGAGGCGTTCCGTCCTTCGCCTTTTGCCGAATGGTTTCGTCGTACAGAATGACGCCGGAAATGTATTTCGACATCGCGTCGGTCGAACGGAACAACAGCTCGCGATAATCGCGCCGGCTGTCGGCGGTGGATTCGATCCCAATCGCGTTGAACCGTTTGGTGATCGTGCCCGAAGATTCGTCGGCGGCCAGAATGCCGCGGCCGGGCGCCACCATGGCCTGCGCAACTTTATTGAGCTCGGCGAGATCCATCCTTGAACCCTCCTTGTTTGATCTTCAATTGCTGGTGCTAAGCCCGATTCTGCCGCCTCTCCCAGTCGATGCAAGCCCCGCGTTATAGCTGTAGCCCGCATGAGCGCCAGCGACATGCGGGAACTATGCTCCCGGATATCGCTATCGCTCATCCGGGCTACGAAATCCGTCACGCCTTCAGCGCTTCCACTCCCGGCAAGGCTTTGCCCTCGAGCCATTCGAGGAAGGCCCCGCCAGCCGTCGAGACATAGGTGAAGCGGTCGGTTACCCCAGCCGCATTGAGCGCCGCCACCGTGTCGCCGCCGCCAGCGACGGTCACAAGATCGCCGGTGCTGGTTAGTTCCGCGGCCGCTTCGGCTACTTCGACAGTGCCCGTGTCGAATGGCTCCACCTCGAAGGCGCCGAACGGCCCGTTCCACACCAGCGTGTGCACGCGCGCCAGCACCGAACAGACATGCTCGATGCTGCGCCGGCCGATATCGAGGATCATGTCGGCCGCCTCGACGCTGTCCAGTCCGCGCAGCTGCGAGGGCGCGTTGGCGGCGAGCTCGTGCGCGGTCACCACGTCGACCGGCAGCACGATTTCGCGATTTTCTGCTTTCGCCTTTTCAAGGATCTCGCGCGCGGTCGCAAGCAGATCGTGCTCGCACAAAGATTTGCCGATCGGATGACCGAGAGCCGCCAGAAAGGTGTTTGCCATGGCGCCGCCGATCACGAGCGTGTCCACCTTCGCTATCAGATTGTGCAGGAGGTCGAGCTTGGTCGATATCTTTGCTCCGCCGACAATCGCGGCGACAGGGCGGCGCGGGGAATCCAAAGCGCGGGCGAGCGCATCCAGCTCGGCCTGCATGCTGCGGCCGGCGTAGCTCGGCAGCCGATGCGCCAGCCCTTCGGTCGAGGCGTGCGCCCGATGTGCCGCCGAAAAGGCGTCGTTGATGAAGATGTCGCCGAGGCGCGCCAGCTCGTCGACGAATTTGTCGTCGTTGCGCTCCTCGCCGGCGTGAAAGCGCGTGTTCTCGAGACAGAGCACATCGCCCGGCTGCATCGCCGCGACCGCGGCCGATGCTTTGTCGCCGATGCAGTCTTCTGCGAAGGCAACCGGCCGACTGATCACGTCTGCGATCGCCGGCACCACGAGCTTGAGCGAGGCTTTCGGATCGCGGCCCTTCGGGCGACCGAAATGCGAGAGCAGGATCACCTTGCCGCCGCGCTGGGCGATCTCGCGAATGGTGGGCGCGACGCGCTCGATGCGAGTGCGGTCGGTGACTTTGCCGTTCTCGGTCGGCACGTTGAGATCGACCCGCACGAGCACGCGCTGGTTTTTCACATCGGCCTGATCGAGCGTGCGAAACGCGGGCATGCGAATAATACGGCGATCTTTCGACTCAATACCTCCCCCTGCAAGGGGGAGGTCGACCGCCGAGCGCAGCGAAGGCGGTCGGGTGGGGGTCGAAGTGATTCACGAAACGACCCCACCCGGCTCGCTTCGCTCGCCACCCTCCCCTGCGGGGAGGGATGGGCGTCAGACCAGCTTGCCCATCACCACGGCGGTGTCGACCATGCGGTTGGAGAAGCCCCATTCGTTGTCGTACCAGGACATCACGCGCACCAGTGTGCCGTCGAGCACCTTCGTCTGATCGAGCGCGAACACCGAGGAATGCGCATCATGGTTGAAATCGCTAGAGACATTCGGCGCGTCCGTATAGCCAAGGATGCCCTTGAGCTGCTGCGCAGCCGCGCGCTTGACCGCCGTATTGATCTCGTCCTTGCTGGTCGACCGCTTGGCGACAAACTTGAAGTCGACGACCGACACGTTCGGCGTCGGCACCCGTATGGCAACGCCATCGAGTTTGCCGGCGAGCTCGGGGAGCACAAAGCCGACTGCTTTTGCGGCACCCGTCGAGGTCGGGATCATGTTGATGGCGGCGGCGCGCGCCCGATAGAGGTCCTTGTGCACCTGATCGAGCGTGGGCTGGTCGTTCGTATAGGCGTGCACCGTGGTCATGAAGCCCTTCTCGATTCCCACCGCGTCGTGCAGCACCTTGGCAACCGGGGCGAGGCAGTTGGTAGTGCAGGACGCACATGAGATGACTTTGTGCTCTTTCGTGAGCCTCTCGTGATTGACGCCATAGACCACTGTCAGGTCGGCGCCGTCGGCAGGCGCGGAGACGATGACGCGCTGCGCGCCCGCTTTCAGGTGTGCGCTCGCCTTCTCCTTGCTGGTGAAAATTCCGGTGCATTCCAGCGCGACATCGACGCCCAGCTCCTTCCAGGGCAGCGCCGTCGGGTCCTTGATGGCGGTCACCTTGACGTGGCCGTTGCCGATGCTGATGGTATCGCCTGAAACCTTCACCTCCCCGGGGAAACGGCCGTGCACGGAATCGAAGCGCAAAAGATGCGCGTTCGTCTCCACCGGAGCGAGGTCGTTGATGGCGACGACCTCAATGTCGTTGCGGGCGGCTTCCGCGATCGCGCGCAATATGTTGCGGCCGATACGGCCGAACCCGTTGATGGCGACACGAACTGACATTGCCCGCTCCTATCTTGAACCGTCATCCTGAGAATGACGGAGTGAGATGTGAGTTTGTGACACAGTAGGCGTTAGGCCTTGCCCAGCTTCTCCAGCGCAGCCTTGGCGACTGCCTCTGCGGTAATTCCGAAATGGCGGTAGAGGTCCTTGTAGGGTGCGCTCGCGCCAAAGCTGCGCATGCCGATGAAAGCAGCATCCGAGCCGATGATCTCGTCCCAGCCCTGCCGGATGGCGGCTTCCACCGCGACCTTGACCTTTGCCGGCCCGACGATGTTGCGCCGCTCGGCGAGCGGCAGCGCCTTGAACAATTGAAAACATGGCACCGATACCACGCGGGCATGAATGCCGCGCTCGCGCAGGAACTTGCGCGCTTCTACCGCGAGCGCCACCTCGGAGCCGCTGGCGAACAGCGACACCTGCGCGTCGCTGCGTTCGGCCGGCACGATTTCGTAGGCACCGGTCGCACAACGGTTGGTGTCTTCGCGGCCGAGGCGCAGTTGCGGGATGCTCTGGCGGGTGAGCGCAAGAATGCTCGGGCCGCCCTGATATTCCAGGGCGAGCTGCCAGCATTCGGCCGTCTCTATGCCGTCGCACGGCCGAAACAGCATAAGGTTGGGAATGGCGCGCAGCGCGGCGAGATGCTCGACCGGCTGGTGCGTTGGTCCATCCTCGCCGAGGCCGATCGAATCGTGCGTCATCACGTGAATGACGCGTTGGCGCATGAGCGCCGCGAGCCGAATTGACGGCCGGCAGTAATCGGAGAACACGAGGAATGTGCCGGAATAGGGAATTACGCCGGTGTGCAGCGCCATGCCATTCATAGCGGCGGCCATGCCATGCTCGCGAACGCCATAATGAATGAAGCGGCCGGCATAGTCGGCTGCGGAAAGCACGCTCATTCCCTTTGGCCTGGTGTTGTTGGAGCCGGTGAGATCGGCTGAGCCGCCGATCATCTCGGGAACGGCTTCGGTGAGCGCTTCGAGCGCGTGCTCCGAGCAATTGCGTGTCGCCATGTCTTTTGGTGCGGCCGCAAGCTTGTCCTTGATCGAGCGCACCGCCTGCGCAAGGCGCTCCTTCGGCAATTCACCGCGCACGCGGCGCTCGAATTCTGCGCGCCTATCCGAGGAGCTCAGGCGCTTTTGCCAGGCCTGGTGCATCGATTCACCGGCGCGGCCGGCCGCGCGCCATAGCCCGAGTATGCCGGCGGGAATCTCGAACGGCGGCTCCGTCCAGTGCAGTTTTTCCCGCGCGCCTTTGATCTCTTCCGCGCCGAGTGGAGAGCCATGCGTCTTTTCAGTTCCGGCCTTGGTGGGCGCGCCAAAACCGATAATGGTGCGGCAGGCGATCAGGGAAGGCTTGCTCGCGCTCTGCGCATTTTGCAGCGCATGCGCGATCGCTTGCGGATCGTGCCCGTCGATGCGCACGGCCGCCCAGCCGGCTGCTTCGAACCGCTTCACCTGATCGGTGGACTCGGCAAGCGCAGTCGGCCCGTCGATTGAGATGTGGTTATCGTCATAGAGCACAATGAGCTTGTGCAGTTTCAGATGGCCGGCGAGCGAGATCGCCTCGTGGCTGATCCCCTCCATCAAATCGCCGTCGGAGGCGAGCACATACGTGCGATGGTCGACGAGAGCATCGCCGAACTCAGCTGCGAGATGCCGCTCGGCAATGGCCATGCCCACCGCATTGCCAAGCCCCTGCCCGAGCGGGCCCGTGGTGGTCTCTATGCCCGGGGCATGCTCGGGATGACCTGGCGTGTGCGAGCCAAACTGGCGGAAGCGCTTGATCTCCTCGATCGTCGGCTGCTCGTAGCCGAGGAGATAAAGGAGCGCGTAGAGCAGCATGCAGCCGTGGCCGGCGGAGAGCACGAAGCGATCGCGGTCCGGCCAGGCCGGATCGGCGGCATCGAATTTCAGAAAGCGGGTGAACAGCACCGTCGCGACATCGGCCACTCCCATGGGGAGCCCGGGATGACCGGACTTCGCCTGTTCGACCGCATCCATGGCAAGCGCCCGAATGGCATTCGCCATTTCATGGTGTTGCGCCGGCGGGATTGTGGGACGCTTCACGTCAGTTGTCGCAGGAGATGGCGTCGCCGCGGCCGCCGATGCAGCGAGAGGAGAATTCCGCTTGCTCATGCTTGTCGCAATCGCCCCTTTTTCCGGCTGGTGATGTGGCTGAGCACCGTGGGCGTCGCTCGCGCCAGGCGGCTGCGCTTGCCAGCCTCTAGCATGCGTCCCCGGCGAATAAAACACGGCGCAAGGGGCCGCTGCATGCGTCATGCACAGGCTGGCCGCCTTTCGCTGCCAAGAGATTGACGAGCGCTCGCCGAATAACGTAAGGGTCTGGCCTTAACTAGCTGCCAAAGCACGATATTTCGCAGTCCGCCGGTCGCCGCAAAAGGCACTTGACATGACCGATTCGGCCGCCATCGACGCTGCAAACAAACGGCTCGCGCTGGCGCTCGATGCGCTTGCGGCAGCGGTCGAGCGCAGAGGCGAGGCGGATGAGGGAGCGGCAAGTCTCGCCACTCAGCTGCATGCGATCGGCGCCGATCGCGCGCGGCTCGCGAGCGAGCTCGACGCTGCCACAGCCCGCGCGCAGGCGCTGGAACGCGCCAGCCGCGACGTCGCGCAGCGCATCGATGCGGTGCTCGGGACCATCCGTTCCCTGCTCGCATCGAGCGGCAGCTGAGGTCAAAACGCGGGGTTGCAATGCCGCAGGTCAGCGTGACGATCAACGGACGGCAGTTCCGCATGGCCTGCGAGGAAGGAGAGGAGGCACGCCTCGCGCGCCTGGCCGAGGATCTCGATGCGCGCATTGGCCGCTTGCGGCAGCGCTTCGGCGAGATCGGCGACACGCGCCTGACGGTCATGGCGGCGCTGACCATCGCGGACGAGCTCGCGGAGATCAGGGACAAGCTGGGCGGCCTCGAATCCGAGCTTTCCGGACTCAAAGGCGCTGATGCGGCGAGCAGCGAGCGCCACAAGATCACGCAAGCGACGGCAGCGGCCGCGCTCAATGCGGCGGCCGAGCGCATCGAGGCGCTGGCGAAGCGGCTCAACCAGACCCTCGGCGATCCGGCCGTGCCGATGGGGTGAGCGTCACGCATCGGCTGCTTGCCCTCGCTCAGGCAACGTGTTCCTCGGCAAATCGCATTGCTGCAAGCGCGGCGACGACCAGTACAAAGACCATGCAGAACAATAAGGCTCTGGGTTTCCCAAGCCGGAAAAATCACCTGCAGCGGGCACAAGCTCGCCGACGCGTGCCGGCTAGGGCGCGCACTGCGAGCGGAAAGGTTGCATCAGTTGTGGCGCAGATCAGGAGCACGAACGCAGGCACCACTACGACCGCGTGGTATTGCAGAAACCACGTGCTTAGCGGCAAGCGCGCATCGAAGTCGGCGCGATCGCATCCCCTGCCTCGGTCATTGTGAATGCGACCTGGCTGATCCACTCCCGCAGAAGAGTTGCAAACCCTGACACGCCGACCAGCAAAATCGGCAGCAGCCCGATCAGCACCGAGCAGATAAGCATGGCAATCAGCCTGCGGTAATCCCGCCACCATGCCAGTCCGGCAAAAAACGAGGCACTGTAGAGCTTGAGATTGAAGCTGAGCGCGAGGAGAGCGCCGCCTATCCAGCTATTCGCATGCGCGATTCCCCCGAGCACAAGTGCAAGATAGACAAGGTTCACGTTGTGATTGCGAACATCCCAGCCGATCGGATTTTCGGCGAGCAGCACGGCTGCAGCCGCAATCACCCAGCGGCTTGGCCACATGCTCAATGCTGCAAGCCGGATGGACAGCAGCAGGACGACGAAGAAGCAAATGCCCTGGACAAGGAGCCAGATGCCGAATGCCACGGCCCTGGGAAATACGTAAAACGGGAGCATCAACGCGACCGCGGAAGGGGGATAGGAATAGTTTACGTGCCACGAGGAAAGATGTTCGTGCCAACCCTGCGGCACCAACGAAGGGTATTCCAGCTTTTGAAAAATCAGGGGAGGAATTTGGTACCAGTAGTGGAAATCGACTTGCCGAATGGGGCTGAACGTCTCCGTCGGCCGAACTCCGAGATCGTAGAGCACCAGACCCACGAGCGCGAAATGGCGAGCGCGCTGGTTCTTGGCCACCATTGCTGCGCTGAGACATTCATCGTGTGAACGTACGCGCTTACCTCCGCATCAGTAATGAGTCTTGCGGTCATATTGGTCAACTGGCGCAACGAGCGAGAAACCGTTCGCTGTGCCAACGCGCTGAAGAGCTGGCGCCAACCCAAGCCGCAGCTCATTGTGGTCGATAACGAGAGCACGCAGCGAACGCGAGAGGCCTTGTCGTCCGCGCTGGCCGCCACGGCAGTGATTTCCAGCCCGGAAAACCTCGGCTATGGCGGCGGCAACAATCTCGGCATCAGGGATGCGCTGGCAGCTGGATGCGAATACATTCTGCTTCTCAACAGCGATGCCGAGCTGCCGGAAGAAAGCGCAAGCCGGTTACTCAATCGGCTGCAAAGCGACCCGAGCATCTGCATCTTGGGCCCCGCCATCCGCGAAGGGCAGAATGCGGATGAGCTGCTGATTGGCGGGCGCGACATCGTGCGTCATCCATTGAGCCGGATGAAAATAGGCGCCAGCGTGAAAAGTCGATCTCCCTTGCGTAGAGTCGATTACGTGCCGGGGACGGTGTTTCTGGCGCGCGCCGCACTGTTTCGGGACATCGGCCTGCTGGATGAGCAATATTTTTTCAGCGGCGAGATTGCCGATTTTTGCAGGCGGGCAAGGGACAGAGGCCATGAAAGTTTCGTCGATGTTGAAGCACAGGCGCGGCATCGGCCTGAATTGAGATCGCTGGCTGCGAGAGACGTGCTTTACACGTACTATGCCCTGCGCAATCGCTTTCTGTACGTCAAGAAGCATCACGTCTCGGCGCGACATTTGTATTTCGCCTACTGGACGATGATCGCCGCGCTGATGCTGGTGCGCGCGCTGGCGCGGGCCAAGCCGGCCAAGGCAAGAGCTATCGGGCTGGCGGTGGTTCACGCTTATACGGGCCGGTTCGGAAACCAGAACGCCTCGTTTGCCCGCCATGGCGGACGTACGGAGCGCGCGTGAGGCAGGCAATCGGATTCCAGCTCAGGGCTGCGGCGATCTGCCCGCACGTGACACGCCGACCTTGTTGAAGAGCGCGGCGTGAGGCCCAGATGCCGGGCATGCCGCGCAGGGCCGACGCGATTCCTCTACAAACGGGGCCGAGCTTTCCAGTCATTGCAGCACGCAGGCAAACGCTCAACACGTGCAACGGGAGCAAAGGCCAAAAAAGCGGGCCCGGCATGCACTTGACGAAGCACCAGATCAGATTGCGCGTGCCGTATTGGGCCGCGAAACGCGCGTGCTCAATTCCTGCAGAGCGCGTTCCTAGATGCCGCACCACCGCAGCCGGGACCTGGATGCAGCGGTATCCCAGCAAGCGCAGGCGGAACGCCAGGTCGACGTCCTCGACGTAGCAGAAGAAGCGCTCATCGAAACCGCCGGCCGCCGCAAACGCATCTGCGCGGATAAGACAGGCAGCCCCGCACGGCCCGAACACTTCGCCCTCTGTGGGCAGATTCCGTACCGGCCAGCCGTGACCGCCGCGCCACGGAATGCCGGTCGCGAGATAATGGTCCCCTGCCCCATCGAGCATTTGCGGGTCAGTCGCGTCGATCTGCGTCGAGCCGAACATCGCGGCGACGCCATGCCGCCCCGTTGCGGCGAGGAGCTGCTCGAGCCAGTCAGGTTGCGGCGTCGCGTCCGGGTTGAGCAGCGCCAGCCAGGGTCCGCGCGCCATCCCTGCGGCGAAATTGTTGCCCGCGGCAAAGCCCACGTTCGAGGCGGCCCTCACAAACCGGAAACGCGCGTCCCCGGCTACCGCAGCTTGCGCGACCGAAAAGGAATCATCGCTCGACTGATTGTCGAGGGCGATGATCTCCACGTTGCAAACAGTCTGGGCGGCGAGTGCGCGCAGCGTATGCGCCAGGCAAAGCCCGCTGCTGTAGTTGACAATGAGCACGCTGGCGGCAGGATCGTTTAGGCTGCAGGCCCTTTCATTTCCCATGCTCTCGCAGATCGCAAAGTCGCTGCTCATGCGCACGCCCGGTTTATCCGGATTGGTTGCGCAGCGCGACCGGCTGCGCATGGAACATGAGCTGCTGCTTGAAAAGCTCAATCAGCAGAGCCAGCCGAACTTTACAAGCGTGGCGAGCGCCGCGGCCGCCTTTGAGTTGTTCAAGGGCGAATGGGCAAGCGATATCCCGGGATTCGGCATGGGCGAGCTGGCGCTGTTTGACGATCCACGGGTGCACTGGCTTGGGAAGCAATTGGGCGGCTTTGCCGGCAAACGCATTCTCGAGCTCGGTCCGCTCGAAGGGGCTCATTCCTGGATGATGTCGCGCGCCGGCGCGGCGCAGATCGTTGCCATCGAAGCAAACGTTCGCGCGTTTCTCAAATGCCTGATCGTCAAGAACGCGCTCAAATTCGATGCCGATTTCTGGCTGGGAGATTTTTGCGCCTATCTGGCCAACACGAATCATTCCTATGACTTTGTCCTGGCGAGCGGAGTGCTCTATCACATTATCGAGCCCGTTCAGCTGCTGGCCGATGTCGCGCGCGTTGCGCCCCGCGTAGGCCTGTGGACGCATTATTATGATCGCGACGTCATGAGCGCGCGTGCCGAGCTGCGGACGCGGTTTGCCCGCGCGCCGCGCGTCGAGCGCTTTCGCGGACGCGAGGTTGTGACGTTCGAGCAGCGCTACGTGCATCCTGTCGGCTCGCCCTGGTTTCGCGGCGGCCCGGCCGAGGTGAGCCGCTGGCTCACCAGGGAGAGTCTGCTCGCAGTCCTGGACGCGCTGGGGTTTCATTGCGTCATTCATGAGGACACGAAAGAGCATCCCAATGGCCCGGCGCTGCTGATCTACGCCTCTGCGCCCGGGGCTGGATAATTGCATGCAGGCCGTGCTTATCCGGCTGATCGCCGCCGCGCATTTCGGATTGTTTGCATATGTCCTTGTCCGAACGGCGATCTCCTCGCCGATCTCCGACATGTTCGGCTACGTCGACCATTATTTGCGCTATCGCGCCGGACAAGTGTCGCTGCCCGATTATCTGTGGCGGGCGCATGGAGAACATCACCTCGTCTGGATCAGGCTCTTCACCTGGATCGACGTGGAGCGCTTCGGCACGCGCGGCATCGCGTTCATGGCAGCCGCGACGGCGGCGATCGCGGCGACCGCCGCGGTCACATGGCGCGAGCTCGCCCGCGCCATGCCCAAGCATGCCCCGACGAGAAGCCTCGATCTGCTGGCGGCCATGCTGATCCTGAGCACCGCGAACGTCACCGATTGCAGTGTGCCCATCAACACGACGTATCCGCTCACGGTCTTCTTCGTGGTGCTGGCCATTGTGCTGTTTGCGGCCGACCCTCACGTTGCGGCTCATCCGCAGGCGCGCGCGGCAGCAGCCGTTCCGGCGGCATTCATGGCGAGCTTCGGCACCGCGGCCGGCTTGTTGGCGTGGCCGATCCTCGGCTGGCTTGCCTGGCGCGAGCGTCGCAAGGGCTGGCTCGCGCTGTGGGCGGGCGCGGGTCTCTGCTACATCCTCTTCTATTCCCACGATATCAATCCGATCGGGCTTGCCCCGGCCCTTGAGAAGGACGCGGGCGCATTCACCAGCGCTGCGCATTTGCGCAAGCTCGCCGACTATTTCTTCGCCTTCCTCGGCTTGCCGGTGACCCGCGAGCCGCAGTTCGAGCTCCTCGGTCGCGCGCTTGGCATGGCGCTCTTCCTGTGCGCGGCAGCGGCGGTGCTCGTCGCGACGCTCACGACGCGCCTGAACACCACGCTCGACCGCATCGCCATCGGAATGATTCTGCTCGGGCTCGGCGCGGCCGCCCTGGCAACCATCGGCCGCAGCGACATGATCGAGGAGGTGCAGGTCCCGGTTCGCTACACGATGTTCACCACTGCGCTCCACGTCGGGCTGCTGTGCATCGTGCTGCCACGATGGGCGGCCCGCGCCGCTGACGTCGTCCTCTGGGCCGGGCTCATGTTTGCCGCGGCGCTGCTGGTGCAGCAGATATTCGTCGGCCGCTCCGCGGCGCGCATTGCGCAAAACATCGCGCTCGAGGCGGATTGCTTCGCGCAGGGGACGCCAAGACTTCTCTACGAGGCTCGTGGCCCTGCCGTCGGCGTCAAAGCCCACCACGCCGTACCGCTGCGGCTCGCTCACCCGGTACGCAAAAACGGTCGCGCCCTCTTTGCGGGCAGCGGCGCGCGCAAGCATCGGCCTCAGCCCGCCGCCATAGAAGAGATTGTCACCGAGAATCAGGCAGATTTGATCGCGATCAAGGAACTCGCCCGCAATCAGAATGGCGCGGGCAATGCCGTCCGGTTTTTCCTGCTGGGCATAGGCGAGCTTGATGCCCCATTGCGCTCCGCTTCCCAGCAGGGTTTTGAATTGAGGGAGATCTTCGGGAGTGGAAATAACGAGAACGTCACGAATGCCGGCAAGCATCAGCACCGACAGCGGATAATACACCATCGGCTTGTCATAGACGGGCAGGAGCTGCTTTGAGACGGCCCTGGTGATCGGATGCAGCCGCGTCGCCCTGCCGCCGGCAAGAAGAATGCCCCGCATCGCCCCTCTCCGCTGCGCCCCGCGATTAAGATTCTAACAAGTCCCCAAGCTAAAGTCAGCCTCTGCTTGCCATTGCGGATCAGCTGCACGATTGGTCATTGCGCGAATTCGCCAATACGATTTCGTCGATCACGTCAGGAGAGGGGGAAGCCACGGCCTTGTGGCGCTGGAGAATAATCAACACAGGCGTAATCGGCGGCCTGCTCATTCTCGTCGTGTATTATCTTGGCGTTCGGCCGACTGAGACCTTCAGTCCGATGCGCCAGGTGGACTTCCATTACTGGTACCAGATCCCGCCGCTCATTCTGGAGAAGCTCGAATATCCTTCGTTGGTGCCGCAGGGCTGGCACCAGCATATCGCCTCCTGGCACGTAAACTACTCGTATCCTCCTTCGGCCCTGGTGCTGATGCTGCCGCTCTACGCATTGCCAAGGCCGGTTGCGTTCGGCATCTGGCTTCTGCTTCAGACAATTTGCTTTTTCATCGTCCTCCTCCTGTCGCTGCGTCTTGCAGGTTTGACGCGGTGGCCAAGCCGATGGCTAATTGCCGCAGGAGCCGCTCTTCTCGCGCAGAACCCGATTGGCTGGGACCTTCGCAATCACAACGTCAACCTCCTCTATCTCGCGCTTGTGCTTGCCGGCGTTACCGCCCGTAGCAGCTGGGTTGGTGGCGCGCTGCTGGCGCTCAGTTTCAATCTCAAGCTCTACAGCGCTTCGCTTTTTGCGGGTCTCGCTTGGTGGCGAGATTATCGCCGCCTTGCAGCCATGCTGGTGTGCTCAATGGCGATCGCGGTGCTGCCGATCCTAGTTGTCGGCTTCTCGGGTTTCGTGGCGCTTCTGAAGGAGTGGATGGGCCAGGTCGCGTTTACCGTCACTGATGCAGGAGATGCGCTCGCACCCACTTCCATGCGCAGAGGCATCGCGGTCTTGCTCAACTCGGAAACGGCCGCTCTGGAAGTCTATTGGATCTGGCGCATCCTGCAGGGAATCTGGGTTAGCCTTGTGCTCTGCTATTTTGCCCTGCTTCCTCGCGAGCCAAAGCGTCACGGCGTGGTGGGCCCGTGCCGTCTGGCCGATCTCTGCGTCCTGCTATTGGCGCCGCTTCCCCTGAGCACCTGGTTTGTCCCATACCACGCGGTTGTCATCATTCCCGCCCTAGTCCTTCTTCTCTCCGTCGCCGCAGATGCACGCTGGACAACGGCAGCTCGTGTCAGTGCGCTTGTATCGTGCCTCGCGCCTTCCGCTTTGCTGCTCGTCCTTTCTCGCTGGGAGCTAAGGAGCGTCGCGTATTACTTGAGCTTTCTGGCGATCCTGATCGGTATTGCAATCATCCGATTGTCCGCGCAACGAGCTCTCGCCGCCAACGGTCTGCGAAGGAGCGGTGCTGTCGCCTAAAATCCGCGTCAGCCTTTGCATGGCGCGAGGCGGGGTGGAGTGGCGGTACCACCCGCAATGCATTACATTGGCATGGCGGGGCTGCGAGGTGCGTCAGGAGACATATCCCCGGGGCCTTATCGATCCTTAAGGGAGCTGTCCCTGACCGGGCTCGTGGGCTCGGACATATGGCGCCCACCTACTTTCGTAGGGAACCCGGGATCGACGCTTCAACGGCCATTGCGGCTCCGCGCTCCACCTTTACCAGACGATCCTCTCGCATGGACAAGGCCGAGATTCGCCGCGCAGCTCTTTCCGCGCGCGACGCGATACCGCCTGAGGTTCGTTCCGCCGCTGCGAGCATCATCGCGCTACGTCCCCTCCCCTTCGCACTCGCGCGTGGTATCGTGGTCTCAGGCTTCATGCCGCTCAGGAGCGAGATCAACCCGCTCCCATTGCTGCGCAAGCTCGCCGATGCGGGAGCAAAGCTCGCGCTGCCTGCGATTGTCGGGCGCGGGCAGCCGTTGCGCATGCGCGCCTACGCATTCGGCGACCGGCTCGTTCCCGGTATCTGGAACATCCGCGAGCCGGCGGCCGATGCGCCCGAGTTGCTTCCCGATATCGTCATCGTGCCACTCCTTGCGTTTGACCGCAGCGGTCACCGCGTGGGGTATGGCGCCGGTTACTACGACCTCACGCTGAACGCGCTGCACGCGCGCAAGCCGGTGATCGCGGCAGGGATCGCGTTCGCGGCGCAGGAGATCGACAAGGTGCCCCATACGGAGCGCGACGCGCGGCTCGACCTCGTGCTCACCGAACGCGAAGTGATCACTTGCCGCGGGAATGGCTAATGCTTCATCCGCTCGTCCCCGCGAAAGCGGGGACCCAGATCCTTCTGGATTCCCGCTGGCGCGGGAATGAGCGGAGCCGAAAGTAATCGCGACATGCGCATCCTGTTCATCGGCGACGTGGTGGGGCGCAGCGGGCGCGCCGTCGTGCTCGAGCACCTCCCAAAACTGCGCCGCGACTGGAAGCTCGATTTCGTCGTGCTCAACGGCGAGAACGCCGCCGCAGGTTTCGGCATCACCGAGTCCATCTATCAGGAATTCATCGACGCGGGAGCCGATGCAATCACTGGCGGCAATCACTCCTGGGATCAGAAGGAGGCGATGGTCTTTATCGAGCGCGCGCCGCGCCTGTTGCGGCCCGTGAACTTTCCGGCCGGCACGCCCGGGCGCGGCTCGGCGCTCCTCGAAGCGGGCAACGGCGCGCGCGTGCTCGTGGTCAATGCCATGGGCCGCATCTTCATGGACCCGCTGGACGATCCGTTCGCGGCCGTCGAGCGCGAGCTTTCGGCCTGCGCGCTCAAACGCACCGCCGACGCAATCGTCGTCGACATCCATGCCGAGGCGACAAGCGAGAAGCAGGCGATGGGCCATTTCTGCGACGGCCGCGCCAGCGTCGTCATCGGCACGCACACGCACGCGCCCACCGCGGACCACCAGATCCTCCCCGGCGGGACGGGATTCGTCACCGACGTGGGCATGAGCGGCGATTACGACTCAGTCATCGGCATGGACAAGCGCGAGCCGCTGCAGCGCTTTCTGCGCAAAATCGCAAGCTCCCGCTTCGAGCCGGCGCTCGGCGCTGCGACGCTGTGCGCGCTCGCAATCGAGACGGACGACACGAGCGGGCTCGCGCGCCGGCTTGCCGCGGTGCGGCTTGGCGGCAGGCTCGAGCAGACAACGCCGCAATTCTGGGACTGATGTGGATTTCGCCTGCTGCCGATCATAAAATGTAATGCGCCGTCATGGCCGGGCTCGTCCCGGCCATCGATGTCTTGCGTGCATTTTTGTAGCCCGCATGAGCGCAGCGACATGCGGGAGTGATCTCCCGGATATCGCTTCGCTCATCCGGCCTACAGGGAACCGATTGAGATGGCCGGCCATTCGCAGTTCAAGAACATCATGCATCGCAAGGGCCGCCAGGACGCGGCCAAATCGCGCATGTTCGGCAAGCTCGCGCGCGAGATCACGGTGTCCGCCCGTCTCGGGCTGCCCGACCCTGCCGCGAACCCGCGCCTGCGCGCGGCCGTGCTCGCCGCACGCGCCGAGAACATGCCCAAGGACAATATCGAGCGCGCGATCAAG
This sequence comes from Pseudomonadota bacterium, assembly GCA_046733355.1. Taxonomy (GTDB): domain Bacteria; phylum Pseudomonadota; class Alphaproteobacteria; order Rhizobiales; family Xanthobacteraceae; genus VAZQ01. The sequence continues at coordinate 11,099 of JBKPOZ010000078.1, read as the reverse complement.
AAAGCGGCGGGAGGGGAAGCCGACAGCTATGCCGAGATTCGCTATGAAGGCTATGGTCCCGGCGGCGTTGCCGTCATCGTCGAAGCGCTCACCGACAATCGTAACCGAACGGCGGGCGAGATTCGTGCGACCTTCACCAAAGCCGGCGGGCATCTCGCCGAGACCGGCGCCGTCTCCTTCATGTTCGATCGTGTCGGTGTCGTGGAATACGACGCCAAGGTTGCGAGCACCGATGCGATGCTCGAGGCGGCGATCGATGCCGGGGCCGAGGACGTCGTGTCCAATGAGACGGGCCACGAGGTCTACACGACCCCGGAGGCCTTGCGGGAAGTAGCAAAGGCGCTCGAGGCAAAATTCGGCGAGCCGCGTAAGGCGGCGCTGGTGTGGAAGCCGCAGAACACGATTTCCGTGAACGACGACCAGGGCGAAAGACTCATCCGCCTGCTCGAGGCGCTCACCGAGCACGACGACGTGCAGAACGTGTTCGCCAATTTCGAGATGTCGGACGCCGTGCTGCAAAAACTCAGCGCCTAGCCATCCTCCTCGCGGAGCGCAATTCTCGCGCACGCGGCCGCGAAAAACACTTGCCAAGGCGTTCCCAAGCTGGTAGAACAAAAAGGGAACGATAGTGACAGGCAGTCCGAGCAAGATTGTCCGGCCCGAGAGTGCTCGCTGCCGCTGAGGCTGCACGCTTGAGGATAAGGAAAAGGTCTGCAGGATGCCGCCGATGTTCAACCAAAACGAAGTGAACCAAAGCCAAAAGTGACAAAACGAAGTGAACCAAACCCAAGATTTTAAACGATCCCGAGCCACGGCTGCGCGTCGCCCGGGCGGTTCAGGAGCATCCCATTTGTTGTGCATTGTTATTTACAATGCGCCCGTCTGAAAATGCCCTGTTTACCTGTGGACATCATCGCGCTTCCCGCAGAACCGAACGTTCTTTCCGTGTCTCAATTTAGGGGTGCACTCCCAAGCCGTATCACCTCCTAGGCGTTTGTGGCGTGCAGGGGTATCAACGCCCTGCATGCAGCGAGCGATTCGCATCCTCGGCATCGACCCCGGCCTTCGCCGCACCGGCTGGGGAGTGATTGCCGTAGAGGGCAATTCTTTGCGCTATGTGGGCTCGGGCTCGCTCACGACGGACGAGCGGCAGAGCCTGGCGGTGCGGCTTCTCGCCATCCACGACGGTCTGCGCAGCGTGGTCGATGCGCATGCGCCGCACGAAGCGGCGGTCGAGGCCACCTTCGTCAACCGCGATGCGGCCGCTACCCTCAAGCTCGGCCAGGCGCGCGGCATCGCCATGCTGGTGCCGGCGCTTGCCGGCATTGAAGTGGCGGAATACGCCCCCAACCTGGTCAAGAAAACAATCGTCGGCGTCGGTCACAGCGAGAAGCCGCAGGTGCGCATGATGATTTCGGTGCTGCTGCCAAAAGCGAACCCGTGCTCCGATGATGCCGCCGATGCGCTTGCGATCGCTGTGTGCCATGCGCATCACCGGCAGAGCGCGTTTCTCAAACTGGCGGCCTCATGATCGGCAAACTCAAGGGAATAGTCGAAAGCTACGGCGAGGATTGCATCATCCTCGACGTCAACGGCGTCGGATATCTGGTGCATTGCTCGCCGCGCACGCTGCAGGAGCTCCCGCGCGCCGGAGAAGGTGCGGCTCTGGCCATCGAGACCTACGTGCGGGAAGACCAGATCAAATTGTTCGGCTTCGTCACTGAGACCGAGCGCGAATGGTTCCGCCTGCTGCAGACCGTGCAGGGCGTCGGCGCGAAGGTTGCGCTCGCCGTGCTCGGCACGCTCAAGCCTTCGGAGCTCGCCTCCGCCATCGCCATGCGCGACAAGGCGATGATTGCGCGCACGCCGGGCGTGGGGCCGAAAGTCGCCGAGCGCATTGTCACCGAGCTTAAGGACCGCGCGCCCGCCTATGCGGATGTCGACCCGGCGATCGTTCGCCTCTCGGGTGCGATTGAAGAGAAGCGCGCGCCGCAGCCGGTGACCGACGCGGTCTCCGCGCTCATCAACCTTGGTTATGGGCAGCCCCAGGCCGCATCCGCCATCGCCGCGGCGGCGCGCAACGCCGGAAAAGAAGCTGATGCCGCGCTCCTCATTCGCCTCGGGCTCAAGGAGCTGGCGAAATGAGAAAATACTTTTGCGTTCGTCCCCGCCAAAGCGGGGACCCAGCCTTCTTTCTGGATTCCCGCATTCGCGGCAATGAGCAGCTGAGGTTTGGCTCGTGCTGAACGAGCGCGACAGGGAGCTCGTGCAAGCGGCGCGCGACGCGATCAAGCGCCGCTATCGCAATGACTGGCAGGAGGTCGGCGCGGCGCTGCGCACGCGCAACGGTCATGTGTATACCGGTGTCAATCTCGACGCCTATCTCGGGCGCATGGCGGTCTGCGCCGAGGCGGTGGCGCTGGGGCGCGCGGTCACCGAAGCGGGCGAGGTGGGGATCGACACCATCGTGGCGGTTCGCCATCCGGAGCCTTCCGAAAGCAACCGGGCCATCGTGGTCGTCTCACCCTGCGGCAGCTGCCGCGAATTGATCTGGGACTATGACCGCAACGCGCACGTAATCGTGCCCAGCGAAAATGGTCCGGTGATTGCCGCGATCGGCGACTTGCTGCCAAACAAATACAGCCGGGAGCGCACGCTGTGAATCCGCCGACTGCCGCGCCGCGCCTCGTAAGCCCCAAGCCTCGCGATCAAGACCGCGACACCTCGCTGCGCCCGCAACGGCTTGCCGATTTCATCGGCCAAAAACAGGCGCGCTCGAACCTGGCGGTGTTCATCGAGGCGGCGCGGGCGCGGCAGGCACCGCTCGATCACGTGCTCTTCGTCGGACCGCCGGGGCTCGGAAAGACGACGCTGGCGCAGATTGTGGCGCGCGAGCTCGGGGTGAATTTCCGCGCCACTTCGGGCCCCGTCATCGCGAAGGCCGGAGATCTCGCCGCGCTGCTCACGAATCTCGAGCATCGCGACGTTTTATTCATCGACGAGATCCACCGGCTTAACCCCGCGGTCGAGGAAATCCTCTACCCCGCGATGGAGGATTTTCAGCTCGATCTGATCATCGGGCAGGGACCTGCGGCGCGGTCGGTGAAGATCGATCTTGCGAAGTTCACCCTCATCGGCGCGACCACGCGCGCGGGCCTTCTTACCAATCCGCTGCGGGATCGCTTCGGCATTCCGGTGCGGCTGAATTTCTATTCCGAGGCCGAGCTCGAGGAGATCGTCAACCGCGGTGCGCGCGTGCTCGGCATTGCCATGACGCCGGAGGGCGCGAACGAAATTGCGCGGCGGGCGCGTGGCACACCGCGCATTGCCGGCCGCCTGCTGCGGCGCGTGCATGACTTTGCCCTGGTGAAAGGCGTGCATGCGATCGACCGCGCGGCCGCTGACCGGGCGCTCCACGAGCTCGAGGTGGATGCCGCAGGTCTCGACGCCATGGATCGGCGTTTCCTTTCCACCATCGCGCAGAATTACGGCGGAGGACCGGTCGGCATCGAAACCATCGCGGCGGCACTCTCCGAGCCGCGCGACGCGATCGAGGAGATCATCGAGCCGTTTCTGATCCAGAAAGGATTTTTGCAACGGACGCCGCGTGGTCGCCTGCTGACCGGGCATGCATTCCGGCATCTCGGCTTGCCGGAGCCGGTCCGCGATCCCTCGCAGTTCCAGCTTTTTGGCGATTCCAGCGAGCAAGGCTGATGCGGCGGCCGCCGCCAATCGCTACCGCGTCATCGGCCGGGCGGCCGCGCAAATGAGCAGTGTGGAACTCGATGGGGTCATACGCAATGGCCGCCACGTCATGCACGTGCGCGTCTACTATGAGGACACTGATTTCACCGGCATCGTGTATCACGCGAACTATCTGCGCTTCATGGAGCGCGGCCGCACCAATCATCTGCGGCTATTGGGAGCGAACCATCGAGCGCTGTTCGAGGAGGCCGAACGCGAGACCCCGGGCTTCGCCTTCGTGGTGCGCTCGATGCACATCGAATTTCTCAAACCTGCACGCATGGACGACGTGCTCGAAATCGAAACGGCCCCCGAGGAGGTGAAAGGCGCCTCCATCACATTGCACCAGCGCATCAGACGCGGCGAGGAGGTGCTCATCGAAGCTCATGTCCGCGTTGCCTTTGTGTGCGAGGGCCGGGCGCGTCCCATTCCAAAAGCGCTGCGCCAGGCCATGAGCGCGGGCCTGCGCCAGGCCGCCTGCGGCTGATGCTATTTGGCGGAGCAGGATTGTCCGAAAACCGGTTTCCACTCTTCGGATCATGCTCTGAGGTCGACGAGGCCGCGCGCTTCATGTAAATACCATTTACATGAGTTGGCGAAGGCAAGCCGGCCCGACGCGCGGCTATCATCACGGCAATCTCAAGGAAGCTCTGATCCGGGCTGCCCTCGAGCTCATCGCGCAAAAAGGCCCGGGCGGTTTCACTTTTGCGGAGGCGGCGCGCTGGGCGGGCGTGAGTCCGGCCGCTCCCTACCGGCACTTCCGCGACCGTGACGAGCTGGTCGCCGATGTCGCGCGTCGCGGATACGGCGAATTTGAACAAGCCCTGGAGGCCGCCTGGGACCGCGGCAGGCCCGAGCCGTTCAGTGCGTTCGACCGGCTCGGCAAGGCGTATCTGCAATTCGCCAAACGAGAGCCCGCCTACTACTCGGCCATGTTCGAGGCCGGCATTCCGCTCGATGCGCAACCCGAATTAAAAGAGGCCGGGGAGAGGGCCTTCGCCGTCCTGCGCGATGCAACCGAGCAGATCGTGAGCAAGATGCCGGCTGAAAGGCGCCCTCCCGTCCTCATGATGGCTCTGCACATCTGGGCCTTGGCCCATGGAATCGCCTCTTTGTTCGGCCGGGGGGATGCGGCGCGCCGGCCGCTTCCTATGTCTGCGGAGGACCTGCTCGAGGCAGCAGTCTTGATTTATCTGCGGGGCTTGGGCCTGCGGGTGCCTTGACACCCCTTGACACTGCCAGGCGCGAAATGTAAATGTGATTAACATTCACCAGACGCGGTTCGCTCGCGAAGCGCGTCCCTGCAAACGAGGCTGCAGCATGCCCATCCTTGCAAAGATTGACGATCTCGGAAGACCGGCCTGGATCGCGCTCATGATCGTGGGATTCATGACCTGGTGGCCGATCGGGCTTGCGACCCTCGCCTTCATGATCGGGAGCGGGCGCATGAACGTCTTCAACAACCACGGACTTTCTCGTTGGCAGGGCCGAGGCTGGGGCATGGACCAGATGCGCGGCACCTGGTGGCACCCCGCCCGATCCAGCGGCAACAAGGCTTTCGATGACTATCGCAGCGAAACCCTGCGCCGCCTCGAGGACGAGCAACGCGAGTTCCAGGATTTTCTGGCGCGCCTGCGCCAAGCGAAGGACAAGGCGGAGTTCGATCAGTTCATGGCCGAACGCCGCGGCCGTTCCTCCGCCGACCTGTAAGCTTACTCGAACATACCGTGGCATGGCCGGGCCCGTCCCGGCCATGCACTTCTATGGCACCGGAGACGTAGATGCGCGGATCAGGTCCGCGCATCACGGCTTTTTTTGGTCGATCTCCTCCTGCGTCCCCGCAGAGGGATTTTTGCGCCCTAGTTTGGACATCTTTGGCGGGGAATCCGTAGCCTCGACCGGTGGGGCGCCGGCTCGATTTTCGTGCACCTTCGGACCGTCTGCGGGAGCCCGAGAGCTTCGCAGTTCCGTTTGATTGCACGCGGAGCAACGATGCGCCCCAGGGCTCATCGGCCGGACCGCCGGAAGGATATGGAATGCCATCCGCGCCGACGCTCTCGATCTGGGACTTGTTCCTCAACGCAGATCTCGTCGTCAAAATCGTCATGATCGGCCTGCTGCTCGCCTCCATTGCGGTGTGGGCAATCGTCATCGACAAGCTTTGGCTTTACGCGCGCACGCGCAAGGCCATGGATGCTTTCGAGCAGGCGTTCTGGTCCGGGCAGTCGCTCGACGAGCTTTACCGCTCGCTCGTCTCCCGCCCGACCCATTCCATGGCCGCTCTCTTCGTCGCGGCGATGCGCGAATGGAAGCGCAGTCTCGAGGCGCGCCCGCGCTCCTTCGATGGCCTGCAGATGCGAATCGAGAAAGTGATGGACGTGACCATTCAGCGCGAGATCGCGCGGCTCGAGCGGCGGCTTCTTGTGCTTGCCACCGTCGGTTCCGCCGGCCCGTTCGTGGGGTTATTCGGTACCGTCTGGGGCATCATGACGAGCTTCCGCGCTATTGCGGGCCAGCAATCCACCTCCCTTGCGGTAGTCGCTCCGGGCATTGCCGAAGCCCTGTTTGCGACGGCAATCGGGCTCGTCGCCGCCATACCGGCGACCATTTTTTATAACAAGTTCGTCTCCGACGTGAACAAGCAGTCGCAGCGCCTGGAAGGCTTTGCCGACGAGTTTGCGGCAATCCTTTCGCGGCAGATCGACGAGCGCGGGTAGGGGAATGGCGGTAACGACGGGCACCGCGGCGGTCGCGGGGCGGCGCCGGCATCAGCGCCGACCGGTGATGTCCGAGATCAATGTGACGCCGATGGTCGACGTCATGCTGGTGCTGTTGATCATCTTCATGGTCTCGGCCCCTCTCCTCACGGTGGGCGTGCCGATCAATCTTGCGCAAAGCCGCGCCAAGAGCACGGACGTCAACAAGGAGCCGCTGATCATCTCGGTGAACTCGCAGGGCCAGATCTATTTGCAGAATTCCGAGATCAGGATCGATGACCTCGTGAAGAAGCTTACCGCGTTGACCGAAGCGGGAGCGGGGACGAGCGAGGCTATCGTGTTCAGGGGCGACAAGGACGTCAAATACGGCGTCGCTGCGCGCGTGCTGGGGCGCCTCAATGAGGCCGGCTTCCGCAACGTGCTGCTGCTCACCGAAATCGAGCAAGGGGCCTGACCGCAGTCGTGGGGAGCATGCGGAAGTCGTACATCGTCTCGGCGATCGGCCACGCCGCCGTATTGCTGTGGAGCGTGTGGTCTTTCACCTCGCATCCGCTGCCTACGCCGGCGCTCACCGAGGCCTTGCCGGTTGGTTTGATCACACCGAGCGAGCTCACGCAGATCACCGCCGGCAGCCAGAACGCTCCGCAAGCAGAGACGCCGAAGCCGCTCGCCGAGAGAATCGCCGAGCCCAAGCCGATCGAGGATGAAGCGGCCAAGGTCGTGGAGAAGAAAGAGGTGAAAGCCGCGCGTGAAACCGGCGGAGCTAACGCGCAGGAGATCAAGGAAGCGAAGCCGGAAACGAAGGCGGCGGAGCCAAAACCCGATCCGATTGCCGAGAAGCTTGCTAAGGACGAGCACAAGCCGGAGCCGAAGAAGGCGGAGGCCAAGCCGGAGCCCAAGCCGGCGCCGAAAAAGCCGCCCGCACCGAAATTCGATCCCAACCAGGTCGAGGCGCTGCTCGACAAGCGCGATCCGACGCGCGTCGCCGCGGCGGGCGAGACGCTCAATTCGACGCCCGCGCTCGGCACCGCGACCGGCAGATCGAGCCAGTTGTCAATGAGCGAGCTCGATGCGTTGCGCGCGCGTCTCGCACAGCTGTGGAGCCTGCCCGCGGGGGTCAAGGATCCGCAAGAGCTTGTCGTGCTGGTGCGCGTACGGCTCAAGGCGGACGGCACGCTCGCCGCACAACCGCAGGTGCTCAACAGCGGCACTTCTCCGCTGTTTCATGCCGCCCGCGACGCGGCCATTCGCGCGCTCTATCGCGGCCAGCCCTACACCATGCTGCGGCCCGAGCACTATGAGCAATGGAAGGACATCGAGATTACCTTCGATCCTCGCTCCATGATGCTCATGTGAGAGAGAACCAGAACACGTCAGAGCAAACCAGAGCAAATAAGAAAGTCATGACTGTATTTCGTAGCACAGCGGCCACCCTCAGCAGGCGCGGAGTCATTTTAATCGGCGGCGCCACAGCCCTAAGCGCCATGGCTGGACTCTCGGCGCGCCGCGCGGGCGCGGTGCTCAAGCTGGATGTCACGCAGGGCAATGTGCAGCCGGTGCCAATCGCCATTCCGGACTTTGTTTCCGTGGCCACCCAGGACGCGGCGGCCGGACGCAACGTCACCCAGATCATCTCGGCAAACCTGCAGCGCTCCGGCCTGTTTGCGCCCATCGATCCATCGCTCTTCCTCGAGAAGATCGCCAATCCCGACACGCTGCCGCGGTTTCCCGACTGGCGTCAGGTCAATGCGCAAGCGCTGGTCACCGGCCGCATCACGCAGTCCGATAACAGAATTAATGCCGAATTTCGGCTGTGGGATGTCTTCGCCGGCACCCAGCTGCATGGCCAGCGCTACACCACCACGGCGCAGAACTGGCGGCGCATCGCGCACATGATTTCCGATGCCATCTACGAGAAGATGACGGGCGAGAAGGGTTATTTCGACAGCCGCGTGGTGTTTGTCGACGAGTCGGGGCCGAAGGAGCGGCGTATCAAGCGCCTCGCGCTGATGGATCAGGACGGCGCCAACCTGCGCTATCTTACGCGCGGCGACGAGCTCGTGCTCACGCCGCGCTTCTCATCGACTGCCGACACGATCACCTACATGTCGTATGGGCAGGGCGATCCCAGGGTCTATCTGATGAATATCGAGACGATGCAGCGCGAGATTGTCAGCAATTTTCCCGGCATGACGTTCAGCCCGCGGTTTTCGCCCGACAGTCAGCGGGTCATTTTCAGCCTGCAGCACGGCGGCAATTCAAACCTGTTCGTCATGGACTTGCGGTCCAAGGCCACCACGCGTTTGACCGACACGCAGGTTATCGACACGGCACCTTCCTATTCGCCGGACGGAACGCAAATCTGTTTTGAGTCCGACCGCGGCGGCAAGCAGCAGGTCTACGTGATGGCGGCCAGTGGCGGCCAGGCGCAACGCATAAGCTTCGGCGACGGCGCCTATTCCACGCCGGTATGGTCGCCGCGCGGCGATTACATCGCTTTCACCAAACAGACTGAAGGCAAGTTCGCTATTGGCATTATGCGCAGCGACGGCTCGGGCGAGCGCATTCTTACCGAGGGCTATCACAATGAAGGGCCGACCTGGGCACCGAACGGCCGGGTTATCATGTTCTTCCGCGACCCAGGCGGCAATGCCGGCCCCTCGCTCTATACGGTCGATGTGACCGGCCGTAACGAACAGCTCGTACGCACGCCAAGCTACGCCTCCGATCCGTCGTGGTCGCCGCTGCTGCAATAAGATCGATTCTTGCCCGGCAAGTCGGCTTTGCGGGCCTCCAAGACGCCGCATTCATCCGGCATTAACCATGCTCAGGGGTTTCGCTTTATTCCTGCTTTTGAGGCAACGGAGCAACATTCCAGCAAGGTTGCCAAGAACCTTCGCTTAACCAAGCACCTGATAGACCTGCGGCATGTCCGGTTGAGGGGCGTTGATTGGAGGCGCCGGAAATGACGAATGCTGGTGTCCATGCATCGCGCGGCGTGAAATTTGTCGCGATCTCTTTGTTGCTGCTTGCGGTTGCAGGCTGCGCCAATACTCCGGCCGATCCGGCACGCGCGGGAACTGCGCCACCCGGCAGCCAGCAGGATTTCGTCGTCAATGTCGGTGATCGCGTCTTCTTCGAATCCGATTCGACCGAGCTCACCGCGCAGTCGATCGCCACGCTCGAGAAGCAGGCACAGTGGCTGCAACATTATCCGCAGTACACATTTACCATCGAAGGTCACGCGGACGAGCGCGGTACGCGCGAATACAACATCGCGCTCGGCGCCCGTCGCGCCCAGACCGTGCGCGAGTACCTTGCGTCGCGCGGGGTGAGCAGCCAGCGCATGCGCACGATCTCCTATGGCAAGGAACGACCAGTCGCGGTTTGCAATGACATTTCATGCTGGTCGCAGAATCGGCGCGCGGTGACGGTGCTCAATACGAGTTCCTGAGGGGGAGCACACGGGGGAAGGGGAACAGCCGGCGCCTTCGGGCGCCGGTTGTGTTTCGAGCGCGCAATTGCTTGCCATTGAGCCGCAAACGCATGATTCTAGGGTGCACCAGTGGAGCGCTTGCCGATGTATTCCGCTCATTCCCGCGCAAGCGGAAATTCAGAGCCGCAAACAAAAGCGCTGGGTGCCCGTTTTCGCGAGGACGAGTGGCTGGCGTGGCGTTCTCTCACTCGCTTCGCACTCTGCGTCGGCGCGTTCCTTTTGGCTGCCTGCGGACAGGACAATCGCTATGTCGCGCCGCCGCAGCCGCAGGTCAGTGTGGCGGTGCCGTTGCAGCAGGAAGTTACGCGCTATCTCGAGGCGACCGGCAACACGGCTGCGGTCAATATCGTAAACCTCGTCGCGCGCGTGCAGGGCTTTCTGCAGAAGATCGAATATCAGGACGGCGATGAGGTAAAGCAGGGCGCCACCTTGTTTGTCATCGAGCCTGAGCCTTACCAGCTCAAGCTCGAGCAGGCACAGGCCGCCGAAGCAGGCGCGCAAGCCACGCTCGTGCAAACGCAGGCTGAATACGACCGCCAGGTGGAACTCGCCGGCCGACAGGTGGCCTCCAAAGCCGCCCTCGACAATGCGCTCGCGAACCGCGATTCCGCGCGCGCCAAGCTCAAGCAGGCGCAGGTGGATACGGCGCAGGCGCGCATCAATCTCGGCTATACCCAGGTGAAGGCGCCGTTCGATGGCATTGTTACGGCACGGCAGGTCTCGGTCGGAGAGCTGGTTGGCGTTAACGGACCCACGCAGCTCGCAACAATCGTCGCCACGGATCCGATCTATGTGAACTTCAACGTAAGCGAGCAGGACGTGCTGCGCATACGGGAAGAAATGCGCCGCGTCGGCCTCACCCCGCAGGAACTCAAGAAGGTCCCGGTCGAAGTCGGCTTGCAGAACGAGCAAGGCTTTCCGCACAGGGGCACGCTTGATTACGCCTCGCCAACTGTGAGCCAAGCAACCGGGACGCTTCCCGTGCGTGGCATTTTCGCCAACCCCGACCGCGCGCTATTGCCCGGCTTCTTTGTTCGCGTGCGCATTCCGGAGGAGCAGCAGAATGCGCTGCTCGTTCCCGATGCTGCGCTTGGCAGCGATCAGGGCGGCCGTTATCTGCTCATCATCGGCAAGGACAATGT
>JBKPOZ010000077.1:0-13070 GCA_046733355.1 Pseudomonadota bacterium | reverse complement strand
GTGCTGCACGATCTGGACGCGATGCCGAACGCGCGCCGGCCGCGCACAGCTGCTTGAAACCAACGACGGCACCTTTGGAGGAAATCATGCGAGAAAAGCTCAAAAGATGGATGCTGGAATTGCTGATTGTCTGCTTCGCGCTCGCCATCGCCAGTTTTTCCGCAAGCGCGCCGGCCCGGGCGCAAGCCGACAAGATCACAACCGTGCGCCTCGCCGATCAGCCGGGAGCCGAGGTCGATTACGCGGCGGTCTGGATTGCCGAGATGCTCGGCTATTACGAGAAAGAAGGCATCAAGATCGATCGGCGAACATATCCAAACGGACCCGCCGGGCTTCTTGATTTCGCCAGCGAAGCGATTGACGCCGAGATGGCGGCGATTGTCCCCTTCATGCAGTTCGCGGCCCGGGGCGGCGAATTCAAGCTGGTGATGTCGCTTACCAAGGGAAATGCGGCGCTTGTGGGCAAGAAACAGTACGCGTCCTACAAGGATCTCAACGGCAAGAAGGTCGGCACGCCCGGGCTCGGCACCATTCACGACGCCATGCTCGGATATGCAGAGCAGAGCCAGAATCTCAAATTCGACCGCGTGTTCGGCAAGATCACGGACATCGCGGTGATGATCGAGAAGGGAGAGGTCGAAGCCTTCATCGGCTGGGAGCCCGCCTCGGCACAGGCGATCGCGCAGGCTCCGCAGCTTCTGCACTACATCGCGCAGCGCCCGCCGATGCCCAACGCCGAAAGCCTCAGCCTCATCTTCCAGCCGAAGATCGCCAGGGAAAATCCCGATCTGATCGTGCGCTTCGTGTCGGCAACCTTGCGCGGCATCGAGTTCATCAAGAACAGTCCGCCGGAGAAAACCGCCGAGGTCATTGCCAAAAAAATGAACAACCCCGCTGCGGTGCCGGTCGTGCTCACGGCACTCGGCTCGGTGACGCTGACCGACCCGCGCATTGACATGCCATCGACCCGCATCCTGCTGCAGACCATCGCCAAACAGGGCAAGATCCCGCCCGAGCTCGTTGCCGACGTGGACGGCTGGATCGGCAAATATCTCGACTATTCCTTCCTCGACAAAGCCGAGGCGGGGCTGAAAGGGAAGATGTGAGGGACGGCCAAATTTCTGCTTGGCTACTGCTGCCAAAGCAGCAGAAAGCCAGACGAAGTTCGCTCATCAGCGTCGGGACTTTTTCTCCGTAGTCTGCTGACCCTCAAGCGAACCAGTTTACAATAGCCGCTCATCACTCGCCGCTCGTGAGACGCAGTGAAACAAAGCGAATCATGGGGGCAGCCAGGATGACAACGGGCAGCATCATTATCCAAGAGATAAGCCAGGATAGTAACCAGTGGATCATGAATTGCCTGATTGAGACTAAAGGCAAACTAGCGATTCCAGCCGCAATTAAGCACGTTAGTCCCGCTTGAATCACAGCAAAAATAAAGTGGCTATACCGACGTGGAATGCCGAACATTGTCATCGTCCTCACCAACTCGTGTTGTGAGCGAAGGGGACTGCGCGATAAGGGGCGAGATCAGCCTGTATTGCGCTAATGGTCCGAGTCGGTCAAAGCGCCGGCCGAAACTGTAGACAGCGAGGTCCGCAGCACCTCCAACTCCGATCATTAATCCAAGTCGAACCAACCGCCGGTGAGTGCCATTTTTATTGTCGCGCGCGCGCAGACCCTATCAGCCGCGCGATTGCGCCGGGTACTTACGAAGCAATTCTTGTACTTTGAAGTACAAGATTCCCAACTGCAGAGCCAAGCTGGTCGCATTCGCCAGAATGATCACAATATCAGCTACCAAAAATCCGTAAACCACCCAAAGCGCCACTCCGCTGGCGAGCGTCAAATACATCAGTAACGAAAGATCGCCAGCTGAACCAGTCTGCCAGCACTTCTTCAGCTGCGGATAGTACGAGACGGTCGTGCAGAATGCCGCCACCAGTCCAATGATGGTTGTGAAGTCCATAGAAAGCTACTCCTTAGTCGGACCCCCCTTGTACCGAGTACTTCGTTGCGGGATTCGACTCGGCTAATGACAGGTTCGCGTCAGACTCGGCTCTTACGGCAGCGCAACCACCTCTGCAGCTCACCTACGGCCGGACCTCGGGTTGGTTCTGATGATGCGTATTTCGGAAGGGCTGGTCTCGCATGGCCGTTGATGACGATGATGCGCGCCTCCGTAAAATTGCAGAAGGGTGCCGTTGGTGCTTGTACCCATGTGCCAGACCCCTGGGGTGGCGAATCTAATCCAGGTCCGATTCAGGTCGCTTGGTCACCGTGAGGATCACCGGGGGCCGCTGATTCTTGGCGCCGCGGCTCCCATAAGGGAACTGGCCTGCAACATGATCGTTCAACTGGCATGGTTGAAAGAACTGGTCGAAGGGAGCAGGACCTCGGGGTGGGAAGGGGGTGCTGCGCGCCGCGAAGCGGAAACAGAAGGCCAAGGAAGCGTCCGCGCGACAGTCTGGAAAGGGATAATGCCAAGCGCATGTGGAAGACAGATCAGGGAGGGTGTTGAACTTGTCGAGTAGCGCTGGGATGACGTGAAAAAGCGCGTTTCCGTTGCGGAGAAAAGATGACCGGCGGCGCAAGCTTCCCGGAGCCTACCAATGACCGTTTCCGAATTGATCGATGAGTTACGTGCCATGCCGCCCGATGCGGCCGTGATGCTGTGGAGTAGAATGGACGATCCGCAACACCGCAGACTGAAAAGTGTTGAGCTTGCAACGACCAAATCAGACTTGTCCGCAGAGGTCGTTGTGCTTTCCTGATTATCCGTTCGGACCGGCAGCGAGAGGCCTACCAACCCTTGCTTTCGATCTCATCGAGCACCGCATCAGGTGCCACATCTCGTTGGATTTCCTGCAGCTCGCGTTCAACTCTGGTTCTGACGCCGATATGTTTGGCCATCTCGGCTAGCAGGGTGGCCATTTTGGTTAGCTCATGTTCCGTTAGTAGACTGATCTGCAAATCAAGATCAGCCCTCTTGTCTGCCGCGGCAGCCATCCGATTCTGGGTTATTAGAACGAAAGTCGACAGGAATATCGCCTCTACTGAAGCGACCATCGCCAAGATTACAAAGGATTCGTCCCAGGCGGGGACGCCGGGAAGCCAATGCAGGTTCGCTACAATCCAGAATCCGAATACCGCCAGGTGGATGTAGACGAACAGCATGCTACCGGTAAACTGGGTGATCGCGTCGGCGATACGCTCCTGCCATGAGGCGGCGCGGTCCTCGCGCAGTCGGCGTTGCCGCAGCGCTTCTATGTTGCGGTCCAGGACGGGGGCGAGACCCTGTACGGGCGGAGAAGAATATGTCGGCCGTGTGGTATCGGTTTGTGCGCGCGCAGGCATGGAGTGGGCTCCTGTGCTTCACGAATTCAGCCAGGGGCCTACTGTTCCACTCTGCCACTCAGTGCACGAACTTTCCGGATCCCGGGCTCGATTGGGGCTACAAATCGGTGAGGGGGTCGTCCTCGGTTAGCGCCTTTTCGTGCGCTGGCTCCTTGAGACAGGCGCAAGTCTGGGCGAGTTCCTCCGCCGTGCAGTATCCGTCGTGATGCGGTCAACATCAGTCCCTGCTTTCGCCAGCATTCCCCTGCTGCCATTAGCAGGATCATGAGCACCGGACCTGACGGCCCGTTCTGCCCCATCTGGGGAACCCCAGTTGAGGGCAGGAGGCTTTGCAGAAGATCTGAATAGGTTCGGTATATCTGACCACCATGAGCGAAGAAGATGACCCGCTGGCGCAGGACGGCAAATGGCACCGTCTGTCCATCTCTTTTGATGATCCAAGGGCAATGGAGCAGATGGGCCCCAATCTGGAAGTGAGCCTCGCCGCGGTTACGGAGCAAGGAACGACACTGGCACATCACAAGGTGCGCGCACTGGTCGATACGGGATCTAAGCCGTCTTGTATCTCGCCACGCCTGGCATCGAAGATGGACGGTGGCCTACGCGGAGTCCGCAGCTTGCCGCACATTTATGGCCTGCTCGAAGGGCCGCCGACGATCCGAGGCTTAGTTCGGTTCAAGAATGGCGTTGAGTTCATCCGTGACTTTTCGGTGCTCGATCAGCTCGCACCCTATGACGTTCTGATTGGTCGCGACATTCTCAGGGAAGGCCGCATGTATATCGATGGGGGTACGGGTCACTTTCGCCTCTACTTCCCGGACCGCACGGCGTAGAAAAGCCGAGTGTTGCGTCACCTTAGGACACGGTCAAACGGGCCACTCGGCGATAGCAGCCGCGCGCACCACAACCGCAACAGCACCGCAGCATGATGTCGCTCGAGAGATACGCGAGGATATCATTCAATTCGAGGAGTGCCGTTTCGGAGTAGCGCTGTCTCATGCGCGATAGTGCCGAGTTGCCACTTAGCTTGCGCTGAGACGCTTACTCGCTTCGAACCGAACATTCGCTTGTTCGAACAGGCGTCGCGTTCTCTCGCCGTCGGACAAATGTTCCTCGAGCGTGCGCGAATCCCACTCGCTCCGCTCGGCGGCAAAAAAGTCGCCCCCATAGATGTGGATGGCGCCGGTGAGCTGGTCGATCGGGTTGAGAACCGAATGGATGATATCGTTACCCAACGGCTCAGCATCGGTTTCGCAAAGCGCCTTTGCTCCCGCCGCCTCGATCTTGTTTGGTGTTCCACGAACACGCCGCCAGAAGATATTGTCCTCGCGTCCGGTGTAGATGCCGATAACCGCCCACATGCGATGGTTATGCGGCATGACCGTCATCAAGGGCGCCCATACCACGTTCAAGATGGTCAACCTGTCTGAATGAAAGAGCTTGCGGATTTCCGCACGGTTCGGCTCTCCCAGTCCCTTGAGGACAGCCGCCGGATCGGAGACCGCGCGCGCTAAGACCTCTCGCACAGCCTTATGGGTCGTATCCTCGGCAAAAGCGGCACGGCAGTCGGCGACGAATTGGTCCACCTCGAACATGATGCCCCTCCTCTCGCACGGCCAAATCGAGTCTACCACCGATACACAAGGTCCGCATCGGGTCAAATGCGACGAGGCGTGCTGAGGCTCCGAGGTCTCCTATCTTCAGCTGCGGACATAAAGCATCCTGCCAAACTGCATGGCCGCACTCGCAGGATTTTTCACCTTGGTCGACGTTTTGATCGGTCCTGACCGGTACCTTCATCGGCCTCGCAGCGCCTTTCATGTCGTTCAAGAACAAGAATCGCGCGGAAGTCGTTGACATTGGTCAGCGTCGGGCCAGTGATCACCTGATCGCCCAGCGCCTCAAAGAAAGTGTGTGCATCGTTATCGGCGAGACGGTCCTTCGCTTTCAGGCCGAGTTGCTCCGCGCGCCGCAGAGTATCGGGCGCGATGATGGCGCCCGCGATTTCCTCCGCGCCGTCGACGCCATCCGTGTCGGCCGCCAACGCGAATACGCCGGGCAGTCCATCCAGCGTCACAGCCAGAGAAAGCAGAAACTCGACGTTGCGCCCGCCGCGCCCCTTGCCCCGCACGGTGACCGTGGTCTCACCGCCCGAGAGCAACACGACGGGTGGAGGCGCGGGTTGCCCATGCATTGCGGCGTGACGGGCAATACCGCCCATCACGCGGCCGACCTCGCGCGCTTCTCCTTCGAGGGCGTCCCCAAGTATCAAAGGGAGCACACTGGCCTTGCGCGCGACCTCGGCCGCCGCTTCGAGCGAAAGCCGCGGCGTCGCAACCAGAATGGTTGTGGTGTTGGCAAGCTCGGGCGAGCCTGGCTTGGGCGTCTCGTCCGCGCGCTCGAGGTGATCGAGGGCGGAGTGCGGCTCCGAGATTCCATATTTTGCAAGCACGGCCCAGGCGTCTGCGACCGTCGATCTGTCGGCAACTGTCGGGCCCGAACCTATATCCGCAGGATCGTCTCCCGGAACGTCAGAGATCACGAGCGTGACGACGCGCGCAGGAAAGGCCGCTGCCGCAAGCCGTCCGCCTTTGATGGCGGAGAGGTGCTTGCGCACAGTATTCATCTCGCCGATAGCGGCACCCGAGCGCAGCAGCGCCTCATTGACTTTCTGCTTGTCTCGAAATGCAAGTCCTGGAGCGGGCAAGCTGAGCAAAGCCGACGCCCCACCCGAGATGAGCGCGAGCACGAGGTCATCGCGGCCCAAGCCCCTCACCATTTCCAGCATGCGCTGTGCGGCACGATGCCCCGCTTCGTCGGGCACCGGGTGCGCCGCTTCCACGATCTCAATGTGCTTGCAGGGCACGGCGTGACCGTAGCGCGTCACCACGAGTCCGCTCAGGGGGCCGGGCCAGGCATCCTCGACGGCCTTGGCCATTGCGGCCGATGCCTTACCGGCGCCGAGCACGATGGTTCTGCCCTTCGAGGGGGCAGGGAGATGGTCGGGGATGCGCAGCTTCGGTGATGCAGCGTCAACCGCTGCATCAAACATGCTCCTGAGTAGCTCGCGTGGGTTATGCACCATGGGATGCCCCGGAGGTCCGGACGACACCTCTAATCGTTGGCGGCGCGGAGAGCTTCGCAGACCGCGTCCGTGACCTGCCTCGTGGTCGCCTTCCCGCCGAGGTCGGGCGTGTGCAGCGCCTTGTTCGCCGTGACGCGCTCGACCGCCTTCATCAGGCGCACAGCCGCCCCCTTCTCTCCAAGGTGCTCGAGCATCATCGATGCGGTCCAGAACGTCGCCACGGGGTTCGCGACCCCCTTTCCGGTGATGTCGAAGGCCGAGCCGTGGATCGGCTCGAACATCGACGGCGCCTTGCGTTCCGGATTGAGATTTGCCGTCGGCGCGATGCCGAGCGAGCCGGCAAGCGCGGCCGCCAGATCGGAAAGAATGTCCGCATGCAGATTGGTCGCCACGATCGTGTCCAGGGTCTGCGGCCGCATCACCATCCGCATGGTCATGGCATCGACAAGCATCTTCTCCCAGGTCACATCCGGGAATTCCTTCGCCACTTCGGCCGCGAGCTCGTCCCACATGACCATGGCATGGCGCTGTGCGTTGCTCTTGGTGACGACGGTCAACAACTTGCGCGGTCGCGATTGCGCGAGCTTGAAGGCGAAACGCATGATCCTGGTCACGCCGGCCCGCGTCATGAGAGAGACGTCCATGCCCGCCTCCTCAGGCAGTCCCTTGTGCACGCGTCCGCCCACACCCGAGTACTCGCCCTCCGAGTTCTCGCGCACGATCACCCAGTCCAGCTCGGGCCCGGAGACGTTGCGCAGCGGACTGGTGATGCCGGGCAGGATACGGGTCGGGCGCACGTTGGCGTACTGATCGAGCGGCTGGCAGATTGCGAGCCGCAAGCCCCACAGGGTTATGTGGTCGGGAATGTCCGGCGCGCCTACGGCGCCAAAAAGAATGGCATCGAACTTGCGCAGCTGGTCGGCGCCGTCTGCCGGCATCATGACGCCATGCTTCTTGTAGTAATCGGAGCCCCAGCCGAAATCCTTAAACTCCATTTTGAATCCCGCGTCGCGTTCGGCGCAGACATTGAGAACTTGCACGCCGGCCTTTACGACTTCGGGCCCAATACCGTCCCCGCCTATCGCAGCAATATTGTAGGTCTTCATCTCAGACTCCGGACGTGAGGTCTTTATAACTGCTGAACCGGCAGGTTTCGCGGTGAGGTCTGCTGGGGTCCAATCTGCGAGGAAGCGTGCTGAGGCTCCGGTTCTCCCGGCTTCGCTCCCATCAGCGCTGCGAACGCGCAAGGAGGCGCGCGCGCACAGCGGCAAGAACAATGGGAAACAATGGCGAGCCCCTGTGCGGAGCTCTCCCCCGGCAGCAGAGCGCGCTGGCTACGTGGCCGCGTGATCTCTCGCCGGCACGTCGGCGGGGACGCGCGACCGAAACAATGGGATACAATGGTCGGCCCCATTTGCCGCGCCGTGCGCCAATGGTGAGATGGCGCTCAATGCTTCCTTGCGGCGCCCTTGCAGCGGTCCGGCGCGTTCCTCAAACCACGCCCGCAATGCCTCCGCCACGATCGAGTCGAGGTTCAGCTCGTCGGCCGGCGCCGCAGTATCAGCCTGCACCATGGCGGGAAACGGCGAGGGGGCCTGATGTTCCCGCCGGACCCGCGGCTGTGCGGCTTCACGCGTTTTTGTGACTGCCGCCGCCTTCTCAAAATTGCGGCAATCACACGCGGGGCATCGGACGGCCGCTCGAGCCGCGGCAGATCGACCTCGACCGGCCTGCCCTTGCGCGCCGGCAGCATTGTCCCCCAGAGCCGCGCGAGGGCGTTCGCGTCCCCGCTTTTTGCCCGTTCGATGACGGTGCGGATGACTGTTTCGGCATCCCGCTCGATGAGCTGCTCGAACAGAACCGTCGTGTGGTTGCGTGCGCCGCGCGGACGACCTGCGGGATTGCCGCTTTGACCGGGTTGGAAGGGCATTTTCAATCTCCTGATTGCTGGAATGAAAAAGCCCACGATGCGGGGGGCATCGCAGGCCAACAAAAAACCCGGCGGGGTTATCGCCGGGTCCGCTCGCACCTCGCGAGACTGCATGAACCATAGCACGATTGCTGTACAGTGTCAAGAAACTTTCTCGCCGTGATCACTCCCTTGGAGATGGAGCAGTGTTCACTTTTCGTTCTACCTGCTTTCGCATCAAATTGCAAGGGGAAAAGCCGCCATTCCGGAATGCTGGCCGGGGTCGGACGGAGCGAAGGCCGCTTCCGCCTGACTGCACGGTACCGCGTTGCCATCCGAAACTTTGGCTCAGAAAAAGTATTCCCAAGCGAAGCATGAGATGCGCTTTCTCGCAAATGAGAACCTCGCAAATCCAAGATTGAGAGACGGGCAGTCTGCGCCTTGTTCCGGTCGCGTCGATCTTCTCGGCCAGCCAGGCTTTGATCAGCGACTGATAGGGCATATCACGCTTATTAGCGGCAGTCTTGATGCGCTCGAGCAAGATATCGGCAGGCGCAGGGAAATGGAGGTCGTGGATGGCTTCAGGTTGGGAAAGCGAGCCCGAGTGACCTTGCTCCAATTCACGTAGGCTGATGAATCGTGCGATTCCCAAAAGCGGCGCTCTTCCGCCTCGTTGTGAAATGTGGGGATCGGGTTAAGTTTCCTGCGCATATCGCTGCCTTTCCTTGCGTTGCATGTCGCGGGCGGGGGTGTCGGCTGGGCCCGAAGAGGATGGAAATAGCACGCGTTCGACCCAGCTGGTGGTCACGCGGCCGGCGCGGAAATCCGGGTGGTCGAGCACGCGGCGATGAAACGGGATGGTGGTGGGCACGCCTTCAATCGTGAACACATCCAGGGCGGTACGCATGCGTTGCATGGCGTCCGCTCGATCCTCGCCGCGCACGATCAGCTTCGCCAGGAGCGAGTCGTAGAACGGCGGCACCAAATAGCCGGGAAAGCAGTGGGTATCGACCCGCACGTCGTGCCCGAACGGAGGAGCGAAGGCGGACAGGCGGCCGGGACCGGGTGCAAAGTCGCGCTCCGCATCCTCGGCGTTGATGCGGCATTCAATCGCGTGCCCAGTGAAGGACACCTCGCCCTGTGAGAAGGCGAGCGGCGCTCCCTCGGCAATGCGAATCTGCTCCGACACGAGATCGCGGCCGGTGATCATTTCGGTAACCGGGTGCTCGACCTGGATGCGCGTGTTCATCTCGAGAAAATAGTAGCGGCCTGCGTCGACATCGAGGACGAACTCAACCGTGCCCGCACCTTCATAACCAACGCGGCGCGCCAGCTGCGTCGCGGCCAGACCAAGCTCGCGCCGCACGTCCGCGTCGACCGCGGGGGAGGGCGCCTCCTCGATGAGCTTCTGATAGCGGCGCTGCACCGAGCATTCGCGCTCGCCGAGATGCACGACATTACCGTGCGCATCCGCAAGAATTTGCACCTCGATGTGCTTGGCGCGTTCGATGAATTTCTCCAAATACACGGTCGCATCGCCGAAGGCCGCGCGCGCTTCCGCCGCCGCTGCGTCGATCGCATTTGCCAATTCCGTCTCGTTGCGCACGATGCGAATGCCGCGGCCGCCGCCGCCGGCGCTCGCTTTCAGCATGACGGGAAAACCGATCTCGCGTGCGATGGCCAGCGCATGGGCCGCACTCTCGATGCGATCCGTGCCCGGCACGCGGGGCACGCCCGCCTCCGCCGCCAACCGGCGCGCGGCGATCTTCTCGCCCATGGCGTCGATCGCCTCTGCGGACGGACCGATGAACTTGATGCCGGCCTCCTTGCACATGCGCGCAAACGGCGCGCGCTCGGCAAGAAAGCCGTAGCCGGGATGCACGGCCTCGCACCCGGTGCCGAGCGCCGCGGTGACGAGAACCTCGGGACGCAGATAGCTCTCGCTCGCGCGAGCCGGTCCGATGCACACCGCGCGGGTGGCGAGGCGCGCAGGCAGACTGTCGCGGTCCGCTTGCGAGACTGCGGCCACCGTCTCGATGCCGAGCTTTTTGCACGCGCCGATCACGCGCACGGCGATCTCGCCACGGTTGGCGACGAGCACGCGTTTAAACGATGCGCTCATCCGGCGGGCGTGCGGCTCCACGGGCCGCGTCCCCCTAACCTGGGATGGCCCGAGGCCACCCGGGGCCGCCCGGCCTATCTGCGCAGAAAACCGTTGATACACACATCTTTTCTGTTTCCAACCGCCCGCTAAAGCCCGAAAATACTCGGGGCCGCCCGAGCTAAACAATTCGACCCATCCGGGGGTCGAGCCGGTGAGCCCATAGCGTGGGCTAAATGAGACTGACAGCCAAACGTATCGAGCGCGCCTGCAACAAGCCAGGACGTTACGGTGATGGGCACGGGCTCTACTTGCAAGTGGTCAACGCCAATAATCGCAGCTGGCTCTTACGATACGAGCGTGGCGGGCGTGAACGATGGCTGGGGTTGGGGCCGTTGCACACCATCGATTTAAAAGAGGCCAGAGAGCGCGCCCGCAAAGCTCGGCAGCAACTCTTAGATGGGGTTGATCCATTGGACGCGCGCATCAAGCAACGCGCAGAGGCAGCATTAGCCGCCGCACAGAACATCACATTCAAAAAGGCCGCCGAGGATTATTTCGCACAACACGAGAAGAAGTGGACCAACCGGCGACACCGCCAGCAATTTCTGAACTCATTGCGCGACCATGCGTTCGATAAAATCGGCAACCTGCCGGTAGCCAGCATCGATAGGGGGTTCGTTCTGAAAGTGATCGAACCCATTTGGGGCACCACGACGGTGACCGCCAACC
The DNA here is from genome assembly GCA_046733355.1 of Pseudomonadota bacterium. Taxonomy (GTDB): domain Bacteria; phylum Pseudomonadota; class Alphaproteobacteria; order Rhizobiales; family Xanthobacteraceae; genus VAZQ01. The sequence continues at coordinate 1,886 of JBKPOZ010000077.1, read as the reverse complement.
GCGTGCGCAGACGTATTGAAGCTGTATTGAATTGGGCGGCTGTACGCGGCTACAGATCGTCGGGCGACAATCCTGCAAGATGGGCAGGAAATCTTGAGCACGTCCTGCCGGCACGTGGCGCGATAGCGAAACCCGCACACCACCCTGCCTTGCCCTACAACGAAATAGCAGAGTTCATGACCGCCTTGCGCAGCCGCGAAGGCATCGCAGCAAAGGCTTTACAGTTTACGATACTCTGCGCAGCCCGCACCTCCCGAGGCCCTCGGCACGCGCTGGCATGAAATCAACTTCGCCGAGAAGACCTGGACGATACCGGCTGAGCGCATGAAAGGCGATCGAGCGCATCGCGTGCCGCTCTCCCGAACTGCGCTGGAATTGCTGGAGACCTTACCGACAGAAAAGGACAATGAATTTGTTTTCATCGGCCCGCGGCGTGGCAGGTTGAGTGATATGGCCATGGCAACGGCGCTCCGGCGCATGGGCCGCAAGGAGATCACCGTGCACGGGTTTAGGTCAACATTCCGCGACTGGGCTGCGGAGCGCACAGCGACGCCCAATCATGTTGTTGAAATGGCTCTCGCGCACACCATAGGCAACGCGGTAGAGGCCGCATACCGGCGCGGCGACCTGTTTGAAAAGCGCCGCAAGCTCATGGATGCCTGGGCGGCCTACTGTACCGCTGCGCCCAAGGACTGCAGTGACAATGTCACGGTGCTGCGACGCGCGGTGCCGTGAAGCGCTCACAGAAGCAGAAGCGACAACCACGGAGGTTTGGACCGCCACCTCCGAAGCATTTAGAAAAAGCATTGGAAGCCTCTGCAGGCAGAGGTCTGTCGCAAAGTATTTCGGATAATGCGTTTTGGCTAGATGATGATGACCGCAACCGGCCGTGGTACGAAGCATTTGCAGCCATAGACAGAAAACGCAATAAACAACCGCTGCTAGATTTGCTGAGATCGAAAAAACCAACAGAAGTTGCGTGTTGGCATTTGGCCGATCTTTTAGACCGTCATCAGCTGAGGAAAAAGCGGGGTGCCCAGACTACGCCGGCGTATGACCGTACTCCGAGAGAGGCATTTTTGGAAATGGCAATAGTTGCTGTGCGCGACCGCAATAAGGGCGTGAGCGTCAAAGATGCAATCGCAGAGGCGGCAAAGAGGTATTATTTAAGTGAAAACGAAATTTCAGACGCCTACCACGGCAGGAGTTCCATCCGCCGCGTGAGGAAAAGGCAATACCGGCCACGCACGTGAATATGCGGGTCTGAGGGCGGGTTCATTAATGGACGAAATGTGGTGTCTCTTCTCTTCGCAGCACGATGCTGCTGAAGAGAAGGGAGGTGAATGGCACTGGATGATCTCGCTGCAGCACTGCGCATGGAATGGCAAATGTTACGCGCGCGGTACGATGATGGTGCAATGAGCCCGGCGATCTACAACGTAATTAAAGAGCTGGAAACAGACATCGCCTGGCTCGAACACCGACGCCTGCCCAGCGACCGCGTCTTCCTCCAGACGAACTGGCCAATGCGGCAGATAAGAAAGCGCTGGCGGACACGGTCCTGAAAATTACCCCTTACCCGTCCTTAGATCCACGGGTCTAAGGGCGGGTTTTTTTGTGCACGAAATCAGCTTTATAGCGCCGGAACCCGGGAACGCCCGCTGAGGACCCGGTAACAGTTAAAAGGAAGCTGGAAATGACCGATGTGAAAAGCCCCGTCATACCGGAGGCTGAAAGCCCCGTCATGCGCAAGCCGGAAGCGATGAGATTCACTGGTCTGCGCAAGACCCAGTTTGAGGAAAAGGTGATAGACGGCGAGCTGCCCGCCCCCATCAAGCTCACTGACAGCGGCCGCGCGGTGGCTTGGCTGCGGTGTGAGATGGAAG
>JBKPOZ010000076.1:0-5688 GCA_046733355.1 Pseudomonadota bacterium | reverse complement strand
CTGCTGCGCCAAGGTGACTTGCGCATTGGCTCGTTCCGTCCCCGCGGCGGCCTGGTCGAGCGAGGCCTTGAGCTGCCGCACGTTTTGCTCGGTCTCCGCAAGCGCGGCCTTCTTCTGCTCGACGACGTATTCGTAAGCCGTCGGATCAATGCGGAACAGCACATCCCCTCCTTTAAGAGGAGCGTTTTCCTTCACCGGTACCTCGACCACACGGCCCTTCACCGTCGGCAACACAGGCGTCACTGCAAAATAGATGCGCGCATTTTTCGTAAAAGGATGATTGTAATTCATGATCAGCAGCAGCAGCGCGATGCCGACGATCCCGCCGAGCGCCGCGGTCGCAAGCGACCACTGATTGACCGGTATCCGGAAAAGCTTGAAGACCACGTAACAGATCGAAACATAGATCAGGATCAGCAGGAGTTCCATTACTGGGCCTCGCTCCTCTGGTTCTTCTCGAGCTCCGCCACTCGCCGCCGCAAGTCCTCGACGTCGCTGGAAGCGGCCGTCGGCGTGGCGTCCACCGCCGCAGACGGATGCGAGATCCCCCAGCCGCGTTCGGGGCGGTACGCCATCGCCCAAATCCAAAGAAACGGCCACAGCGCGTGCAGGGTGAACAGGCTCACCCATCCGGCCGCATGGATGGCGTCCTGGTGCGGATGGTCGCGCGACTCGGCAATCTTGGCCGGAATGTCGTGGATCGCGATGATGCCGTAGAACAGCACCACCACCACGAAAACCAGCAGAAAGAGCGCGAAATAATTGAGAAACGGATCGCCGATCAATGCAACCTCCGTCCCCCGCCTACCATGAAGAAGAATAGAACAAGGGCCGAAGGAAGACCAATCGCTTTGGTATGGACGCAAAGCGGTTGATGCGGCGATGGCCGACAAGTAAACATTGCCGGGACTTGATGACGTCCCTTGGAGGCCGGGGAGGAAAGCAATGCTCGCTCGGATCGGCGGAAAAACGCGGAGGAAAATCGGATTTGCGTCGGCGGCTGCAGCTGCGGGATTGCTATTCGCACTGCAAGCCATTCCGACGGCGCGCGCGCAAGTCACGCTCGACGTCGGAAAAATCACCTGCGGCCAATACACCGGCAATAAAATTACCAGTTCCCAAAACATTGCCATCTGGCTTAGCGGCTATTACCACGGGAAACGCGGTGATCCGACGCTGGACACCCAGCGACTCCTCGCGGATGCGAAAAAGCTGAGAGATTATTGTTTTAAGAATTCGCAAACGCCGGTCATGGAGGCGGTGGAGAAATTGTTCGGCACGGACAGATAGGCCCTCGTCCGCGGATCACGGACAAGGTCGGTTGAGCGCGGCCTCTCGCGATTGAGCTCGGCCGCGACCCCATGCAGCCGCACGAGTCGTCCGGCTGCGCGCATTCGACGCTTGGTCAAAGAGTTGCCGGTCATGTTAGAGCCAGCCAAATATTCGGCGCTCGAGACGCTGCGCGATGGACGACGCGTCGAAATCCGCGCGCTTCGACCCGACGATCGGACCCAACTCACCGCGGCAGTCGCTCGCACCAGCGCGCAGTCCCTTTACCGGCGTTTTTTCGAGATAAAAAGCCATTTTACCGAGTCGGAAATCGAGTTCTTCCTGAATGTCGACTTCGTCAAGCACGTGGCGCTGGTCGCGGTCGTCGAGGAAAACGGCAGGCCGGTTGTGATCGCGGGTGCGCGTTACATCGTCGTGCAGTCGGGAAAAGCGGAGATGGCTTTTGCATTGATCGACGAGTACCAGGGTCGGGGCATCGGCAGAGCACTCCTGCACCATATCGCCGCGATCGCCAGCCACGCTGGGCTGGAGGAACTAATCGCCGAAGTGCTGCCTGACAATATCCCGATGCTGAAAGTCTTCGAGACGAGTGGATTTCCCATGCGCACGAAACGCGAGGCCCAAGTGGTGCACGTATCTCTTCGGCTGAGCTGACCATCCCACCAAAACGCCGCGTGGTGGAGGGGCGGGGCGCTTCTGGATTGTCGGCGGCGGCCACTCAGGCCTTTTCAGAACAATTCAGGTCCGGCCCAAGGACGCTGAGGACGCTAGGGACGATGCTGCTCACGGGCCACCATGATCATGCCCGCAATCTGAAGGATCCGATACGGAACAGGACGAACGGCGCCCGCAGCGCGAGGCGCGAAACAGCTGGAGGGTGGAACCATGTCAACCAGCGACGGAGTGCAAAAGCGAAATGCCTTCGCGGCGTGTACCGCATTTCGCATCGAGCGGCTTGAAGCCTCGCTAAACCAGGCTCGCGAGATCGCGACCCAGGAGGAGCTGGACACAGTGGGGCGCTACATCGAAGAAGCGCAAGGATACTTGGCACAAATTCAGGTCTTGCACCAAGAAGCTTTGGAGGAGTTCAGCAGGGCGCAAGGAGAATGAATCTGTTTCGCCTCCGTAGATGCCCGGCTCCGCGTGGTAACGGCGCATGGCGGGATCATTGCCGAGCGAGACGCCGGCGCGTCAAGGGCCGCTCGAGATCATCCAACGGCTACGCGGGGATCAGAGTGGAAGCTACGACTGTGGTCCCGAAAGGCGCGGCTCACGCTCGGCACGAAATACATTGCTGTAGAGGCCCGCAATCCACCGGCGCCCGCTCGAGGTGACGTTGAGATAGCGGATCGCGCAGTCGATATGCGGAGAGATGGTCTTCCAGTAAAATTGCGGATATTTGTCCACGAGATCTGCCGGTGATTCATACCCGAGCTGCCTGTTCAATCCGATTTCTTCAAACTCGTAATAAAGCGCATTTACTTTTCTCAACTAGTGCGGGTCGCCAAGCTGGCCGATGAGGTCTGCGGCCCGTAGCAGCGATGCCTCCTCGTCAATTTCCTCCTTCGCGTCAGCTGCCATCGATGAGTATGGAAAGCGTGTGAACTCAATTGCACGCGCAATGCGTGCGCCGTCGAGTTCCGCGACCGGCGCGACACGCTCCAACACGAACAGTTTCGATCGCTCGACGTGATATGGAGCAAGTGCGGCATCGGAGGACCCGCGCGGCAACGAAACCTTGCGGCCGGCTGCGTCCACGACATAGCTATAATCGTCGTCTCCTCTGAGGAGGCCGCGGACATAGCCGATATCGTGGGCAAGACAGGCGACGATGAAGTTCGAATAATCGACTGGGGTCGAAGGCTTCAACAGCGCACGGCCCTTGAAGATCTCGTGTCCCGCGAGCGTAACGAGCATCGTATGCTCAACGTTGTGATAAAGCGCATCGCTGTTGCCTATGCACTCGAGCGCCAGCCGAGCGGCAAAGGGGATGAGCTCCGCCAAGCGGGCATGCGAAGACCCGAACCGATCTTTCATATCGGAGGCGAGAAACGAACCCAGAGCCTCTGCTGCCAGCTCGGGGAGCGTGATCATCGATGACGGCCCGAAGGCTTGGTGGGCAATCTTCGTGTATTAGCGCTCGCAGGTCAATTCGGACGCGCAGCAACCGCGAAAACTGCCATCGGCTTTGGCTCTGGTGAGAATTCACCTTCGGGCACTCCGACGTGCCCTCAGGAGGCGCTCCAATCCGGCCGGATCGGTCCGGACACGCCGTCGAACGCGCTTTCGACCAGCTCGCAAACGAGCAGGCGCGACGGATCGACCGGGCCGGGCATGGTGACGCGGCCCTTGGGGATCGGCTTGAACCCGGATTTGCCGTAGTAGGGCTCATCGCCCACCAGCAGGACCAGCCGGTGCCCCTTGGCCTTCGCTTGCGCCAGCGCCCGCTCGATGAGGGCATAGCCGACCCCGCGCTCGCGAAACGCCGGCTCGACCGTCAGTGGGCCGAGCAGCAGCGCCTTGGTGTCACCGATGCGAATCGGCGAAAGCCACACCGAGCCGATCAGCAGGGTGCCAATGCGCGCAGTAAACGACAGATCGAGCCGGTGCCCCATGCCCTCGCGCAGCCGGTACGCCGATTTGGCATAGCGGCCAGGACCGAACGTGCGCTCGTGCAGATGCTCGATCGGCACCGCGTCGTCGGCCGTCTCCGGCAGGATAGTGAGTGAGAGGTCGGTCATTCGCCTAAGCCCGCGCGCTTAGCATTTGGCAGGCGGAAGGTCCATCGCCGCGGCAGCACCCCCGCGCTCGCAGGTAGAGGTGCAAGCGCCGGCCCCGATGATTAGATGAGCTGCGGCAAACTAAAGGAAAAGGGCATGGGCCTTCTGGTCGACGGCATCTGGCGGGATGAGCAACCGGGCGAGCGCACGCCCGACGGGCGCTTCGTCCGCCCGGCGACGCGTTTTCGCAATTGGGTAACGCAGGACGGCAGCGCCGGGCCGAGCGGCGAGGCGGGATTTCCCGCCGCGCGCGACCGCTACCATCTCTACGTGGCGCTCCCCTGCCCCTGGGCGCATCGCACCGTGATCATGCGCGTGCTCAAAGCCCTCGAGGACGTCGTGTCGATGTCGGTGCTCGAGCCGCTTTACGGCCCGCACGGCTGGCGGTTTGGCACGAGCGTGGGCACCACGCCCGACACCGTCAACGGCGCGCGCGAGCTCGCCGAAATCTATCTGCGCGCGGAGCCGCGCTACACCGGCCGCGTCAGCGTGCCAGTATTATGGGACAAGCAGCGCCGCACCATCGTCAACAACGAATCCGCCGAGATCATTCGCATGCTCAACGGCGCCTTCGGCCGCTTCACCAACGTGCGCACGGACTATTATCCGCCGGCGCTGCGCGAGGAGATCGATCGCGTCAACGCGCTGGTTTACGAGAACCTCAACAATGGGGTCTATCGCGCGGGCTTCGCGACCTCGCAGCAAGCCTATGAAGAAGCGTTCCGGGCCGTATTCGGCGCACTCGACGAGCTGGAGCGGCGGCTCTCGCGCCAGCGTTATCTCGTCGGTAATGACGTGACCGAAGCCGATTGGCGGCTCTTCACCACGCTCGTTCGCTTCGATGCGGTCTACTACAGCCACTTCAAATGCAATCTGCGTCGCATCGTCGATTACCCGAACCTCTCCAATTACCTGCGCGACCTCTATCAGCAGGACGGCATCGCCGCGACGGTGAACATGGATCAGATCAAGCGGCACTATTACGCCAGCCAGCGCCAGGTGAATCCGACCGGCATCGTGCCGCTCGGGCCGCAGCTCGATTTCTTGGCGCCACACGACCGCGATAGGTTCGCGAGCTAGACGCAACGAAGGCGCAACGGTCTCGGTGCGCTCCCTCTCCCCATTTGGGGAGAGGGTTGGGGTGAGGGGGGATACAGAAATCGCCGAGAGGCAGTAACCCCTCACCCCACCCCTCTCCCTATGGGAGGGGGGGCAGACCGAGCCTGCTGCCCTTTGATGATTGCGCCATCACGAGTCCAGCTATGGTGAAACGGCTTTATTCAGCCGGAGCATCGCCGTCGCGCAGGCGGCGCGTCGCGACCATGTCGAGTCGCCCATTCGCGTCGATGACGATAGCATACTCGCGCCGCGCCTCCTCCGCGGTGATGAATCCATCGAGGACGTCGTCCAACACGCGCTGCGGATCGCGCGTGCGCGGATCGCCGACACCGCCGCCGCCCGGCAGCTCGAGGCGAATCGCGTCGCGCGGCGGCACCGTTTGCCGTCCCTTCGGCCGGATCGGCCGTCCCGAACGCAGGGATACCGTGCCCGCCGCGCCCGCACGGCCGCCGCCGCGCCCGCGCGCGGGATTGTGCACGCGCTCGAAATTGCACAGAAG
>JBKPOZ010000075.1:0-4228 GCA_046733355.1 Pseudomonadota bacterium | reverse complement strand
GGGCACGGATTCAAACCGTAATGCCGTGGTTGATGGAGATGATTTCAGGAAATCAAGGGCCGATCCGGAACATCCGGCCAATGTGAACCCACAGACCACAAAGCCAATGACTTTACTCATCACGTAATCCTACTTTTGCGTGTACACGGCATCTTACAGAGAGTGGCCAAACCTTCGTTGCCCCTCCTGGCCGATAGCGTAAAGTTTTCTGACTGAACTATGGCGGACCAGTGGTAGAAATGGCGCAATTAAAGGGTCTTTTCCCATACCAAGGCTCGGCCGAGCTGTACGGGGTACCCAGCCGGGCTGCGGCACTCCGCTAACTCTCCTAGCGTGATGAACTATCGCGGCGTTTGATCGGGGTACTCGCGCAGCGCGCGAGACGGCATGTCGGCTGCCTTCCGGTCTTTACCTGATGTGAGATGATGTCTGGAGTTGGCGAGATCTGACGTAGCGCTCAGACTGGGGCAGTCTCAGTTTGACCGATGCTGTCGAACTTGAAAATATCGCCGAACAGCGATTCCGGTGATCTGTAATCACTGAATCGGAGGCGACGAAGATGGGTCGCGATCAGGTCCGTAGGGTTGGATGATCGTGAACGTCCAATTCTCCGGTCCCGCCATCACGCGGTGACCGGCAATCGTCAGGAGCGCCGTTTCGGATTGGGTCTGGTCTGTGAGCGTTGGATCATTGCGGAAAATCGCCCACGCCATTGTTCTGCGCGTTGATGATGCCGTCGATCATCGGAAAAGCTCGGGCTGCGGGTGATCGATGCTTCCGCGCAAGGCTCGGGCATCATCAATCACGATCTTTTCCTGTCGAACGATCAGATCACTCGGTCATCCGCCGCGCCATCGACGCCATGCCGAATACCCCCAGTTGACTTTCGTTAAAAAGAGTCCGTCCCTGCATGCGGCATGAGAGGGGCATTCTTGTGAGTGTCCATTCGGATCACTAAGTTGGCAACATCAGCGTTCCCGGTCTGGGCCGAATGGACAAGCTCCCGAAAGCTCGCAGCTAGAGCGCGTGGGGAGGCGTAGACAGCAAAAACGCCCCAGGCACTAAGCAGACGTGAAGCATGCTGTGGCTACCTGATAGGGCAGGCAAATGAAGAGTCCCCGCTCATTGCTTAGGCAGGTGCCAGTGCTTAAACCACCGGGACCTCAACTGATTCCCTGCTTGCATCAGCAGCTCGCGCCTTCCTCGCTTTGGATATCCGGTCGAATTGTTCGACTTGGTCTGGCGTGATAGCCGCCAGCACCGTGTCGAGTCGCATGACTTAGACCCCTATGTATTTGAATAGCGGCGCGACCCGTTCGAACAACGGAAGGCCACGCTTGAAGGGGTGTTGAGTTCAGCCGCTTCAGGCATTCGCTTGGACGAGCACATAACAGGCGACGGCGCGATAATCTTCAAGCACGCGTGCAAGCTCCGGCTTGAGCGGATTGTCTCCAAACGCAAAAACTCGCGCTACATCTCGGGGCATCACTACACTGGATTAAATTGAAAAACCCAAAAGCGCCTGCAGTGAAGTGGGAAGCGGAGGAGGATTGGGGCACATGGCCGAAACGGGACAGCGTTCCAATCGATAACGCTCGGCCATATGGCTCACACGGCTGCCGTGACCTCCTGACTTGCGAGGCCATCAACTGCCAGCATCGCATTATTAGGAATTCGGATCACCTGCCCGACGACTTCCCTATCGACTCCCTAGGTTCTCGTATGGTGTGCGCCCGCTGTAGGCACGGGGGAGCCGATGTTCGGCCCGGCTAGCGACGGATGACGAATAAGCCCTTAATACCCGCGAAGTGTGCGAGTTGAGGACACGCGCCCAGAGCTTCGTCGGGGCTGGTGCGATCTTCGCAGGAGGACGGCTGCGGATGGGAATGGGGCCAAATAGCTGGCGCACATAAAGATCGCGTTCTTAATCCACAGTGGCTTTTCTGCACTAGGAGGCTACGGCCTTGAATGTCTACTTGAGCCTGTTGAACTTTGAACGTCCTCTAGGGGCTCCAATGAAAAACGGACTGGCGCGAATGTTCGGCCGTATTTTGCTTACACTCGGCGGCCTTACAGCTGCGGCCTTTTTGTTACTCGTGTTGATTGGTTTCGGGGACCGTTACGAGAAAGAAACGAGAGCATTGGGATTCAGCGGGCTTTATGAGCGTTACCGAGCCTCGCAGGCCGGCTATCCGAATGACCCGCAAGGATACCGTGAAGCCGCCAAAGTTGAGCGCGCGCGACAAGGGGCGGGTGCTCGAGAACTGGCTCTAATTGAAGAATGACGCCAAGGCGTTCGTCATCAGCACTGCTGCCGTTCGCCAGGCGACGCTCGATTCCAAGCCATGCGTTGTGCAAATTTGGTCGCCAACCCTGCAGTCAGCCAAACGCGGCGCACGGTCCCCATCATGTTCTCAATTGAATTGGTGCAGGCGAGCGAGCGCCTAAGCTTTACAAGGCAAGCCGAGGCGGTTGAGGGTGAGCATCTCAGCGAGTCCTTCGAGGATGATGGCGGCGAGCCCATGCACGGCAATCGTGCCACCATGGAAACAGATTCTTTTCCCTTGGTCGTGCCCCAGCGCTGGCCCATTACGTTCCGCGCCACGATTATGCCGCGTGCCGACAAGCTGCTGCGCGTCGTCGCATAGCATTTGCTCGATGGCTCCGATCCGGCCGTCAGACAGAAGCGCTCGAAGCGCGTTTTTTGGCAAACGTGAGCGTTGTGGTTCCTTTTCCACACGTGGTGCGCGCAATTCCGACGCGGGTTACTCATGACCAATGAGTGACCGCTCAGCCACAGTCGATTCTAAACCGCAGCTGGACTCCCGTTTCGTGAGTTCATTGCCAAAATGCTGCCCCTCCATTGCCTTTCATGTGTACGGTGGAATTCTGCTTACAACACAGCGAGGGGGGTATTCATGACTGTGCAGAAGCGTAATTCGGTGGTGGAGTTCGCTGAGAAGAGGGCGGGCCGAGATAGTGTCCGAGCGGATGATGCGGGGAATGGCATCATCGCTCTGCTGCACAAAGCCGCCGAAACTGCCAAGGAAGATTGCGCGCGAGCTATGGACCTCGCACACAAGCTTTCTCTTCAGCTCCGGGCTGCCGAGGAAAGGGCGCACGAGCTTGAGGCCGAGGCCAATCACTTTCGTGAGCGCGCCGATGGCGCAGAGAAATGGCTGATCATCATACACAATGAAGTGGAGCAGACGTTTTGTCAGAAAAACGGCCCGAATGGCATGCATAGGAGGCAAAAGCACGATGGCCTCGATGAAAATCAACATTGAGCAAATGTGCCGTTAACACCCGCATTATGTCGCTTCACCCGAGTTACCACCCCTGGGTAGTGCACGGGGACGCTTCAGGTTCTTGCCGAATCCGCTGGCGCGGTCGTGCTCACGTTTCCTGCGAGGAAAGATCGACCAAGCGAGGAAGTGCGCGGAGAACTGATTGCTTTGATGCTTGTTGGCCGGGGTGAGGTTGAACACGCTTAGGCGAGGGCGCTTGAGATACGCCCCAAATTCGCCACTGCCGACGATCAGGTCACTTACTTAATGATAAAGCATTTCGACTTGCGGAGTATCTTAGGATTAGTTTGGCAGCAGCTGTGTCGAAAGAAGATCCCGGTCAGTGTGGGCCAGCCGGATGCGAGGCCGGACATTCGCATCGCTGCCTTGAAAGCGACACGCCGCCGTAGGAGCATAATTCCTACAGTCAGTCTTAGTCCGGCAGGGGGCGAACCAATGCGTGAACACATCGCGACGGCTGCAGCTATTGGTGCGATTCTGGGCGTGCTCGCCCCGGAGATAGACAGAGCTCCGAAGGCGGAAGCACCGCTGATTCTTCGTCTATGCACCGGGTCGGAATGCGCACTGCTGCAACAACAGCCGGTGCAGACCGCAATGGCGTGCAGCATCCCGAACTGCGCCCGACCGGAGGACGAGCTGATCGCAGCATCGATTTATCGGCCCTGAACGGAAAACGTACTCCGCCCTACTAGGGTCTGTACCTAATTAGCTCGATCTGATTCTCCCGTGCCGAATCGCTCAGCACGAGAGAATCAGAACGCGCTAATTAGGTACAGACCCTAGTCGGCCGTGAACAACGTCTAACCCACTGAGCCGGACTCTACTTTCGGCCGATCTGGCGCTTTGAGATTGCAAGCTTTTGAGGGTCGAAGCCTTGAAAGCTTGCAATTTCATTTCTTGGATTCCCTCGAATCGGTAGC
>JBKPOZ010000074.1:0-6762 GCA_046733355.1 Pseudomonadota bacterium | reverse complement strand
GCCGCTTTCTGCTGCGATGCACGGGCCTGGTGGCTGATTACGCCGGATCGCTCGATTTCCTCGATGATGGGTAGGACGTTCGCCGCAAAGCGCCGCGCATTCGCCTTGATAGCCTTAACGCCAAGCTTTGCGGCGGCGGCTAGTGACCGCACGGCCGGCTCCTCTAATCAGCGTCAGCAATGAACTTGCCGGTATGCGGGAGCCGATGTCCCCGGCCATAGCACCCCGATTACCTGCATCGCCCACTGCTGCGCCCGCGCCGCGAGCGGCCATGCCGCCGCGCCGCTGACCAAAGTGATGAAGTCGCGACGACTGCTCATTCGATCACCTCGTCGGCGAGCGAGAGCAGATTGTCGGGAGCCTGTAGGCCGAGCGCCTTCGCTGTTTTCAGATTGATCACCAGCTCGAATTTGGTCGGCGCTTGCACCGGCAGGTCGGCCGGCTTGGCCCCCTTGAGGATGCGGTCGATATATCCGGCCGCTTGTCGCGATTGTTCGGCATAATCGCTGCCATAGCCGATCAGCCCACCCGATTGCGCACAATAGGCGGAAAAATAGATCGCCGGAACGCGGTATCGCGCCGCCAGTTCGATGATCAGCTCGCGATTGGTGGTGTTAAAAGCGTTCGCTAGTGCGATAATGCCGCCCCCCGTATGGCGCGCCTGCGCTCCGATAACGGCCTCAATGTCATCCCTCCCATGAATTGTCACCAGGTTCGCCTGAACGTTTAAAGAGGACGCAGCGGCTTGAATTGACGGCAAAAAGAATTCGGCTGGCGGGCCGGCCGGATTGAAGAGGAGTGCCACGCGCGTCGTGGCCGGCGCAATCTGCTTCAGCAGTTCCACCCATTTGCCGCCCAGCGCGGAATCATCAACGGTAAAGCCGGTGATATTGCCGGCCGGATGCGCGAGGCTTGCGGCGAAACCGCTGCCGATTGGATCGGAGACGGTTACAAACACGATCGGAGTTGCCGGCACCTCGCGAGCAAGCGCTCTGACCACCGGCGTCGTCTGACCGAGCATCACGTCGGCCCGCAGCGCAGCCAGCTCTTTGGCCAACCTGTTGATCCTTTCGATATCCGGGCCGGCCCAGCGAAGCTCGATGCGGACATTGCTGCCTTCGATCCAGCCAAGCTTCGACAGCCCACCCCGGAACGCCGTGACTATGGATTGCGCAACCGGATCATCCTGCGCAAATCCCATCAGCATTCCGATCTGGCGTATGTTGTCGGACCGTTGCTGCGCGCGCGCCGCGAGCGGCCAGGCGAACGCCGCGCCGCCGATGAGGGCGGCTATCAATTGCCGCCGTCCGATGGTGAGCGTCATGTGCCCCCCTCGCGCGAGAATAAGGAATTAAGGGGTAAGTGTCCTCCCCAGCCGGATACCGACATGATCGAGCCGGAGGTTGGCGTACATCCTGAAGCGAACGGCCGAGCGGAGAAAGCGCGGATTGTAGTACCAAGAACCGCCACGAACCACACGACGGCTGCAATTACTGCCAGTCCTTGCTGAGCCATCGGTTGGCGGTTCGTCGGAATAACAATCCTCGACCCATTCCCAGACGTTGCCGTGCATGTCGTGAAGTCCAAACGCGTTGGGAGCGAATGAGCCGACCGGTGCCGTTTGTTTGTTGTCCCACTGGCTGCCGCAGCCGCCGCAGTTGGCGTTCCCCTTGCCAATATCGTCTCCCCAGGAATAGGCCGTAGCGCTACCAGCGCGCGCGGCGTATTCCCACTCTGCCTCGGAAAGCAACCGATAGTTTTTGCCAGTCATCCTGGAGAGCCAGGCCGCATAGCGTTGCGCCTCCTCCCAAGTGATGTTGATCACCGGCTGCCGACCGCGTCCCCAGCTGTTGTCGGTGATGCTCGGATCGCAATCGCCATAGGCGACGCAAGCATCCCAATCGTCGAAGGTGACCTCGAACTTGGAGACGGCGAAGGGCTTGTCGAACACGATCTTGTGCTGGGAACCTTCATTGCCATAACGGCCCTTTTCGTCCGCCGGTGACCCCATCATGAAGCTTCCTGCGGGAATGACAACCATTTCAGGACAGTCCTTGGCGCACTCCTTAAAAGAATCCGTGGGCTTCAGTGCCTGCTCAAGGTCCGCAGTGAGCACATGCGGGCGAACCTGCGTCATCATGTACGGACGTATGACAGTGAACCAGCGCCAACCCTTCAGCAGATACGGTTCGTTCAGCCATCCAATCAGGCCCGCAATGATAGCAAAGGCTAGCACGCCGACGAATGCCTGCACACGCAGTCGTCGCCGTTTTGCCGCCTTGCCGCTCAGCACGACGAACTCCTGATCTGCTTTGGGAATGTCTGCGGAGCGCTTTGCGAGCCAGCTTTGCGCCTGTGTCAACGCCAATCCCATGAGAAGTGCATCATTCTTGGAGGCGTCCGGTGCCGCGTCCCAGGTGCGGCGAGCGCTTTCGAGGCCGCTCCTCCAGGCAAGGAACTCACGCTCTGCGGCGATCCACTCCTTGAGTTTGTCCCAGCGCCCGAAGATCGCTTCATGTGCCACCTCGGCGTAGACCTCGCCACTGTCCAGGGTTGCGATGACCAGAAGCCGGTGCGGATGATCTGTAAGTTCCGAAACTATGCGCCACTCTGCATCTGTAAACTCGGACCGCAGCGCGCGCCGCCGCATCGGCTCGCCGTCAGGCCGCACGGTCGCGAGCCGCAGCGTGAACAACTGCCGCAGCGCGACCTCGGCATCGGGATGGTTCGCAAGAAAAGTATTGGCACGTTCGACCAGCACCCCTCCAAGCGCAATGGCTTGCGTCGGCAGGCGCAAAACGCCGGTGCCGTGCTTGATCATCTGCGTCCACATGTCATCGAGTAGATAGGAGAGCAGCGGTAGCGCGCCGGCATCCTTAGCCGATTCCTCCGCCGCGCGTCGGGCGATGTCGGCGGCAAGTCCATCAGTCTCGAAGCGCGCCGAGAGCAGTTGTGCCGGGCGGCTCACGACCTCGCGCAGTGCCGCTTCGCGCAAGGGCGGGATGTCGATCTTTTGGCAGACGTTGAACAGCGCCTCGTCGTTTTGTAGCGCCCCCAGGAAATCGGACCGCATGCTCATCAGCACCCGCATGCGTGAATCGCCAAGACCGTGTGCAATGACTTGTGAGAACTGACGGCGCTGTTCTTCCTCAGCACGGGCGTACAGCTCTTCGCCCTGATCGATGTAGAGGAAGAAAACGGGCGGCTTGTGTTGCCCCAATTCTGCAGTCGATCCTGCGTTGCGTTGAGTAGCCCGCGCAGGGTTGCATCACCCGACTGGAGCGCAGCAATCCATTCGTTCTGACGCTTCTCACGTTGAGGGTCGGTCGTATCGAACTGCCAGGTGCGAATAAACGGCTCGACCAGTGCCCGCAGCGGTTCTGTGCCGGGACGTAGCGTGAGAAAGCACCAGTGACGGCTATTGTAAAACACCTGTGGCCAGGGACCGGCGTTCGTCGCATGCACGGGATAGTCCTGGCGTAGGAGCGCGGCCAAGACACCAGCTTGCGCCAGCGAGGATTTGCCGACACCGGAATTGCCAAGCAGGATAGGAAGCTTGTCGGGTTTCCCTGCAAGAACGTTGATCGCCTCGACCGTCTCGCGCTCGCGCCCGAAAAAGAAATCACTGTCGGACTCAGTCATCGCCGCGAGCCCACGATAGGGCGCGGTATATCGCCAAAGTTCACCTGGCCTTGCGTCGGTTCCGTCGGCCGCATGAAACAGCTTGCCGACGGTATCTTCCGAGGCCGGATCGCTCGTGACGATGCGATGCAACTGATGCAGGAACGGCAGACCGGGCGCGGATTGGCCCGATTGCAGGATTAAGATGACCGGGTAATCGGGCTCTTTAACGCGCCGGTCGAACGCGTCGTAATATTCAATGACTTGCCATTGGCCGATTCCCTTTTTGCCGATGAGCAGGACGAAGGCGGTGGATTGAGCGATTTCCTTGGCGAGTTCGGGCAGCCAGTAGCCGCCGGCGCGCAGGCTCCTGGGCGCAAAGAAAATATGGGCATCGGTGTCCCTTTGCCTGAGCGCCGCCTCCAGCGCCTGCATCAGAGCGAGGTCTTGTGTATTGTAGCTGAGAAACCAGCGGCGCATGCTGGGGTTTGCTTCAATTTGGCTTGTAATTCCATTAACCAAATCAGGAAATTGCCACCGGTGGAATAGGGTCCAATGCTCATTTTGCGCGGCAGCAATTCTGAGCCGCCCATGTCTCTTGAGGGTCTTGGCTGTTCTCTAGTTCCCGGCCTGGGGTCAAGCTCTCCGCGAACATCCTTGCCGGGTCCAGGGTTCTCTCCGCAGTAGGGCCTGCCTGTATTAGCCTGAACCCGATCGGACAGCTGGTGCCTGGTTGAGCGATCAGGTTTTGGTATCCGTTGCCGTCAGGCCGCGATCATTTTCTCCTAGCTGGGCGAATCACTACAGCAACAGACCGCCACCGCCGACGTGCTCAAGGTTATCAGCCGCTCGACCTTCGACCTCAAGTCGGTGCTGCAGACGCTGGTCGAGTCGGCAGCGCGGCTCTGCGATGCGGATTTGCGACGGCAAAGGAGAGCAACCGTGCTTGAGTTCGGCACTTGGGCGTTCGTGTTTGGAATTACGCTTGCGGTTTTGCTAATCATCCTCGCCGCGCTCGTGCTCTGGGACGTCTTGCGATAGGGCTGGAAGCGAGCGGACCACACCCCAGCGAACCCAAAGCTCATTGTGGATTGAGCGCCTGCCGAGATCTTGGCACTAGGCCCAATCTGCGTGACGGCGGGTGTCGCGGTGCGCGGTATATTGCAATCCAGAATTCAGAAAATGACGCTGCTTTTGTGCAGCGGAGGCTCGGCCCGCTCTTGCGCATATAACTCCAGACATGGCCCACAGAAACCAGACTGCGTGGCTGGGCATATTGGAGTCGAACTCAGAAATGTCGGCGCAAATTATCCCTTTGAAAGGTCGCGCAGATTTCTGAAATCAAGCCGGATTCTGGCCACGGAGACTATTCGCGTTCGAGCTGTGGCCCGGGGGGCCAGTATCCCCCGGGGTTCCCGCCGGGATGGCGCGCGCCCTCCACGAAAGAGGCGGGGCGAAGCAACACATCGCTGAAGTCCATGCCCTGTGGCGGGCAGGCAATGCGGGCGCGACCGGCACCTGTCGCTGCCTCGAATGTGAAAGGCGCCGCTCGCAAAGCCCATGAACGGAATAACCAGTTTTGGGTCTGGCGGCAACGCTGATGGTGTGTCTAGCCGCTAACTTTGATCGTTAGTTGTTATCGCCACCTCTTACGTCCCGACAGTTTATGGCAGGACTCGTAGCAGGTTGTTTATGACCCCGTAGATCTGCCACTCCTTCGTGAGCTGGTACGAGCCATGGCGAGCTTAGGGTTCTGGTTGGCATTATCGCCAATAAACCATTGGCTACTGACCCAGATGACATCGGTGCCAAGCTTAAACTCCGACGTAATCCAATAGTGGACCCCACCTTTGACCTGGTGCCGCGGTATGCCGGGGATCTGCTTGCCTGGCGTGACAAAGATATTTCCATTTGCGTCCGCGAACGGATTGTGCTCTCGCGAGAACTGATAGGTGGCATCGATGAACGCGTAATTGGCATACACGACATATTGGCTAGTCTGGTACTGCGCACCGGCCTCCGACCCTTGGCGGCGTGTAAGCGGAACGTTCTGGAATACGCCGCGGCCCTGAAGCGCGCTCGCGACTTCAATGATGTCGTTTTGGCTGTCACGGTGTCCGGCCACGCTGAATGAGCAGCAATGCTTAGAAATTTTTTTGGCTATGTGTGTATTTCGCCTCGCGCTGCGCTCATCGAAAATCGAAAATCAAAATTTGAAAACCTTTGTCTTCCGGCGACTATTCTATGGTCAGGAATCCTTCTTTGACCAATCGACGCACGAGAGCCAGCTTACCCGCGCTATCGATGCAATCCGGAATTGACCCGGCGGTAAACGTGCCCCTCGTGACAATGAAATAAATAGCCTCTGCTGCGTAATGAGGGAAATGGAGCTTCTTACCATGAAAGCTTAGGGCCAAAGTCTTATCATCAACTACAGTTCGAAATAGGAGACGTTGCCTGATTTTCAATGGAGTTGCTAAATCAATATTGTCGAGCTGAAGTTGGTTCGACAAATGACCGTCCAACATGGGTTCTCTGCTGGAAATGAATAGATCGATCAGGGAATCGAGACTGTTCTCCCAAACATTAGTTCTGCTGAGCAGACCCAGTAACCTATTGATCTGCCGCTTGTTAGAGGCTGACGAGAGTCCTTGACTCGCAAAACCTATGGGCAAGGATTCGCGAAAAATGCGCTCGCTCTTGCATATTTCTTTGATAGCTTCCTGAAAAAGGTCGTACCAGGTATAAGCAATCACGCCAACGGTAATATGAACCGAAAGGTCGCGCGATCGCGTCATTGCTTCGTGGGGATATCCTCGCGGGATGTAGAGCAGGTCACCTTGAGTCAGCTCTATCTCCTGAAAGGGACTACCTGACGGGACATGATCGCCAACATAAGGCTGAGATCGCAGTGGGAGCTGGATGCGCGGTCGGAAAATCCGCCACTTCTTACGTCCTGCCGCCTGAACAACAAATACATCGTGCGTGTCGTAGTGTGTTTCGAAACCTTGCGCAGCTTTGGGTGTCAGATAGAGATTAGCCTGTACCGGGTGACTTAGAGCAGTTTCGAGCTCCCGGCAAAACTGAGTAAGAGGTACCGAAGTCCGATGCACGCCCTCTAAGATGATGGTTGCTCCCGCC
>JBKPOZ010000073.1:0-12038 GCA_046733355.1 Pseudomonadota bacterium | reverse complement strand
CGGGCGCACTTGGCGCCGGCCTGGCTGCGGCAGGGCGCCGCGCCGCCCGCTTGGCTGCGCCGGGAGGCCGCGCCGGCGCCTTCTTCGCCGCGGGTTTTCGGGCTCGGCTTGCTTTGTTACGCGCAGCCGCCTTGCGGACGGTGCTTTTCTTGCGCGTGGTCTTTTTTGCTCTGCTCTTCTTGGCCGTCGACTTGCGCTTCGTTTTCTTTTTCCTCGCCATCGAACGCCTCCCTGTCAGCGCTGCCCGCGCGTGTTGTACCACATCGCGGGCGAAAATAGCCGGAGCTGATTAGCCTCGTAGCCCGGATTGAGCGCAGCGAAATCGGGGGTCTATCTACCGGCTGTCGCTTCGCTCCATCGCGGCTACAAACGCGCCGTCATGCGCTTCTTCCTCCTGCTCTCTCTCGCGTTGCTGACCACCCCCACGCACGCGGCCGATCCGGTGCTCGCGCCCACCGGAACGCTGCGCGCAGCGTATATCGTCTCGAACATCGCCCAGGCGCGTCTCGACGCCGCAACCGGCAATGTCTCCGGCGTGATCGCCAACATCACGCGCGAACTCGGCCGCCGGGCGAGCGTGCCGGTGGCCATAACGCCGGCGTCGACCGCGGCCGCGGTGATCGACGCAGTGCGCAGCGGCACCGCCGATATCGGCTTCGTCGCGCCGAACCCGGAGCGCACCGGGCTCGTGCTCTATTCGCAGACCTACATGCTCGTGCAGCAGAGCGCGCTCGTGCGCGCGGACTCAGCCCTGCGCTCGGTGAGCGAGCTCGACCGCCCCGAGCACGTCATTGGCATCAACACCGACGACAGCGTCGGCGTCTGGCTCAAGCAGCATCTGACCGCCGCGCGGCTGCGCGCCACTCCGGATTTCGGCCTGCGCGAGGGCGTGCAGTGGCTCGACAAAGGCGAGGTGGTGGCCTTTGCGGGCGGTCGCGCCCGCCTCCTGGATGCGACGCGCGATGTTTCCGGCCTGCGCATGCTGGACGACAACTTCTACGGGGTGCCGCAGGCGATCGCGGTACCGCTCGACCGCTCCGACCGGCTGCAGGTGATCGATGCAGCATTAAGCGAAATGAATCGCAGCGGTTTTCTGGCCGAGGCCGTGGCGCGCAGCGGCATTCGCGGACTTGGGGTCGCACCCTAACGCTACTGTATCAGAAGCGTTCACCTGAACGCGTCATGCCCGAGCGCGCCCGTCAAGCCGCGGAGCCGAGGTGCTTCTTGGCTATGCGTGTGCGGGCGGCGTTGCGGCGGTTGGCGATGCGGCTGAGGCCGTATTTGATCCCGAGCAAATCAATCACAGCGGGATCGTAGTCGCCCGCCCACTCTGTGACATCGGCATGGCTCGGATGCGCAGGATCGGCGAGCGCTTCGAGGAATTCGTAAAAGCCTGGAATGCCGCCGCAATCCTCCGGCGGTCCGTTTCTTTCGCCGCCGACGTAGCGCGGATAGGAGACGCCGGGCTCGCCGGCGCGGGCACCGGTCACGGTGAGCCGGTGCTCCCAATAATCACCAAAGTCATAGGTGTAGTCGATCACAGTCTTCCGCGGCTTGAGCACGTCGCGCAGGCGCACCTTGCCCGCCGCGATGCGCGGCTCGGCTCCCCAGTCGTCATCCATTGGCAGGCCATATCTTTGTTTGCCAATGGTGAACTCCCACAGGTGGTAATCGCACCAGCCCATGACCACCTGGACGATGTCGTGCAAAACCTTGAGCGTGATCGAGGTTGGCACCTCGACCTGACGCCAGATCAATGGATCGCTGTGCCGCAGCTCGATGCGCCCGGTGGCGATTTCATTGAAGCTCTCGGCTGCGGCGTTCTGCCGGCTGGGACTCACCATGCTGCGAGTCTGGCAGGCTGGGTCTTGCCGTTCCAGGCCAACAGCTGATCGAGGCTGTGGAATGTTGTGATCAAGAGGCCGCCGCCTGCGCTCCGACCCCCGGGCCGAGCATCTCGCGCCGGCGATCACCAGCCGTTTCGCGGTGAGAGAGCGCTTGACATCTCCGGTGCTTTGAGGTAGAACAAACCATGAACAATAACTCGGGGAGACGTCATGGAAAATGCCAGTGAAGTTGCCGCCGACCCCACCGCCCCAGGCTCGCTGCTCGGGCGGGTTTCGCTGATTCCAGGCGAGAAACCGGCCAGTTACGAGGAGCTGCTCGGGCGTTTTACCCAAGCGCTGAAGCCTGCCGACATCCTCGAGGAGATGTGGGTGCGCGACGTGGTGGACCTCACGTGGGAGGTCCTGCGCCTGCGCCGGCTCAAGGCCAATCTGCTTTCCGGCTGCGCCTGTGAAGGAATGCACCAGGTGCTCATTTCACTTGGCGCGGGCCGTGAGTTCACGGCCTCCCGCGGCTGGGCGGCACGCGATCCGGAGGCCACCCAGCACGCCGAAGGGGCACTGCAAGCCGCCGGTTTATCCATGGACACCGTCATGGCGCGCACATTGTCGGAGAGAATCATCGACATCGAGCGCATCGAGCGCATGACCACTGCCGCCGAACATCGCCGCAACGCGGCTTTACAGCAGATCAGGCGCCATCGGGTGCCGTTCGGCGAGAAACTGCGCCGGGCAGTCAGTGAGGCCGAGCACACCGAGCTCAGGCTCATTGCGCCCGAGCGCGCTCCCGCGGCGGCACCCGCATGATCAGCGCGGCAAAGCTCGCGGCCAACCGCGCCAACGCGAAAAGAAGCACGGGCCCGCGCACGGCGGCGGGCAAGCGGCGTTCCTCACAGAACGCGCGGCGGCATGGGCTCTCCGGCCCGCTGTCGCCGGCAGCCGAATGGACCATTGCGGAATTCGCGCGCATGGTCGCCCATCCGCAGCCGCACCTTCAGGCGCTCGCTACGCAAGTCGCCGTAGCCCAGCACGCGCTCGACCGCGCCCGCAAAGCGCGCGACGATCTGCTTTCACGCGCAGAAGCTGGCGAAACCAGTCCCGACCACATCTGGCGCCTTGAGGCCATCGACAATTACGAGCGGCGCGCGCGAACGCGGCGTAAGATCGCGATGTTCATGCTCGATGCGGCCGCCCGGCTTTGCTCCGATCCGCCCCGGATCGTACGCGACTGGATGAATGCTCGCGACACAAAAGCCACAGGTTGGAAAAACGAACCCACCGACGGAAAGCCACAGAATGGAAAAACGAACCCACCACTTATGTCGCTTTGACGTTAGACTCACGACGATAGTTTCAGGAGGAAACAGAGATTATCACGGCGGTACGCGATAATTGCGCGGATAGCTTGCTCAGCGTTCGCGAGCGCTTCTTCCCGGGTATCGCGCTCCGTGACGACCTGCGGAAGCCCGGCGATTCTGGCGAGGGCCTCATTGGTATGCCGGCTCGTATTGGAGACGGCCAGCCAGGGGTTAAATCGTGTCGTATGCTATTGTAACCCTCACCGGAGCCCTTTCACCGCCAAGAGAGGGACCCCGTTCGCGGCACGCGAGGTACTGTGGCTCTACGCGAATGCGTTGCCATCATCGGAGCCGGCCTCATCGGCCGCGCCTGGGCCGTCGTGTTCGCCCGTGCCGGCTGCGACGTCGCGCTGCACGATGCGAAAGCTGAAACTACGCGCAATGCACGGCACGCGGTGCTTGAGCAGCTGCGGCACGGCGCGGCAGAGGAGCGGGTGCGCGTAGCCGATTCGCTCGCGGCCGCCGTCGAGAACGCAACGTTCGTCCAGGAAAACACGCCCGAGACCCTCGAAGCGAAGCTGGGCATTTTCGCCGAGCTCGACACCCTCACCCCGCGTGACGCCATTCTTGCCTCCTCCAGCTCGGCCATTGTGGCGAGCCGGTTCACTGAAAAACTCGCGGGGCGGCATCGCTGCCTGATCGCGCACCCGGTCAATCCGCCGCATCTCATCCCGGTGGTCGAGCTCGTCGGCGCGCCCTGGACGTCCGCCGAAACGATCGAGCGCGCGAAGCAAATCTACGCCTCGGTCGGGCAGGTGCCCATCGTGGTCAAGCGCGAGATCGACGGCTTCATTCTCAATCGGCTGCAGGCGGTGCTTTTGTCGGAAGCCTTCCGGCTCGTGGAGGAAGGCTATGTGACGCCGCAGGACCTCGATCACACGTTAAAGAACGGCCTCGGCCTGCGCTGGAGCTTCATGGGACCATTCGAGACCATCGAGCTCAACGCGCCGGGCGGCATTCCGGATTATTGCCGCCGCTATGGCGCGAGCCTCGCCGCCCTGAGCGGCGCCGACGAGGCGATCTACCGCGCGCCCAAGCTCGATGCGCTTCTCGGGCAATGGGGCGGCGCGCCGGGTGCGCAGGAGATCGCCGCAAAGATGCGCTGGCGCGACGGCCGCCTCGCCGCGTTACGCGAGCATCTGCAATCCCAACCCCCACCGTCATTCCGGCCGAGGCCGAAGGCCGAGAGCCGGAATCCATAGTCCCCGGCCTGTGATTATGGATTCCGGGCTCGCCGCTTCGCGGCGCCCCGGAATGACGATGCCCGCCGGCTCGCATACGGGTTCTTCTTCTCGCGCAGCGTGAGGCGGATGGGCGTGCCCGGGAGATCAAACGTCCCGCGCAGGCTGTTGACGAGATAACGCCGATAGCTGTCGGGGAACGCATCGATGCGGCTCACGAACAGCACAAAAGTCGGCGGCCGCCTCTTCGGCTGCGTGATGTAGTTGAGCCGCAGCGCCCGGCCGCGCACCGCCGGCGGCGGATGCGCTGCGGAGACATCGCCGAGCCAGCGGTTGAGCGCGCTCGTCTCCACGCGCCGGTTCCAGACGCCATACGCATCGATCACGGTGCGCATGAGTCCGTCGAGGCCCTGGCCGGTGAGGCCGGAAATGGGGGTGATCGGCACGCCCTTGAGCTGCGGCAGCCAATGGTCCGCCTCGCCGGGCAAATTCTTTGCCGCGCGCTGGCCATGCTCGACGAGGTCCCATTTGTTCATGCCGATCACGACCGCACGCCCCTCGCGCTCGATGCGATCGGCAATGCGCAGGTCCTGCTCCTCGAACGGCATCTGCGCATCCATCAGCAGGATCACCACCTCGGCAAACCGCACCGCATTGAGTGCGTCGGCGACCGAGAGCTTTTCGATCTTGTCCTGCACGCGGGAGCGCCGGCGCAGGCCGGCGGTGTCATGCACGCGAAAATGCCGGCCCTCCCATTGCACGTCGACCGCGATCGCGTCGCGCGTGGTGCCGGCCTCGTGCGCGGTCAGGAGTCGCTCCTCGCCGAGCAACCGGTTTACCAGCGTCGATTTTCCCGAATTCGGCCGCCCCACCACTGCAATGCGGATCGGCTTCTCTGCGGCAGGTGCCGCATCTTTGTAAGCGCCGGACGTCTGTTCGGGTAGGGCCGCGCGCAACGCGGCGTAAAGATCGGCGAGCCCTTCCCCGTGCTCGGCGGAAATGGGCACCGGCTCGCCGAGGCCGAGCTCGAAGCCTTCCGTTACGCTGCTTCTTCGCCCTTCGCTCTTGTTCGCGATCAGGATCGCAGGCTTGCCGGAGGCGCGCACGAGATCGGCAAACACCCGGTCGGCCGGCAACGTGCCCGCACGGGCATCAAAGAGAAAGAGCACCGCGTCGGAGGCCGCAATGGCCGAGCGCGTCTTCGCCTGCATGCGGCCGGTGAGGGTTTGCGACGGCGCCTCATCGAGCCCTGCCGTATCGAACACCAGAAATTCCAGATCTCCGAGCCGCGCGCGTCCTTCGCGTCGGTCGCGCGTCACGCCGGGGCTGTCATCGACCAGCGCGAGCCGCTTGCCCACGAGCCGATTGAACAGCGTCGATTTGCCGACGTTCGGCCGTCCCACGATGGCGACGGTAAAGCCCATGACGTCGCGGCAGTCTCCGGCGCGCTCCCTCTCCCCAGCGGGAAGAGGGTTGGGGTGAGGGGGACTATGGCGATTGACGGGCTTTTACCCCTCACCCCATCCCTCTCCCAATGGGAGAGGGAGCACGCCTCAGTCTGGCGGCCTAATCGGGTAAATTCGATTGCTCTATTATTGCGGGCGGGTGCGCGCGGAGTAGGTGGGTGGCTCGGGCCACTCCACTTGCATCGGCGGCTGCGGTTTAGCGGGCCACGTCCCGGCGGACTGATCCTGCGAGGCAGCGGGAGGTTCAGCTGCTCGCGGCGCAGCGGAAGCGGTGGTGGATTCGGCCGGCTTGGCGGTCGCTTTCGCCTCTTTCGCCTTGGGCTTCGGCTTGGCTTTCGCCTTGGGCTCCGCTTTGGGCTCGGCCTCGTGCTCCTGCACGGCCGCTTGGTGCGGCACCGATTGGGTCGTCTCCGGCTGCGGTGTTTGCTGAGCGCCGCGCACCAGCTCGGGCGGCACGCCCTGCGGCACGCCCGGAGTGCCCTCGGGGAACACCGGTTTGCGGTCCCCCGCCAGCCTCTTTTTGGTGCCGAAGACGCTCTCGAGATCGAACATCTCGGTTGGATCGAAGTTCTCGCAGCCGGCGAGCAGCAATCCGGCGCCCAACGCGGCAAGCAGAACAAAACCTCGCGCACGTGTCATTCAGTGCACCTCGCTCTAGATGCTCAACGCCGCGAGCATTTCGACGCGCGAACGCGTTCCAGGCGGTGTCTGGGGATCGCTCATCATCAGATCGAGCCAGCGCTTGGCCAGCGCCGTGTCGCCCGAGCGCCACGCGCCGGCGATCAGGAGCTCGCGCGCCGTATGCCGGAACGGCCGATCGTTGGCTGCAACCGGCTCGAGGCGGATACGCGCCTCAGGGAAATTGCCTGCATTGAGCAAAAGCGCGCCGGCGCGCACCGCTGCAAGATCCTGCAGATCGGGACCTGCGCCACCGTCGTTGGCAATTTTCTCATAGGCGCCGACTGCCGCCTTCGGATCGATCTGCGCGAGCTCCGCCGCAGCGCGCATGCGCGCCAGATTGCGGTAGCCCTTTGTGCCGTCGGCGGCGATTTTGGCGAATGCCGGCTCGGCTTCGGCGTGCTTGCCTGCCTCGGCCAGCGTCGTGGCAGCCTCGAAGCCCGCACCGCTCTCGGCGGCCTTCTTGGCCTCCCAATAGGAATAGCCGCGCCAGGCGCCAACGCCGGCAACGACCACGACGAGAAGGGCAACGATATAATTTCCGTAACGCTGCCACAGCTTCTTGAGCTGTTCGCGGCGGACTTCCTCGTCGACTTCCTGGAAGATATCGGACACGGTTTCCCCTGCGCAGCTCGATTATGCGCAAACCCAGCCCGGACAGCTAAACGCAGGGATGTGGCGCAGACAAGGCAAAGCAGTCTCCGACGGCTGTGGGTAAGTCCTTGAGCATCAACGCCTACTCGCCTTGGCCCGCATCGGATAGACGTGCTCGGAGGCAGGAAAGGCCCGGCTGCGAACATCTGCCGCATAGGCGGCCACCGCCGTCTCAATGGCCGGCCCAAGCTCGGCATAGCGTTTGACGAATTTCGGCACGCGCGGGGAGAGCCCGAGCATGTCCTCAAGCACGAGTATCTGCCCGTCGCAGGCGGCGCTGCCGCCGATGGCGATGGTGGGGATGGCAACGGCGGCGGTGATGCGCCGCGCCAGCGGCTCGGCCACCGCCTCGATGACGAGCGAAAACGCTCCCGCCTCGCTCACCGCGCGGGCATCGTCCTCGATCGGGCCCCATTCCTGCTCCTCGCGGCCCTGCGCGCGAAATGAGCCGAGCGCGTTGATCGACTGCGGCGTGAGCCCGATGTGGCCCATCACCGGCACGCCTCGCTCGACCAGAAAGGCGATGGTGCCGGCCATGCGCCGGCCGCCCTCGAGCTTGATCGCGCCGCATCCCGTTTCCTTCATGATGCGCGCGGCGGAGAGAAAGGCG
The DNA here is from genome assembly GCA_046733355.1 of Pseudomonadota bacterium. Classification (GTDB taxonomy): domain Bacteria; phylum Pseudomonadota; class Alphaproteobacteria; order Rhizobiales; family Xanthobacteraceae; genus VAZQ01. The sequence continues at coordinate 4,247 of JBKPOZ010000073.1, read as the reverse complement.
TGCTCTCTCGATGCCTCGTAGGAGCCAAAGGGCATGTCCACGACCACGAGTGCGCGTTGCGAGCCCCGCATCACTGCGCGCCCTTGCAGGATCATCATGTCGAGCGTGACCGGGATGGTGCTCTCGAGTCCATGCATCACCATGCCGAGCGAGTCGCCGACGAGGAGGAGATCGCAGTGCCTGTCGAGGAGGCGCGCGGTATGCGCATGGTACGAGGTAAGCGCGACAATAGGCTCGCTTCCCTTGCGGGCGCGAATATCGGGTGCGGTGATCCGCCTCGCCTCACTCTGTCCCGACATCAGCGCGGTTCCTAAAACGCGGCGCGGCCGAACACGGCGCGGCCCACGGCGAGGGGATGAAACACCAGGCCAAGGAGGAGATAGAGCACGGTGCCCACGACGATTGCGATCATATCGTTGCGCCGCCCATTCACCGGCAAAGTCGGCGCGCCCTGATCGGTGCGGTGTTTGAGAGTGATGCGATCATAGGCGGCCCAGAGAAGAAACGAGCCAAAGAGAATGATCGAGCCCAGATCGCCATTGGAGATAAGATGCGCCAGTGCCCAGGTCTTGATGCCGACCAGCATGGGATGCTTGAGCGTGCGCCAGATATTTCCGCGGATATAGGCGGCGATCACGAAAATGCTCGCCGGCCACATGAGCAGCTCGGTGACGTAATGGGTCCAGTGCGGCGGATGCCAGACATCCGTCCAGCCGGTCTCGCGATATTGCCCGAAGCCATAGCCGATGAGCACTATGCCGATGATGGAAAGGACCGCGATTGCCCCTTTGTACGGCCCCTCGCCGATCGCGGCGATCACGGCGACGCGCGCCCCGCGCAGCGTTACGAACACATGCGTGCCGATGAACAGCACAAGCCCGAGGATCAGGAGAGCCATGCACGCAAAGCTAGCCCGGATTGATCGTCGGCGAAATGCGGCGACGCGCGCGATCGCGGGGGTCTTCTTTCTGGCACTCGCCTGTGCCCCGGCGACGGCGCAGGAATGGCCGGCGAAGACCACGCGCATCATCGTGCCGTTCGGGCCCGCTTCGACCCCCGATATGGTGGCGCGGCTCCTTGCCGATCGGCTGCAGGAAAGGACCGGCCACACTTTCGTCGTCGAGAACAAGCCTGGCGCGAGCGGCAATCTCGGGACGGATGCGATTGCGAAGGCTCCGCCAGACGGCGCCACGATCGGGGTGTCGATTGGCGGACCGCTCGCGATCAACACGCTGCTGTTCTCGCACCTGCCCTACGATCCGCGAAAGGACATCGCGCCCATCACCCAGCTGATCACGCAAGCGAGCGCGCTCGTGGTCAATGCGGCTCTACGTGTCGACAGCGTGGCCGAGCTCGTGATGCTGCTGCAGCGCAATGCCGGCAAATATAACTATGCCTCGATCGGCAACGGCTCGCTCTCGCATCTCGCCATGGAGGCGATTGCGCTGGGCAGCGGCACCCGGCTCGTGCACATCCCGTATGCCTCCTCGCCGCAGGCCATGACCGCGATCATCCGCGGCGACGCACAGATGGCGTGCCTGCCTGCGATCGCGGTGACGCCGCACCTCGCTTCCGGCACGGTGAAAATGCTTGCGGTCTCGACCGCCCGGCGTTCGCCGTTTCTGCCCGATATTCCAACGTTGAGGGAGGCCGGAATTGATGTTGAGGCCGATGCCTGGCAGGGATTGATCGCGCCGGGCGGCGCGCCCGAGCCGCTTGTTGCGGCGATTCACGCGCAGGTCGTGAGTGTGCTGGCCGAACCGGATGTGCGCGAGAAGCTCGCAACGCAGCTCATGCTGCCGGTGGGCAACTCACCAGCCCAGTTCCGCGACGTGATCGCAAGCGAGATCACCCGCTGGGCGCCGATCGTCCGGGCGCTCGACCTGAAGATAAATTGATGCCGTAGGATGGGTTGAGCGGAGCGAAACCCATCAATTTGGCTCGCCATGATGGGTTACGGCGCTGCGCGCCTAACCCATCCTACTCCTCCCTACTCCCATTCGATGGTGCCCGGGGGCTTCGAGGTCACGTCGTAAACCACGCGATTGACGCCGCGCACCTCGTTGATGATGCGCGTTGCCACATAGCCGATGAACTTCATGTCGAACGGATAAAAATCGGCAGTCATGCCGTCCGTTGATGAGACGGCGCGCAGCCCCACCACATAGTCATAGGTGCGATAGTCTCCCATGACACCGACGGTGCGCACCGGGAGCAGCACTGCAAAGGCCTGCCAGATGTCATTGTACAGCCCCACGCGCCTGATCTCCTCGATGAAAATGTCGTCGGCGCGCCGCAGGATGTCGAGCTTCTCGCGGGTGATCTCGCCGGGACAACGAATGGCGAGCCCCGGGCCGGGAAAAGGATGCCGGCCGACAAAGGCCTCGGGCAGCCCCAGCTCGCGGCCAAGCGCGCGCACCTCGTCCTTGAACAGCTCGCGCAGCGGCTCGATGAGCTTCATGTGCATGCGCTCGGGCAGGCCGCCTACATTGTGGTGCGACTTGATGGTGACCGACGGCCCGCCGGTGAACGAGACGCTCTCGATGACATCCGGATAAAGCGTGCCTTGTGCCAAAAACTCGGCGCCGCCGACTTTGTTTGCTTCCGCCTCGAACACGTCGATAAAGAGCTTGCCGATGGTTTTGCGCTTGCGCTCGGGATCGGTGACGCCCGCGAGCGCTTCGAGGAAGGTGCGCTCGGCCTCTACATGCACGAGCGGAATGTTGTAGCTGTCGCGAAACAGCGCGATCACCTTGTCAGCCTCGCCAAGCCGCAACAGACCATGATCGACAAAGACGCAGGTGAGCTGCGAGCCGATCGCCTCATGCACCAGCACGGCGGTGACCGCCGAGTCGACGCCGCCCGACAATCCGCAGATCACGCGCGCACTGCCGACCTGGTTGCGGATTTTTGCAATCGCCTCCTCGCGAAACGCGCGCATGGTCCAGTCGCCGCGGCAGCCGGCAATCCTGCGCACGAAATTGCGCAACAGCGCCGCGCCATGCGGCGTGTGCACGACTTCGAGATGAAACTGGGTGGCATAGAATTGTCGCTGCTCGTCCGCGATCATGGCGATGGGCGCGTTTGCCGAGCTCGCGAGCACGCAAAAGCCCTCGGGCAGCCGGGTGACGCGATCGCCGTGACTCATCCACACCGGGTAGCGTTCGCCTTCGTGCCAGGTTCCCTCGAGGAGCGGCGAAGCGGCGGTAACCAGCACTTCTGCGCGGCCAAACTCACGGTGATGACCGCCTTGCACGTCGCCCCCGAGCTGCAGCGCCATCGCCTGCTCGCCGTAGCAGATGCCGAGCACCGGCACGCCTGCCTCGTACACCGCGGGCGGCGCAAGCGGCGCATTCACCTCGAGCACCGAAGCGGGTCCGCCCGAAAGAATGATGCCTTTCGGCTTCATGGACTCGAGCGCGGCCGCTGCCTTGTTGAACGGCACGATCTCGCAATAGACGTTCTCCTCGCGCACGCGCCGCGCGATGAGCTTGGTTACCTGCGAGCCGAAATCGACGATGAGGATGCGGTCGTGTGCGGACCGGGCTGTTGGAGCGGCATCCTGGGCGCGCACGGAATCGAGGACGGTCATTGCCGACCTATGTGCGGCCGGTGTGCGGCCGGGTCAAGCACAACCGCGCCATCTCCGCCGAAAAGCCTGTGCGCTACAAGGAGGGGACCCGCGCGTCAGCGCGGGGGAGTGTTTTCGTTCACCCGTCCCGCCGCCGGCGTGCGGATGACGATGAACGTGGTCATGTCCCAGGCGTTGCGGATGCCCACGACCAGAAGCGTTATCAGGCCAGCGGCAAGCATCATCAGCCCGAGAGCGCGTTCCAAGAACATGAGCCCCGCGGACACCAGGACGAGCACATATCCGGCTACCGGAATGAGCGCGTAGAACAACCGATCCACCATATCCACCTTGAACTCGCGGCGGACGAAGAGCTGCACCCAGACCCTGGCCGAATGCACGAGGCACGCTACCGCACCAATCGCAAGAAAGATCGCGAGCGTGGTCCAGTGGCGCATCGGAATGATCATCACGACGCAGACGAGGAGCACGGCGGTGAAATGCACCACGGTCGGACTTAGAAAGGCGCGCATGGCCTCCCGGTTCGCCTCCGTGAACAGGTTTGCGCCGATGGTCGCGGTGACGAACATCAGGCCGACCAGCGTCGCTGAGGCGGTGCCGAGCAGCACGTAAAAGTCGTGCCAGAGGTGAACGGAGTCCGACAGCGGTGCAGGCA
>JBKPOZ010000072.1:0-13236 GCA_046733355.1 Pseudomonadota bacterium | reverse complement strand
CGGCTAGGACAGAGCTAGCTGAGATTATAACGCTCACCGGTGAGCAGCAGGTGCCGCTACTCCATCGCATCAGTACTCTGAGTCTTCGTGCAAACGAGAAGCATTCGTATGAGTTCCTTTTACGGAGCAACAAACCAGCATATTCTATTAAAATAAACGTTTTACTCGTACAGCGGAGGCTCTCTGCCTACTTGGCCAAGAGTAAATATCCAGGTGGCCTCACTTGTGAATCAGCCTCACGGAACAATTCGTCGGAGCCGTACTGATGGCACCATTCCCAGAACTCCTCAAAGTCATGAGGCTTGCGTTGGTGCCGCCCGTGAAAGTCAAGCATCGCAAGCCTCACCAAGCCACGATATTCGTCCGGCTCCTTTATCTCTCCCGCGTTCTTCTTTCTGGCCATTGGCTGCGATCCGCTTTGAAAATGGCGTACCTGGGATGGTCGGAAATTACTTCAGTGGTCCTGTTTACCGCCCTGGCTTTGATTTTCCAAGTCATGTAAATCACCGCTGAAGGTGAGGCGATCTCCATTAGCAGGAAACGTACTCACCAATAACGGGCCGCCGCTTTCCGCACGCTGGACCGCAGAAGAATTGGGCCAACCAGGCAAAAGCGCAAGCGATCTTCAGCTAAACAGGTCGGGAGTGAGCTCTTTGTCGCCCCGACAGCATGCCATGAGGAGATCGCCAGAAACGCTTTTGCCCGTCCCGTCCTGAATAGCCACATCCTGATGTCCTGCCCGAATGAGATTGAGGGCGTGGGTCAGTGCGTTATCAAGGCCCTTTACCTTATCAACGGCGTGGGGGCTTAAGCGTTCAGTGGGCGATCCTCTGAAAATCACAGTGTAGGACTTCAACATGGGGATGACCTTTGCGCTTGGGTTCAGCCTTACCTTGGCGCACGTCGCAATGGGTCGCTGTCGCGATTTTTAGGCCACGGCAGCTAGTTCGCAACGATGCCCGCTCATAGTGTTTGCCGTTGGTCAGGCTGCGGCAAGTTTATTCGACCCGCTCAGCTTCCAGCTGCTCGACTTGCTCCGCCAGATTCAGCCATTGCTCGACTAAATCTTCGTAGATGCCCCGGAGCACACGATCATGCGCTTCGGCTGCGAGCCCGTCGCATTGAGTCGCTCGCTGTCGCAGTCCTTCAACTCTGGCAGATGCCATAATAGGCCCAAGTCCGGGGCGGTGCTGCTGGTTCCGCAGCAGAAAAAGCTACCCGATGGTGCGACGAGCGGCAATTGCCTCCCTAGGGCGCTTGGCCCGTGCGTTTCTTAAGATCACTTAGCAAGACCGTGGTGTTCAACCGGCCATTTCTGCTGAAGGGGATCGACCGAACGGTTCCGGCAGGCCCGTATCGGGTTGTGACCGATGAAGAGTTAATCGATGGAATTTCCTTTCCAGCGTGTCGGCGCGTGGCAACCATGATCTTCGTGCCAGCGGCACCAGGGGCTTCATCGGGCGAGATTGTGACCATTGATCCTCTCGATCTCCAGGCCGCACTGGATCGAGACGCGCCGCCGTGACAGACAAGCCGGTTGAGCCAACTACAATGCCGAAGAGCGCGCAATTGTTCTTGGAACCAACCGTCGCCCGTTGCGGTTACAACATACTGAGTCGTGATTCGCACATGCCACGCCGCAGGTCCGAGATTGTCAATCCGGGAAGTTCTTGAGGCCAATGTGAGTCCTTATTGGGGGCTGACAGGTGGATCGGTTTAAATCCGCTCCTATTGACAACGGCCGGCTACCAATCAGCGAGTGACGCGGGCATACTCAGGTTAATGCAATACGGACGCATCGTGAGGGTCACGTACACACTCGGAGGACCTTACGCCACGTACATCGTGGCCGAGGAAAACGCCGCCAAGGCGTCGGCTATGATGAAAGCGCAAGTCGGGGCAGATGCGAGTGTGGAATGCATAGGACGAGCATCGAAAGAATTGCTGCGCACTACTGGCCTGTCAGCGGGCGAGGTCCAAAAGGTGGACCCGGAGCTATGAAAAAACGCCCCGCCAAACCAATAGAAGACAAAAAACATCGTGCTCCCATAGAACAAGAACCATTTTCAGCCATTCGACTGGCGCCCAGGTTAACTGCTGCAATCGACAAGTGGGGCGAAGCGAATGGCGTCACTTCGCGCTCAGAAGCAATTCGGCGACTACTCGAGCTTGGATTGGCGGCATCACAGCCGTTGCGCCGGCGAAATCTTGAATCCGCTTCCAAGGCACTCGACTTGGCAGCACAGGAACTCGATAAACTTAGTGACCCCTCAACGTCGGATGAGGAGCGCAAGACGCGAAAGCGGCGACTTCTTAGGGGACCTAAGGAATTTCGCGATATGCGAGGGGACGTTTCGAAATCAAACCGCTGAGTGACTCAGCGGCCCCCTTCCCGCTCTGCCGCCTTTATAGAGCGACTTCGCCGCGCAGTTTGGGTGTACGTGTAATCAAATCCGGCCATGGTCTGGGCTTCGTCTTACAATATCATGTCATGGTATCAGCGCACGCCTCTCCGAGCTCCCGTGAGAGCGCCAGGATTTGATTCTTCGCGGCTTGTTCTTGATCCGCCTCCGAGCGGCGATCCGGAGGCCCCTCGACACCCACGCTAACGCGACCTGAGACTTCGCCCCGCTGCGAGGCGAACGTGAACCGATACGAGCCTGGTCCATCCGGGTCGAGCACTAAGCTGTCGGGCGCCATGGGCATGCTCCTGGTCCGCTTAATCTTGGTTCTTGCCGCACGATGCAGAGTTGGGCTCCGTCCAGTCCTCGTCGCCGGCATCACACTCGGCCCTTACCACAGGCGCAAGCAGAATGTCATACGGTCTGGGCTCTGGGGAGTGTCTCACCTTTCTGGCGAAAGCTGGATACATCAGCGGAGCCGCGATTGCATGTTGCGCAATAGTCCTCGCACCGCGAGTTCTCGCTTCAACTCCTTCCGGCTAATGACATGGAAAAAGCCGCCCGATGTGAGCCGAGCGACAAGCTTGAGCCCGCGCGTATTTCAGTCCGGCCGGTGATAATTCAAGATGGGTCTTTTGGTACTGGGCTCGACGCTCACGCCTACGGGGCAGGATTCTGCTCCTGCATAAATCGCGTCGCGCAGCGCTCGGCAGAAATGGTCATCCTGCTGCCGATTCCTAACAGCGATACGTTCTTGCTCAACACTGGTAGGCACGTCTTCATTCCATTCGAGCATGACCTGCTCCCCATTTGCGCGGGCGGAGGAGCGCAGTTCTTTGTAGTTCCTCCTCCACGCTCAAGTTCATGCTGAATGGAGGCCCTTTTGCGGCGCTGGTTCTCGTTCTTACGCAAAAGGCCAAGTCTGTCGGAATCGAACCACAGGAACGGAAAGGTCAGGTATGCGCTGATAGTCATGCCCCGCTACCGCTTCGCCATCCGTAACACCGAGCACTTCGATGACGAAGACGGCGTAATCCTGCCGGATGATGGCAGCGCGCGCGAATACGCCATCAAGGTCATGGATGAATTGCAGAAGGACGACGAGATAGGTTGGGTACATTACACAATGGAGGTGGTGCGAGAGGGCCGCGTTATCTGGCGTATCCCATTCAATCGCGCTTCGATCCCAACCTAACGGTAAGTGATCAACGCGCAACATAGCATTTTCACGGGCTTTACCTGGCCATAACTGACGAGCCCACCCGCCGCCACGAAGAATCGAAACTCGTAAATCGTGGGAATTGCGTAGCCCGTCCAAGGCAACGATATGGCGCTTGGCTATATCTCGTGTTCAAAAAATTTGACCGAAGTCGAGTACCGCTTCTCGTACACATTGACTGAGTCGTTTCGGGCATCGAATGCAGCACCATAAATCAAGCAAGGCGAGGCATGTTAGGACACGAACACCTATTCGCGACTGTCTGGGGGCCGAAATTCGACTTATCGGCGGCCGAATACTCGGGCGCTGTGAAGCGGAGAATGGGGCGCTTACGAGCGGCAAGACCACAATCTCCGACCACGTAGCTGTCGACCCGCTTGGACGGGCCTGATAAGACATCTGCTCATAAAAGAGGGCTGTTACTGATGTCGCTCCAGTGGACCGGTCTGATCCATGAGAAGCTCGCAGTGATTGTTAGTTTCGCATATTCACAAAAACCCCTCGCAAACATGAGACACCGATTTAAGGGCGAATGGAAATTCCTGGAGAGAATCGTCAACGATATTCCACGCCGGGCAGCAACGCAGGCCGTGGTAGATTTTGCCTTGTATTTTCGTACGCTTGACGACGAGCAGCGCGTCACTGATTACTGGAGACAGGCCGAAACGCCACCGACTTTCGGCATGGTTTATATGAGAGAGGGAAATAACGAACGCCTGTCAGCGCGCGAGATGAGCAACAAGATCATTCATGCTGCGCGTATCGAATGGGATTTGTCAGGCGAGCCCAGAATAATCTGTATCGGACATGAAAACGAGGCATGGGTGCGAGCTGAAATTAATTTAGACTCGCTGTTGTATTTAGGCGCTCAGTTAGGAAGCTGAAGGGTCCAGGCACCACAAATCCGGTAGGTTCATCAGCTCCCTTTACGAGCGGGGGTCGCGTGCAGCCGCTTCGCCCCACTCAGCAGACCTTACGTCAATCGGAACGATACAGCCGAGTTGTGCCACTTCCAGACCTGAGCAGGCGCAGCAAACTGAGTAAATCTTCCTGGCCGATCTATCAGAAGCAGCTAATCGCCCCCTTCTGCACCAGACTTGGCCGACCTTTGAGGGTTAAATCGAGGCGAACCCTGATCGCGTAACCGCTCCTTGGTCCTTGCGATGATTGCCTGTGTTTCAGCAATCAGTTCCAAACTGCGGGTAATCCGCTCACGGGAGGTTTTTGTAATCCTCGAAACAGCGCAATCAGCCCACCCAATTATTTGGTCAGCTCCGAGTTGAGTAAAGCCATCTCCAAGAGCCGGTTTTCGAGTCCCTGTTGGTTTTTCGCGGGAGTCATCGAGGGAAATGGGGGAGTGGCGTGCCGTTGATGTGCAGCAGTTACGCCATCTCCCCGACGTCTTGAAAACGTTTTTGGGCAATTGATGCCTTCAACTCTCATCGGCAAGGAAATCAGAATAATCTTGCCCGCACTTACACGAAAACACCCGCTCTTTTAGATTGATATAACACGGGTGAGGTTCGAGACGGTTCAGTCGCATGGCTTGTCCGCACTTTGGGCACACGGGATGGCTCGCAGCGGACTTCGACGGGTTTGAGCGATCACTAGCGCGGAAGTGGGTCATGTTCGATTCGGGCGGACGGATACTCCTTCCATGCATAGGAGCCGGTTGCACAGCTGTCGTCCCGGTAGGCGACATAAAATTGATAATTCGCTTGTTTTCCCCTCAGCGATGCCCCATGTACAGCCTATCAGTCTCCGTAGCAGGCGCTATTCGGCGCGTCCCGCGTCCCATGCCACGGTCTCTGCTCCACCGAAGGGGCGATGGAGGGACCGAGCTCCACCGAAGGGGCGATGGAGGGACCGATGTGGCACAGCAACAACAGCTGCAAAACCGTATTTTGGCTCAGCTTCCGGCTGCAGAGCTGAAAGCCATCCAGCCCCGATTAATGTACGTTGAGCTAAAGCAGGACGAGACCGCGCTTCAGGCCTCTGATAGCCAAATTAAGCAGGTCTATTTCCCCCTGAGCGGAATGGTCTCCCTGCTTTCCGTTACACAGACCGGGGAGGCCATCGAAACCGGAATTGTTGGGTCGGACGGAATCGTTGGCGGTAGCTGCGCAATCAACGGAGCAATAAGCCTCGGGGAGGCAGTGGTGCAGCTGGATGGGGCTGCAATGAAGATGAATGCTGGCGATTTCGTTTCGGCCTTACCATGCGAATGACCAGCTTCGGTCGCTGGTGAACAAGTACCAAATGGTTCTGTTAATGCAGGCACAGCAGAACGCTGCGTGCCATGCGCTTCATACAGTCGGTAGCCGCTTGTGCCGCTGGCTTCTACAATCACAAGACACGATCAGCAGTGAGAAGCTAAATTTGACCCAGCAATTTCTTTCCCACATGCTCGGCGTTCGCCGAAATACTGTCTCGGTCGAAGCTCACATCCTGCAAAAAGCGGGTTTGATCCGTTACGCGCGGGGCCACATTACAATTCTGGACCGCCCCGGCATCGAGCAGTGCGCTTGTGAATGCTACTCGATAATCCGAGCCAAGACGGATCAATCGATGGCATCAAAATAGGGCTTGCCGTTCTTCAATTCGGTGGTTTCGCAGCCGCCCCGGCTCCCGCTTTTCTGCCTCCCGCTAAAGTCGGAAGCCAAGTTCCGCAATCGACCCGCCATCCCGAGATCAGGTTGCACCTGTCCGTCCACTTGGGGCACTATCCGGCATCTCCGAAATCACTCCTGTCGAACGCTGAAATTTAGAACTACACTCAGCAGCCGGCTCAAGAGATCGTTGCGCTGCGACATTTCGATGTGGCTTAGGAGTGCTCAGGGTCAACAGCACGCATTAGAAGCCAGAGTTCAGCTAGTCCGCTATGCCCCAATCAGCAGGCCTTATCTCAAGCCGGCACACACGACCGAGTCGTGCCAGGAGCTGACCTTACGCAGCGCAGCAAAGTGAAGCATTACTCGATGACCTCTCGGCCGTCATTTGCATGATCGGCGGCACCGTGAGGCGGAATGCCTTGGCAGTCTTGGGCAGGACCGGCGGGGCTTTGTCATGGCGCACGTCGCCGCAGAGCCGGCCAGACTGCGCTCGTAAACCTGGACCCTGGGGAAGCAGTCCGTCCCGAGGCTTACGAGGCAGCGGTCTTGGCCTGCGCTTGTGTCTGGCCTGAGGTTCAGGCCAGAGAAGCAGCATTGGTTGGCGACGTCCGGCCCGCCAGAGCAGGCTAGAGCTGGGCTCGAGCCGGGCCTGACCTTGATGAATCATTGAGCAGTTCCCATATACGATCAATCGAGTGTTCGGCCGAATGAATTGGGCGCGCCCTCAAAAAGGCGCCCGTCTGACCCCTTTCTGCAAAACCCGAGATCAAAACCGGCCGCGGTCCACGCGGTCAACGTTACTCATATTGAAAGCAGATACTCCGATGACTCAAGGAACGGTCAAGTGGTTCAATACCCAAAAGGGCTTTGGTTTTATCCAACCCGATGATGGCAGCAAGGATGTGTTTGTTCACATTAGCGCTGTCGAGCGGGCCGGCATGTACGGCCTCAATGAGGGACAGAAGATCTCGTATGAGGTCGTGTCCGATCGCAGGACAGGCAAGTCCGCCGCCCAGAATCTTGTCGCGGCATAACCGTTGCGTTGACACCGTTGCGCTTTGACCACGGATGAACTGGCAACGTGCTCGGGTTAGAGCCTCGCTTCTGGTCTGCCAGAAGGCAAGGCTTTTTCGTTCAGTTACAGAAGGAGAGCCGAAGATGGCCGATCGCGAGAGCGCTGCGGTGAGCAATGCCAATAGGCATTTTCGAAAAGAAGCCCAGGCGCGAGAGGGCGCCGCTGCCTGGAAGGAACATACTGACCGGCAAGAGGCGACGCGCCTCAAAACAGCTCGCTTGCGGGCTCAACGTTTGGCTAGAGATGCTGGGGTCCTGAGCGCCGCGATCCCTGCATCCAGGCGGGTCGCGAGAACCAGGTTTGCGAACACAAGCTCAAGAAAGCAAACTATTCGTGTTTAGCAACGCTGCTGCGAACTGCTTGGTAGTTAGTTTAGAGACAACCCGGTCGATATCCACATCTACCTAGTGTGGCGGTTCAGAAGTCCGCTACAATCTTGCGGCGAGTCCGATTGCGGACTTCTGAACCAAAGCCACACTATAACTTAAAGGTTTGCTAGTGTCCTTCGATTCCGAAATTCGTGTATGAGGTTGCCGCACAATGCAACGAATTTCGGAATCGGGACACTAGTCAAGCGCGAGCGCGCGGGGTCATTTAGGAGCGAGCAAGGAGAATCCGCGTGCCAAGTTCAATGCAATATCCGTTAGAGCGGCACCGCGAGTTGCAACGGAAATGGAACCGATTGTTTAAACGGACTGTGGCTACGAATGGCCCTGTACTCGTCGGCTCGAGGCGCCCGACTCTGCGTCACAAAATTAGTCGATCCGCTGGCTTGCAGAGTGGCGCTGGTCGAGGATTTCCCTTCAATGGCGTATTGCAACAGGATGCTCAATTCGATGAGCTGATTGCGTCGCTGGGGTGCAGTAACGAAATCGCTCCTGTTGAACTTGAAGCATTTGGTGACAGGGCAGGCAAACTAATCGCAGCAGCAAGTACATATCAGCCAGTCGCGGCCACTCCAACATGCGCCATCCGGCGAGCGTGACCGCATTCGATTGCGTGAAGGAGCCGTCAAGGGTACTTGATACTTGAGTCCCTCCCGTCCCTGCGCGCGGCCACGATCCCGAGCTCAGCCAAATGCGCCCGCAGCGCATTGATCAGCAGGTCGAAGAGCTGCGGCTGCGGCGAGCGCGCGGCACGGAACGGCCATCCGTTGCCCGACGTTGTCTACAAAACTACAGCAGGAGCGACGTAATGACTTCTCAACACCCCCAGCCACCGCCGCGAGCATCCATCGATCCAGGTTTGTTTGGATGGGTCACCGCCGCTATTGTCGTCGCTGCGATTATCGTGGCGATAATCACGTTATTTTATGCGCTGAACCGAGGCCCTATAGAAAGGACAGGCACCGGCCCCAGCACCACGCACTCAGCACCCAGCTCAACCGGGCAGGCCGGCACACCATCACAGCACTGAAGCGCGCGAAAAAGCCGCCGGTGCTTCGAAACACCGAGCGGCCACCGTCATGTGCATTGGGCCAACTCGGCCCGGTTAGCGCCGTTCCCCGGGACGCAAAAGAAAAAGCCGCTCGGTAGTAAGCCGAGCGGCTAAGTTACCTTCTCAGGGGGAACAAATGCCCAAAAGGGCAATCCTCCCTGGCACGGCCTATGGGTTCGCTGATCTGACGATTCCGGAGGCCAGCCATTCCGTCATGATCCGGCCTGCCCAATTGTTTCGAGGGCGTCTGCGACATTGCTCAGGGCACTGCATCACGCCCTCTGGCTCTGCGCTGTGCTCGAACTGGGCCGCATCGTCGAAGAAGATTCAGCTTCGCCTGTTGCACTACTGCGGGTTTCCTCGCCTTTAAAGAAAGTGCCTCGATTGTCAGTCCGGCACGAACCTGAGCGCAATGCCATTCATGCAATAACGGAGGCCCGTTGGCTCAGGGCCGTCCTTGAACACATGTCCGAGATGGCCTCCGCAGCGGCGACAATGCACCTCGGTGCGGACTAAAAATAGGGTGCGCTCCTCCGATGTTCCGATGGACCCATCGATCGCCGTCCAGAAACTCGGCCATCCCGTTCCGCTTTCAAATTTGGTAGTTGAAGAGAACAGCGGCAAAGCGCATCCAGCACACACATAGGTGCCGGAGCGGGATTCCTTATTGAGCGAGCTTGACCAGGGCCGCTCCGTTGCGCGATGGCGGAGCACCGCATACTGCTCCGTGGTAAGTTCCCGACGCCACTCTTCGTCAGTTCTTACGATCTCGAATTTACCTGGGGCATACAAATCAGCCAGGGCATTATTGGAGGATTTTCCAAGACAGATAGTCGCCGCACCAACGGCGGTTCCCCCCAGCACGATGTCACGACGGCTGATCACGCGTCACCTCCTATGCTCATGTAGTTCCCGGAGGACACCTCCACTAGCCCCGGCGCGAAAGTTTATCGGAGTTCTGGATTCACTCGAGCACCTGATCTGCACGCATCATGACCGATTGCGGAATTGAAAGATTGAGCGCGTTCGCCGCTTTCATATTAATCACCATCTCGAACTTGGTTGGTTGCTCCACCGGCAGGTCGGACGGTTTCACACCTTTAAAAATCTTATCCACGTACTCGGCGGCGCGCCGTTCAATGACGGTTTGATTGGGTCCGTAGGAAATGAGCCCGCCGGATTCGACGAACTCACTTGCTTCATAAATGGCCGGCAGGCGTCGCTGAGCTGCGAAATCCACTATTCGCTTGCGGTGCTGGATCGTGAAGGGGTCCACGAGTATCAGCAGGGCATCAATGGGCTCGCTCTCGATCATGGAAAACGCAGAATCAAAAGAGATTAGGTTGTGCACCCCAACGGACTTGATCGCCACGCGCAGCTTGGCCGCAGCATCCTGCGCTTCACGCGCGCGCAGCATCATGCCCGTATTGGCATCATCCAGAGCATAGCGACGTGTGACGTCTTGGGTGCGAGCTCCAGAAGAATTTCAAGCCGCTTGCCGCTTAATTCCGTCGCCAGCAACGAAATGCCGGTCGCATTTCCGCCCGGATGCGCCAGATTTGGCACGACCCCTGCGCCAACGGGGTCTCCGACAAAAAGAAAAACAATCGGAATGGTCGTGGTCGCTTTCCGAGCGGCTATGGCACCAGGTGTGGTGTACGCGATAATCGCATCCAATTGCAGATGAGCCAATTCGGCGGCCAAGTCATCAAGTCGCTCCATGTTGCCGCCCGCCCATCGAGCTTCGAGGAGTATGTTACCCCCCTCAGTGTAGCCAAGTTCGCGCAATCGACCGCGCATTGCGTTGCCCATTCGAGCTTCGGGCGGGCCGGGTAACAAGAGCCCTAGGGAGTGTGTCTTTTTGATTGGGTGCTGGGCGCCCGCCGCACTCGGACATGCTGCGGCCGCGCCGACAAGGCCAATAATGACTTCTCGCCGTGCGAAGTGAATTGGCATTTCAAACTCTTTCCCGCTCTGGGTCAGGCGCCGAATACGAGCTTCGTGCCGGTGTATGACCGGATCAGCTTCTTCGGCAATTCCGCCTTGAGCATTTCGTAGAATGGTTCGCCCGTGCAATGCATCGGAACGATGTAGTCCACGTCGAGTTCGACCAAGTCCTTCATAGTTTGGCGGAGATAATCCTCTTTGTGCGGCGCTAGGTGGAAGCCTCCCACTACCGCGTGAACCTTTTGCAGACCGGAAACCGCCAGGGCTTGTTTAACCGAGTTCACCACACCCCGATGCCCGCAGGAGGTCACGACGACGAGCCCTCGTCCTTTGACATTGAGGCAGGTCGAAATCTCGTGATCGAACTCGTCGGGCGCCCAATCGATCCGACGACGGTCGGCTGGCATTTTGTCGGGAAAGCAGCCGAGGCCGTTCTCGATGCCAACCTTCATCCGCGTTGGGGATAATACCCGCTCGAACGTTGCACGCGGTATGTGACCGGTGGCAAACGCGTGATCCGCGATCACCGCCGGCCCTTCGGCGGCGATGACGGATACGTCGGCCTCGGCGATGGCTTTGCGATCGAGTGCGCCAAAATTGAGCGGCGTGGGCACCCCGGCCGTGAACTGGCGCGAACAGAAGCATTCCTCGCCCCCGATATAGAGGGGCAGCTTCGGCTTCCGTTTTCCCTGCGTGGCCGCGAGGAACCCAACCATGCCGCCGAAGTGATCGTAGTGGCCGTGGCTCAACACCATGGCGTCGAGCTTCGCCGGGTCGATGCCGAGGACGTCGAGATTGTTGAGCAGTGTCGGCGAGGAATAGCCGAAGTCGATCAGCACATTTCGCGTTTCATTGCGGCGCTGCGTCTCCAAGTGCATCGATAGCCCGAACTCGCTCAGCAGCACCTTGTCCGGTGCCTTGTCCGGTACGGGAAACACGGGACGCTCAACAATTATATCGCCGAGCTTGCCGCTTGGGCTTAGGGCGAAATGATAATTGTCGGTGACAACTCGAATGGCGGCGCGGTCAACCTCCGGCACGCTGCCCGAAATTGTTTGCGCACACGCGGGCTTCGCACCGTTCAACAGTCCCGCTACCAGGCTGCTGAAGATCGCCGATCCGCCACTGCAAAGAATGTCCCGCCGTCCAATGCTGTTTTCGTAGGAGCTAGGCGACATGGAACTTGCCTCCGGCTACTTCCTCCGCCCATAGATCACACACCTTTCCGTGAGTTTTGGAAAGAGCTGGGCGAGCAGGATTGTGGCCTACCTCATGGCCGCTTATGTCGGCTCAGGGTCAAAACCGGCTGATGCATCGAGCAGCTCAGCAGGTCCGCTCTATCCCGATTCTCAAGGAGCCTCGCCTTAAGCTTTATGGAAATCGGAAAGCTAATGCGCTGGCGGCCCAATCAGCGTAAAGGAGGCCGTTCTTTCTGCTGCTGCTTACGCCGCTTCTTTGCCGCCTTGCGAGCTGCGTATCTGGCATCGCGCGCTACCTTTTGCTCGGCCGCTGTTCTTGCGTCCTCTTCAGCCCTTTGCCGAGCGACTCTCTCTGCAGCTTCCGCTGCCGCGCGGTGTTCCGCAGCTACTCGCTCCGCCTGGCGAGCCGCCTGCTCCGCAAGTTCCTTCTCCCGCGCAATGCGCGCTGCCTCGCGCTCGGCAGCACGGATTTTTCGCGCCTCGGCGATCTGCAGGCGTGCTTCGTCACGGGCCCTTCTTTGGGGGTCATCGAGTCGCGATGCTGTGCGGAATTTCTCAAGTAGCCTCGCCTTGGCTTTTGCAGATGCGGCTTGCCGATCACGCAAGCTGGGATTGTAGCTCAATCTTGGTCGCTCCGTTGAAAGTTTGCTCTGTCCGGTAGCATGGCAGCCGAATTAATCAACCGGCCGTCAGCAATGCTGTCTGCCGCTCAGGCACTCGCGAGCGAGCAGATCGTCCTTGGTTTGCCATTGGCACGTCGACGCCCCGGTACCCACACCGGGCACCACTATGCGAACGGCTTGCCGAAGCGCCACGGACTCATGCGCCTGTCCTGTTTCGTCGCACCCAGTCCACCTCGGCACTGGCTCAAACTGGTGAGAGCGAAAGTCATGCCGAGCATAGGCCACTGTTCAGTGCTTTGCCGTCGCCGGGCCAGCAAAACCAGTCAATGCTCGATCCAGTCAGCACATTTCTCCACCTGTCCGTCGGGCCCCCATGGCATGACCGGAACAGAGGAGGTCGAGTTTTTCGGCGAGCCCTCGATCAGCTTGTCCGAGTATACCATGTAGACTAAAACGTTCCTTTTAGAGTCGCATCCTCGAACGATCTGCATCTTTTTGAAGAATAAGGAGCGGCGGTGGCGAAACATGTCCTCGCCCTGAGAGAATTTCTTCTTGAAGTGAATTGGTCCGACTTGGCGGCATGCCAGCGAAATATCGGAAACCTCCTCCGCCACACCGATCCAGCCAGTTAGACCACCTCGCTCAGGAACCGTGAAATGGCATGCGACGCCCTCAACATCAGGGTCGTCCAGGCCATACGTCGCGAGCTTGTCGTTCGGAGT
>JBKPOZ010000071.1:0-8067 GCA_046733355.1 Pseudomonadota bacterium | reverse complement strand
GTAGAAATCGTACCACTCGACCAGATTGCCCGAGGACGCTCCGATGATCGCAACGATGCGACGGCGTCGATCGCCCGCTTCTGAGACCCCCGTCACCGATATGGAATCAGCTATCGCGCTCATGGTCTCCTCCTCGGCTGTTCTTGAACTGGCCTCCTCGCCTTCCTTTCCGGGAATCAGGTCCGCCGGCATCCCCCGGCCGCGGAAGCTTCCGGACCGCGGCATCCTGGAGTTTATCGCGCAGCAGTTCGCTCGGCAGACCATCGTCACGCCCGTTGGTTCGCCGGCTGTTGCGATGTTGCGCCGGGGGCCGTTGTGGATCAATCAATGAATACGCGGCAGGCAGGTCGATGGGTCAGTCATTCTGACTAATTCACCTCGACAGAGGACTGGCACCGCGGTGCGGCGATCCTTGTCTACTTGTTGTCTAGAACTTTCTTCCCGATGGCTGTGAGGACATATTCCTCTTGTTGACTGTTGAGCGTGTGTCGTTCGACGAACCCCTTGTTAACTAGCCGCTCTATCGGCCGCCGGTCCCTGAGTCCGCTTAATTGACCGCGACCGCCGCGTTCGGACAGTTCCGCGAGTATCGAACGTTCCATGGCTGTCACATTGAACACGGCCTTGATCCCCCGCTCTTGACCGCTCGAAGTAGTCGCACGTTCGCTCTCGGCTAACTCCGCTTGGTATCTTGTTCCAACCAACATGCCGGATCAAGCAAAGGGGCGCGGAGGCAAGAGCACTTTGCGGGAATCCAGCCGAATCGCGCGCGGCTTCGATCGATGAGCGGATGCGCTCGGGGCTCACGCCTGCCGGCATTATCTTGGCAACGTCCAGCCTGTTCTCGAGGTTGTCGAGTTCCTGGGCAATGGCGTCTAGTTCGGGCCCCGCCTCCTTCTCATCTTGGGCCACAGTGGGAGGCAGATCCTGCACGCGAGGCTGCACATACCCGATCGGTGCTTCATCGCGTTGCTGGGTGACAGGACCAGGTTGCGCAACGGTCCACGTCGCGGAGTTAGCCGGATTGCGGCGGCGATTGAATCGACGGGAGCTGCGCGCGGCACGATGACAGTTCGCTGCTGGTAAGCACAGATGTCCAGCCTAGCAAGTGACGTATGCTAGACGATCAGCCCGTTCCGCCCTTGTGCCCCGACTGCGGACAACCGATGGAGCTTGTCCGCACTGTTCCACGCCTTGGGGCGCTGCCCGAGATATTTGGTTTCTATCCGCCCTGTAAGACGATTTGATCGTTCGACATATCCGCGAACGCGCCCGATACAGTCCGCTCCCGAAGCGCACGCAACACCTTGGGTATTTCGTCCCACGAGATAACGTCTGTCGCTGGCTCATCATTCCCATTCGCAACCCTCGCTGGTCTATAGATTGAGCAAGAGTGAATATGCGCAATCCACGTGCGAACCGGTTTCGGATAGCCATCGATGTCGGTTTTAACCTCTGCGTGCGCTGTCCCGGTTGCCAGGAACAGCGCCGCGATGCTGGTTAGGAGTAGCTTTTTCATTATAAGCCATCCACTCCTATGCCGCGCCATCGCTATCGTTGGCGTGCTCGCGCTCAAGCCGGATTGCAGGTTGGTCGCGCCTTCATTGGATCATAGTACATTTCGTCGAGCTTGGGGCTTGTTATGTCGCGCCACGGCGCAGCGCACGGCAAAGCGGGGGGCTCTTTCGGGCCGGAGCGGTCGTGCAGCGGACATCACCGATATGACCTTGAGCGGACACCATACGCGGGGGCCGGTCTTGAACTCCGTTTGAATGGGCGATGCGGCGGGCGGGGGGCCGGTCAAGTTTGTCGAGGTTGCCACCCCACCTCGGGCCGGCCCGTGACCGCGATAATGGATCTGCGCGAGCGCCTCAAGGAAGTGAGGAAGCAGAAAGAGCATCAAAAACGGCGGCTTGGCCACGACCGAACGCGACAAGCTGGCCGCTGAATTGGGGGACATCTATCCGGGCATTGAGCAGAAGCTCCGTGAGCTTCTACCGCGCATCGCCGCAAACGACCGGGAGTACATCAATGCGCACGCGATGCCGAGTAACGGAGAGCGTCTTCTCGTCGCCGAATTGATTGCCGGGCTAAGGGGCTTTGTAGAGAGCGGAGTGCAAATTCCGCGTATCACACACGTGCTGCGCATGCCGGCTTTCAGATATTCCGACGAGCTCCTTTCAGATATTCCGACGAGCTCTATGTGTGGCCGCGATCGCGCTGACGCGAGGGCAGGCATAAGTCATTACCGGACCAATTCGTGGCATAATAGCTTCGATTTTCCTAATTAGATTTGCTCCTCATATCTAGACCGTAAACCAGGGCAGCGAATTCTCGAAGCAGCCGTCTCGACGTTCTGACGAAGGGCGGATAGTGGGTGTAAAAAATATACTTCGCATAAACAACTTCTCGGAACAACGTTCGAAGAAGAGCCTTTATTGAAAAGCGCTACTAAGCGCATCCGCGGGAACGGCGAGGGCACGTCGACGTGCCAATTATTCGCGGCGGTTCACAACGCGGGTTTCTGAAAATGACCGAGCCTCGCGCGAGCGGGCAAAAGGAAACTTGTGCTATGCAGGACGACAGTCACATTGGTAGCGACCCCCGAGGGTATGCCGGGAGCAAGTGGAAGCGGCAGACCTCCTCGCCGGCCGAAAATGCAAAGACGGTCCTCGACACTGCCTCCGCCACGGTCAAGGAGCGCGCCCGCACACTGGCGGAGCAACAGAAGCAAGCTGGAGCAGAGCAACTCGGCGGAGTAGCCCGCGCGGTACACGGAGCCGCGCGTGAAATCGAACAGAAGATGCCTCAGGCCGCCGGCTTCATTCATGATGCGGCCGCCAAGCTCGAAGGTGCGGCGGCTTCGCTCCGCGAGCGCAGCGTCGACGATCTCACGCGCAGTTTCAACGATTTTGCGCGCAAACAGCCGGCCGCCTTCTTCGGCGGCGCGGTGCTTGCCGGGTTCGCGTTGTCGCGCTTTTTGAAAAGCTCGGCCGAGCCGAGTGACGAACAACGCAGATAAGGAGAACGGGCAAATGGCGTCCGCAAACTATAACCGATCTATCGCCGATGTGCTTCGGGATGTGATCGCGCAGTTCACCACTCTGTTGCGCAAGGAAACCGAATTGGCGCGGGTCGAACTCTCGGAGAACGTCAGCCGGGCGGCGCTGGGGCTCGGCTTAATCGTGGGCGGCGCGGTGCTGCTCATTCCGGCGCTGGTGATCTTGCTCGAGGCGGCGGTAGCTGCCCTGGAGCAAAACGGAATGCGTCCCGCTGCGGCGACTGCAATCGTCGGCGGCTGCGCCTTGGCCGTCGGATTAATTTTGGTCTTCATCGGCGTATCGCGGCTGCGCGTGAAAAGCCTAATGCCGAACAAAACCATTCAACAGCTGCAGCGCGATGCTGCCGCAGCCAAGCAACAGATGAGGCACGACTATGACCGACAGCGAGCAGCTTGAACGAGAGACCCAATCCTCCCGCAATCAGCTTGCCGACACGCTCGATGAGTTGCGGGCGCGCATGACCCCCGGAGAGGTGGTCGATCAATTCGTTGGCTATGCGCAGGACACGACTGGCGGCCTGTTCTTCCAGCATCTCAAGCAGCAGGTCGCGAACAACCCGTTACCCGTCGCCGTGATGGCGGCAGGTTTCGCCTGGCTCATGTTCGGCAAAGGCATTAACGTGTCCAGGTTGCGACAGAGCACCGCTTCTGTGGCTGACAAAGTGCGCGAGCGCACGGCTTCTGTCGCCGACAAGGGGCGTGCGTGGCTGTCGGACCAGGCGGAAACGGCGGAGGCTGGCGGCCGTGAGGCCAACGAGCGGATGAGCGAGGCCGGAAGGCGTGCGAGCGACGCGGTGGGCGCGGCAGCCGCTGGCGGTCGTGAACGTATGCGCGCAGGGACAGCCGCAATGAGTGCGGCGGCGGCCGAAACGGCGCGGCAGGCGAAGGAGACGATGAGCGATGCAACTTCCCACGTAAAGGACGCCGCATCCCAGGTGAAAGATACCACGGTCCGCTTAAAGGACGCAGCGACCGCCGCAGGTGTCGCGTTTGGCGATACGGTATCCGACACCTACGACCGCGCGGCGGCCGGCGCTGGTCGGGCGGCAACCACGGTGGCCAGTTCTGCTTCCAGGATTAGAAGCAGTGCTGCGGCGAGTGGCCGGGATATCATGGACTTCTGCCGTGACCAGCCGTTGGTGTTGGCGGGGATGGGCCTTGCTGTTGGGGCGGCGATCGGCGCTCTGCTACCGCGAACACAAGCGGAGGATCAGCTCATGGGCGATGTCAGTGACGAGCTCAAAGAACAGACCAGGGAATTCGCTGGAGAGCAGTTCCAGAAGGTCAAGAACGTGGGCGAACGCGCTTACGACGCAGCGCAACAGGAGGCGGAGCGTCAAGACCTCTCAGGTGAGGCTGTTGCGAACGAAGCCACGTCCAAGATACACGACACGAGCATCGCGCCCTCGAGCGAAGCCGATACTTGCAGCGACGAAACCGGCGAGCCCAAATCGGAGCCGGTGCATGAGCGTCACTAGCCGGCCCGATTGGCACCAACCTGAGCGAACCCATCCAGATCGGGTCCCGCTGTGGGTCACCGGTGTGACTGTGGCTCTGCTTGCACTGGGGTTCAGTCGGTCGCAAGCTGCCCCGCCTGCCGGGTCTAACCCGGGCAGCGACCAGCACAAAGGCCGCGTACTTGCTTTTCAGCACGGCCGCGATCGCGGAAGAGCGGCAACGCATCCGTTGCAAGTTCCCGCCAGGGGCTGGAAGGACATTCTTCTCCGTATGTGGAAGAACATCGGCAACGACCGCATCATCGTGGTCGCCGCAGGTGTGACCTTTTACTCAGTGTTGGCGCTCTTTCCCGCAATCGCCGCGCTCGTTGCACTCTACGGGCTGTTTGCCGATCCGACCACCATCACATCGCATCTCGACAGTATCGCCGGACTAGTGCCGGGCGGAGCCGTCGAGGTCATTCGTGATCAGATTACGCGGGTGGCGTCGCAAGGAGGAACCGCGCTAGGGCTAACTTTCATTGGCGGTCTGCTGGCATCATTATGGAGCGCCAATGCCGGGATGAAGTCGCTCTTCGATGCCCTCAATTTGGTCTACAATGAACCGGAAAAGCGCAGCTTCATCTGGCTTAACATCATATCGCTGACGTTCACAGTATTGGCTATCGTCTTTGCACTCGCTGCGATGGGCATAATGGTTGTTCTCCCCATCGTGTTGGATTTCATCGGGCTTGGGGAAGCGACCGAGATGGTGATCAAGATCGGACGCTGGCCAGCGCTGCTCATTGTCGTCAGCTTGGCGCTCGCAATTCTCTATCGTTACGGACCCAGCCGCGAGAAACCTCAATGGCGCTGGATCACATGGGGCAGCGCGGTCGCGGCAGTCTCCTGGCTCGTCGTTTCGATACTATTTTCTTGGTACGCGGAGAATTTCGGTAGCTACAATAAAACCTATGGTTCTCTCGGTGCCATCATTGCATTCATGTTTTGGATTTGGCTGTCGACCATCGTTGTGCTGATCGGGGCCGAACTAAACGCGGAAACCGAGCATCAAACCGCCCGCGACACCACGACCGGGAGGCCAAAGCCCCTAGGCGCCCGCGGCGCCACAATGGCCAATACGGTTGGAGCGAGGCAGGATTGATCTGGGCTTTCTCTCTCGCCTACTTGTGCAACGTATTTAGCGCAAGAGATTTGCATTGGAGTGCGCAGAGCACAACAGCGCGCAGCCTGCAACCGGGTCGACTAGGTTTTGCGGGCATTTCGTGGGGGGCGGCCTAATCGTTAGGCCGGCTCCTTTGCATATCAGTAGCGTGCTCCTGTTCTTCGGCTAATCGCTGCCAGGTCTGAGCCATCGCTAGGACGCTTGCTCGCTGGCCGGCCGGAAGCTGATTGGCTACCTGCAAGCACTCGTCCGCAAGACGCCGATATTCTTCTGCCCTGCTTGACACGATGACGCTCGTTCGTCCGGTAGGTGACGAACGCGCAATGTCAACTATTCGTTCCGCGGTTCCGCTTAGCGACCTGCTTGTAGTACGCCCAACCGCGCACGACTGCGGGCGATCAAATCCATGGATTGGGCTACCAGCTCTATATCGCGTCCGATAACCCCATCGTGGCAAACCAGTGAATTTCTAAAATCGCTCACGGCTTTCAATGCTCGATGGGATGCTGCGCGTGCAGCCTCTAGGGACGCGATCTGTTCAAGGGTCATATTCGCTGCCCTTTAGCGCCTGCTCGCACAGTGCATCGGGATTGCGCTCGCCCGTTTCGGCAAGCTCGATGATCCTCTTGGCGAGGATCGCATCCGCATGATGGCCGCGCCGCCTCGAATGCAAGGCGGATGATACGTCTGATCTCAGGGTCGAATGGCTCGCCCTCAGAGGTCCGAAATGGGCATGGGATCAATCCGTCAGCATACCGCAGGCCGTGTGACAGATTTTACATCAAGCATCTGTGCGATTGATGACCGAATGCAATTTAATGGAGGGGGGCACCCCTCGTGCTTATGTTCCTACGGCGCACAAGGCTTCAGCAATTTTGCGGGGACTAAGACTGATTTCGCTTCCGCCGAAGTCCATCGCTGCGCAGGGCATACCAAAGTGCTCTGAACTGATTTGATTCTGAACCATTGTCATGCCACCGCATTTGCGAACGGCTGCGGACCCTCGCATCCCATCGGCTAACGCTCCGCTCCGTGTGGCCGCGATTGCGCTAGCAAATTGCCTTTCGGAAGTCCGCTTTCGGGGCAAGAGCGGTTGTGGGAGGCCATGGCTGCCTTCGCGAAAAGCTGGCGGCGAGAGTAGGAACCCATACACCGGCGACACGTTTCTCCCGTGGGAGCCCTCAATGCTGCATGATGAGGGCGCCTGGAACCCCGCCCCACCTCGACTCCGGACGGGGCGGTTTCGTGTTGGTCCGGGCGACGGCTCGCAAGCACCTTAGGGTTCACACGCCCGTCACAGCCTTCATGGGAAGATGTCGGCTGTGCGGACGATCCAGTCTCCGAGCGACGCGCTGTTCCGCCAGCCGACCGATGCCGCATTGTATGTCCGCGAGTGATGCCGGCGTAGCGGGTTGAAAGGGCAGTTCGGATGGGCCGTTCGACCATCTCTTCGCTTGCGATCACAGGCTTTCTGACAATCGGCGCAGCCTCGGCCGCGCATGATCAGCAGGCGAAGGCCATCTATACGGCCAGTCAATTCGGCGCCTATCACAGTTCATTCTGTCCGCCGATCGTCGTCATCCTCGAAAGTGCCGGGTTCCATGGGTACTCCTGCACGCCGAGCGGGGGGACGCTAGACAACATCGCAAAGGTTCTCGCCGATCCCCGGTCCCTTGGTTTTGTCCAGCTCGACATACTGGCCCGGTGGGCGCTCGACAATATTGAAGGCGCGAAGAAGCTCGTCGTGATCAGGACGCTGGCCTGCGAGGGGCTATGGATGGTCACAAGAAATAACGACATGGCCGTGGTGAAGTTCGGGCAAATCGTCGGCAGTGCGCGGCGGCTGCAATTTGCCGTGGCCGACGGCGGCTCCCGTGCTTCGTTCGAGTTCCTGCAAAAGGTGGATCCGAACGGTCTCGGCCGGGCACGCAACATCCAGGTTGTCGAGAACGCCACCGCCGTGATCGACCGAGTGGCCTCAGCGCGTGCCGACGTGGGATTCTTCGTGCAGTACGCCGAGCGGTCCAATCCGAACGTAAAGCTTCTGCAAGAGCGCAAGCTGCGCACCGTGCCGGTGGTCAATCACGAGTTGATTGCCGCCAAGGTGGCCGACATGCCGGTGTATAAGGTGCAGACGTTCAGCCTGAACGCATGGAGCTCCATGGGCCGCGACGGTCAACATACGACAGCCTGCACGCCGGACGTTATCATGACGGGCTCACCGGAATCGATCGTCGACCCGAATGACGCCAACGACCAGCGCGCTTTGTTCAACAAAATCAAACCGGCGCCCGCCGCCGCGTTCCTGCCCAAGGAGGGGTGGCTGGCGAGGCTCATTTCCGGCACTCGAAGCGTTCCCGAGCCCGCACTGAAAGACATGCTCG